>CAZMWA010000048.1:0-32159 GCA_964569405.1 uncultured Vicinamibacteraceae bacterium | reverse complement strand
GAACAACGGGTTCCCGAGCTGGTCGCCGGACGGCGAGCGCCTCGTGTTCAAGGGCGGGCGCCGGCTCTACGTGGTCCCCGCGGCCGGCGGTCCCCGCGTGGCATTGACCGGACCCGACTACTACAGCAACTTCCCGCAGTGGTCGCCGGACGGGGAGCGCATCATGTTCACGTCGAACCTCGGCGGCGACTTCGATCTGTACACGGTCCGGCCCGACGGCACCGATCTCCGCCAACTGACCCACGCGCCCGGCAACGACGCGCACTCGGCCTGGTGCGCCGGCGGCGAGTGGGTCGTCTTCAGCAGCTCGCGCACGGGCTTCAAGGACGAGATGGCCCTGTACGACTCGGTGCCGCAGCCCTACGGCGAGATCTTCGCCATGCGCGCCGACGGCACGGACGTCCGCCAGCTCACCGACAACAAGTGGGAGGACTCGGGTGCGGTCTGCGTGCCCGAGGCGGTCGGCGGGCTGCGGTGAGGCCGCAACCGGTGGAAGGAAGTCGAGCGGTGGCAAGAGCAGCGGCCCCGCCTTGAGCCGCGACGGCGGCCCTGTCCCTTCAGACGAACGGATTGACGATGGTCAGGCCGTTGACGCGCCGCCCGTTCTGCAGGTCTTCCGTCAGCAGGATGTCGCACCGGGCCGCGAGCGCCGACGCGACGATCAGGGCGTCGTAGAAGTTGAAGCCGTGCGAACGGGCGAGATCGAGGGCGTGCAGGTGGGTCTCGACGTCGACAGGACGAACCGGGCCGAGCGCCGCCCGGACATCGGCGAGAGCGTCGGCGATCTGGTCCCACTCCAGGCGGAACTTGCGGCGCAGCACGGCCGCGAACTCGTTCATCACCTCCACGCTGAGCACGCCGCGGGCCAGGATCGCTTCGCGCGCGGTCTCGCTCTTCGCGCCGGCTCCTTGCGCGTAGATCAGCACGTTGGTGTCGATGAAGGCGCTCATCTCGCGTTGGCTTCGTCGCGGTCGAAAGAGTAACCCTCGGGCAGGGACCAGGCACGGGCGCGCATGCGGTCTACCGCCCGCCCGCGGCGGTCGTCCTTCGCCACCACCAGGCGGGTGGGTGCGGCGGCCACAACCTCCACGTCGTCCCCGGGCTTGAGGCCGAGCTCGTCCACCAGCGCCCGCGGCAGCCGCACGCCAAGGCTGTTGCCCCATCTGGAAACAAGCATGACGTCTCCTGGATATCCTTTCCTGGAGAGGATATCATGGCATATACGGCGGGAAGGTTCAGCCGCCCGCCGCCCCGGTCGGCGGGGCCGCCAGCCGGAAAGCCCTGTACGCGGCTCGCGACAGGATCGACAGGCCGTTCCCGGCGATCGGAAACCGGCCGCGCGGCAGGAACTCCGCCACGTCCAGGTCCTCCATCGCGGCCAACGCGCGCTCCAGCCCCGACTTCACCAGATCGTGGAGCCGCCGGTCGCCGAGGTCGAGCCCGCCGCATGCCAGGATGCAGGGCATGAGAACACCCAGCATGTTCTGGCGGTAGCTGCGCCAGCAGTCGTCGAAGGTGAAGTCCCGGGCCCCCGCGCGGCACACGATGTCGTGGTACTCCTCGAGCGCCTCGCGCTCGATGCGGCGCCGGTCGCCGGGGACGACGCTGGTCCCGAGGAAGTACGCCACGTCGTAGAGGCCGGCGCCCAGGCCGCAGCCCTGCCAGTCCACCAGCGCGAAGTCCCCGGCCGACGCGCCGCCGCCGGCCGATGCGCCGCCGACTTCGGGGCCGAAGAACATGTTCTCGCCCCGGTAGTCGCCGTGGACGAACGTTCTGGGCCCGGCGGCGACCGCCGCGTAGTGCGCGGTGATCCGCGGTCCCAGGGCTTCGACCAGCCGGCGGGTCTGCGGCGAGAAGGAGTCGCCGAAGCGCTCGAGAACGACCGGAAGGCAGAGCAGACAGGCGATCTGCATGAAGCGCCGGAACTTCGGGCCGAGCACGTCGCTGCAACCGGACAGGGCCGGGCTGTCGACCGCGCCCCAGAACTGTCCGTGCAGCCTCGCGATTTCCCGTACCGCGAGCCTCGCCCGGCCGGCCGAGACGCCGGCCACCTGAACCGGCACCTCCAGGTCGCGCAGATCCTCGAGCACGAGGACGAAGCGGTGCGTATCGTCGTCGAAATCGCCGTACAGGAGGGCCGGGGACCGGATGCGTGCATGCCGCGCCAGGCGGCGGTAGTACAGGCACTCGCGCTCGTGCATCGACATCCACTTCGCGAACCGGAACGCGGTGCGGTTCGCGGTCGGCAGCTTGACGATGACGGTGGCGGGGTCCGCGGCGAGGCCGCCGTCCGTGGTCAGGTGACAGCGCAGGAGCCTGCCGAAGGCATTGGTGGCCGATCCGAGGTCCTGGACGACGATGTTTCGTATCGCCGGTCCATCGCAGGCGCCGCCCGCGGCCAGCGCCCGCTGCATCCAGTCCGCGTCAATCGCGGCCGGGTCGTCGCAGAGGGCCGGGCGGCTCGTCATGTCGCTTCCTCCCGCCCGTGGCCGCCGGGCGCGAAGCCCTCCTGGGCGTCCGGCGCAGCCGGCCTCGACGCGAGGGGCAGGCGCGCCGCCGGGCGACGAGAGCGGTCACTCGACCTCGATGAAGATCGGGTTCGAGTAGAACCAGAGGTCGTGCCAGGGGTTCTCCCCGGCGCCGTCCACGGGAGGCTCGGGGTCCTCGGTGCTCGTTCCGCGAACCCGGACGTAGAGATCGCGGTCAACCGCGGGCAGCGCCGCCTCGACGGCGTAGCGGTCTCCGTCGCGGGTCAGCACGTCGCGCGTGAACCGGGCGAGGACCCGCGTCGTGGGGTTGCGGTCGTGCGCCGGGTCGGCGGCGGGTCCCCGCACTTCGCCCACGATCACGTCGACCCGCCGGACGGCGGGGTTCTCGCCCGCCCCGTTCTCGGTCTCGGGGTCGCGGAACCGGACGGTCGCGGTGACCTGCGCCCCGCGCGCGACCCGCAGCGTGCCGCCGAGCCCGGCCTCGCGCCTCCCGCCGGCCAGACTGAACTCGAGCTCGGTCACCAGGTCCCCGGCGACCGCGAACATGCGGCCCTGCCGCAGGCCGTCCAGGACGCCGGCGTAGGTCGGGCGCGCATGGACCCAGGTCTTGTGGAACTCGCCGGGCCAGAAGTCGCTCCCCGCCCTCACCGGCTCGGTGTAGTGGAAATGCGAGTCGGACGAGGCCACGATCCAGAATCGGCGGCCCTCGCCGAGCAGCGCGTCCCACAGGCCGCCGACGATGGCGGTCATCTGGTCGAAGCCCCCCAGGGTCTGCGCCCCCGGGTTCCCGTAGGAGCCGCGGTACACGCTGCTGTTCTCGTCGGTGAGGGTGGCGGCCTGGTGGCCGGGCGCCCCTTCCATCCCGCGGTACACGTCCGGCGCGAGGTCGTTGTTCTCGCGGAACTCCCAGGGCTCGTCGCGGCCGTAGCTTCCGATCGCCTCCGCCGACCGGGAGGGATGGTTCGCGAACAGGATCGGCAGCCGCTCCAGCCCCTGCATGTGCGCCAGCGCCCGTCGCCTGAGCCCCGCCGACTGCCGGTGCGGGTCGGGGGGCAGGGCCCAGTCCTCGTTGGCGTCGAAGCGGCTCTCGATCCCGTGTAGTACCTGCGCCTCGTCCTCGGCGCGTGGAATGATCAGGGTGTGGTGGTCCATGCCCGGCATGTTGAGCTCCATGCCGTAGAACTGCAGCACCTCCGGGACCAGCTCGCGCGAGAGGGTCAGCTCGCGGTACGCCTGCTCCAGGTTCACCTTCGAGTGGTAGGGGCCGCCGTGGTCGGTGGTCACCATCCAGCGCAACCCGAAGCGCCGCGCCATCGCGGCGTTGCGCGGCGTCGAGTAGAGCGCGTCCCGTCCCTTGATGGGGATCGGCGGGCTGGCGCGGTGGTCGTAGCCGGTGCTCCAGTGGCTGTGGATGTGCGAGTCGCCGGCCAGCCACTCGTGCTCGGCCGCGGGGGCGGCCAGCGCCAGGGCGGCGCCCGCGCACAGCAGGCAGAACCCGACGAGACGCGGGGTGGCGGCTTCCAGCGAGGGCATCGCCTGCGATTCTACCACCCGCCTCCGGACCGGCAGGCCGGGGCGGGTGCCGCCGCGTCGAGGCGGTGCGCCGGCCACGCCCGTGCGGTGCTCTGCAACGGCCCGCCGGCCCCGCCGTTGACCAGCCATGTTGTTCGTTGTCATGATAAACAGTGACATTGTTGCTGGTTGTCATCTCATGGAGCCTGCGATCATCCCCCGGCGTCTGGATCTGCGAGCCATCGTGGAGCGGAAGTCCTGCTTCCTGTTCGGCCCGCGCCAGACCGGCAAGTCGACGCTGATCCGCCAGCAGTTCGGGGACTGCCCGGTCTGGAACCTGCTGGACCAGAAACAGTTCCTGCGCCTCTCCCGGAACCCGGCCCTCATTCGGGAAGCGCTGGCCGAGCGGCGAGGGGCGGCCATCGCCGTCATCGACGAGATCCAGCGGCTGCCGGCCTTGCTCAACGAGGTGCATCTGCTGATCGAGGAGCACGGAACCCGGTTCCTGCTGACCGGATCGAGCGCGCGGCGGTTGCGGCGCCGGGGGGTCAACCTGCTGGGGGGGCGGGCGCGGTCGCGCGTGCTGCACCCGTTCCTCCGCATCGAGCTCGGCGACCGCTTCGACCTGGACAGGGCGCTAGAGCACGGCCTGCTGCCGCCGATATTCTTCTCCGAGTCGCCGGGCGAGGACCTCGCCGCCTACGCGGGCGACTATCTCCGGGAAGAGGTGGCGGCCGAGGCGATCGTCAGGAACATCGGCGCCTTCAGCCGGTTCCTCCAGGTGGCGGCGCTGGCCCACGGCGAGATGATCAACTTCGCCAACCTGGCCAGCGACGCGCAGGTGCCCGCGTCGACGGTTCGGGAGTACTACGAGATCCTGAAGGACACCCTCATCGCCCACGAGGTGCCGGCGTTCACCGACACCCGGAAACGGAAGGCGATCTCCACTTCCAAGTACTACCTGTTCGACGTCGGTGTCGCCCGCCATCTGCAGGGACGGCGGGGACTGGCCCCGGGAACAGCCGAGTACGGCATGGCATTCGAGAGCTTCATCTTCCAGGAGATCAAGGCCTGGTGCGACCATCACCGACTCGACACGCCGCGGTACTGGCGGTCGAAGTCGCAATTCGAGGTCGACTTCCTGTTCGGAGACGTGGCCGCGGAGGTCAAGGCGAAGACCCACGTGGGCGCGCGGGACATGAGGGGCATCAGGGCCCTGCGCGAAGAGGGCGCGTGCGCCCACTACGTCGTCGTGTCCCTGGAGCCGGCGCCGCGCCGGGTGGACGGCGTCAGCATCCTGCCGTGGACGGACTTTCTGGACCGGCTGTGGGCCGGGGCGTGGCCGGCGCGTGCGGCGTGACGGTGTGCGCGCCCGCGACCGGACCGGCGGCGCGCCGGGACGAGCGAGGGCAGGGTGGTCCGGTCGTCGGGAACGGCCGGAGCCACCCTGGTACGGCCTGCGCTACTTGAGGGCCGAGTAGTCGCTGGCGCTCATCCAGAACACCTCGATTCCCTCGAGCGGGGCGGGATACTTCGCCAGGAGCTCATCCCACTCCGGGTCCTCGCGGAACCCCGCCCAGACCTCGTCCCGATGCGCGCGGTCGCGGTAGGCGAGCATCCAGACGAGCGTGTTCGGGTTGTCGAGACGCTGCCAGACCGCCACGATCTCGGCGCCGTGCTTCTCGAAGATCGCGACCTCGCCCTCGCGGAACCGCTGGTGCAGCTCGTTGATGCCGCCGTCGCCGTCGACCGCCGGCTGGGCGGTGTACATGCGCACCTCGAAGCAGCGCGAATCGGCCGCCGCGTTGTGCGACAGGTCGGCCGGCAGATCGCCCTTCGGACCGCACCCATCGGGCGGATCCTGGGCCGCGGCCATTCCGCTGACACCGAAAACGATGATGACGGCGAGCAAGACTGTTCGGATCACTGTTCTCCTCCTGAACTGGTTCGTTTGCGCCAAGCGCTCTCGTGGCGCGAGCACGACCGGCTCACGGTACACCGTCCGTTCCCGCCTAGTCCACTGGCGCCCGTCGAGCCGCTCCGCGCGCGGTCCCTGCGCGGTCCTACCTCCGGCGCTGGCGGCGGGGGTAACATGGGCTCGTGTCCTCGTCATGCGCGAGGACGGCCGGTGCGGCATCGAGGCCCGTTCGAGCTGCGCACCGATGCAGACGGAGGAGGACGCCATGGACCTGCGACGCGCTTTCGTGCTTGCGGTCATCGCCGCGCTCTGGGGCGGTCTCCCGTCGGCTCGGCAGGCACCGGCCGGCCAGGACATAAACGAGCGCTTCCGGAGCACCGACCTGGACACGGCGGCGGTGGCCGCCCGCTTCGAGTCCGCCGAGCGCGAGGCGTTCGCACGCCGCGGGCGGCCGCAGGGCACGGGACGGCCATCCTCGCCGGCGGAGCCGGAATCGACGGGGACGTGGTTCGAGGGCGCCCGGCTCATCGACGGCAGCGGGGACGCGCCCGTCGAGCGCTCGGCGTTCCTTGTCGAGGACGGTGTCTTCACCTGGGTGGGGAGCCAGGGCGAGCGCGAGCCCCCGGCGGGCGCCGCGCGGGTGGACCTGACGGGGCGGACGGTGATTCCCGCGCTGATCGACGCGCACCAGCACATCGGGCTGACCAACGTCAGGGACGGCACGCACAGCAGGGACAACTACACGCGGGCCAACCTGGTCGAGCACCTCGAGCGGGCAGCCTATCACGGCGTGGCGGCCACGATGAGCCTGGGGCTCGAGGCCGACGAGGCGCTGGCGTTCGAGCTGCGCGGGGAGCTCGTCCCGAACGGCGCGCGCTTCCTCACGTCGGGGCGGGGGATCGCCGCCACGCCGCTGGCGGGGCCCCAGCAGGACTACCGTCTGGGGATTCCGCGCGGGGCGCAGAGCGAGGCCGAGGGCCGCGCCGCCGTCGCGGAGCTCCACGGGCACGGCGTGGAGCTCGTCAAGATCTGGGTCGACGACCGCGGCGGCACGGTGCCCAAGCTCCAGCCGGAGGTCTACCGGGCGATCATCGACGAGGCCCACGCCCGCGGCATGCGGGTGACGTCGCACCTGGGCTCGACGAGCGGGCTGGCCGACGCGAAGGACCTGCTGCGCGCGGGCGTCGACGGCTTCGCGCACACGGTGCGCGACCGCGACATCGACACGGAGTACATGGATCTCGTGCGGGAGCATCCCGCCGTCTGGACCGTGCCCAATCTGCCCGGCTCGCCGGTGACGCTCGACGATCTGCCGTGGCTCGCCGAGACGCTGCCCCCGTTCGAGGTCGAGAACCTGCGCGCCGAGGCCGAACGGCTCGCGTCGGAGGGGCCGGGCGCGTCGTTCGAGCTGCAGTGCCGGAACCTGGCGCGCAACCGCGAGGCGGACATGATCATCGGCATGGGGACCGATTCGGGCGTCAGCGTCGGGTGGACGACCCACACGGAGCTGCGCGACATGGCGGGCTGCGGTCTCGGTCCCATGGAGGTCATCGTCGCCGCCACGCGCGTCAACGCCGACATCCTGGGGCTCGACGACCTCGGGACGGTCGCGCCGGGCAGGAGCGCCTCGTTCGTCGTGCTCGACGCGAACCCGCTGGAGGACATCGAGCACACGCGCCGCATCGCGGACGTCTATCTCGCGGGCGAGCGAGTGGACCGCGGCGCGCTCAGGGCGGGGTTCATGGACGGCGTGCGGCTTCAATAGGACGGGGCTGCGCCCCGAACCCCCGGCGTCCGCTTGCGGAGACCGGCGGCTACTCGAAGAGTATGCCGTCCAGTTGATCCGGGTCGTCGGCCAGCGGCGTCTCCCCGGCGGGCTTGCGGTTGCCGCTCAGGATGTAGGCGACGATCTCGGCCGACTGCCGCGGCGACAGCGAGCCCGGCGCGTCCTGGGGCATCGTCTCCCGGATGAGGCCGAACAGCTCGGCCAGCGGGCGGCCGCGCCAGGCGGCGCGGAAGGTGTGGTCGCCGAGCAGGGCCGCCATCTCCGGGACGAACGCCCGAATCTGGCCGTGGCACACGGCGCACTGGTCGTCGTACAGCACCTGGCCGCGCTCGGCCTGCGCCGCCGTGTACACGCCGTCGTTCACGGAGCGCGGCTGATCCTGCGCCGCCGGCGCGGCGACCGCTGCCACGGTCAGGGCAACGGCCAGCGCACCGGCGGCCAAGGGAACAGGCATTGCTTGCTGCTACGGGAGGATCAGCGTGGCGTTGCGCTTCGGCACCTGCCCGCCGGTCGGGATCTCGGCCACCTTCTTGACGGTCGGGATCTCGACCACGGCCACGCTGTTGTTCCCTGACAGGGAGATGTAGGCGTACTTGCTGTCGGGCGTAATCGTGACCCAGTTGGGCGAGTGGCCCACCCTGACCCCGCCGACCAGCTCCAGATCCGGCAGCGAGTAGACGTAGACGCTGCTGTTGAAGCTGCTGTTGCCGACGAGGTACTTGTTGTCGGGGGTCACGCCGAGGCCGTGCGCCGTGTTGCCGCCGTGGCCCGGCGTCTGCTGGTCGGGCGGCACCTCGGGGAACTCGATCCGGGTCACTTCCTTGCGCGTCTCGAAGTCCACCACGCCGAAGCCGTTGAAGTTCGAGAGCTGCGCGTAGATGTGCCGCGTCGACCCGTCGGGATTCGTGTCGAACGCCATCGGACGGATGCCGAGGTCGAAGTAGGTGGTCCAGACCGGCCGGTCGGTCATCGTGTCCACCACGGTGATGTTCCGCCCGCCGACCATCCCGGCGATGGCGTACTTCCCGTCGGGTGTCACGTAGGTGTTGTGCACGCCGCCGTGCACCGAGATCGTGGCGACGATCTCGTTCGTGCTGGTGTCGAGCACGTCGAGCGCGCCCGGCGCCTCGGCGATCGCCGTGTAGACCTTGCGGCCGTCCGGCGTGACGGCGATGTTGTTGGGCCGCCCGGTGAGCGGGACCTTCTTGATCACCTTCAGCGCCGCCACGTCGACGATGTCGACGGTGTCGTCGGCTTCGTTGGCGACGTAGAGCCAGCGCCCGTCCGGCGAGGGGGCCGCGCCGTGCGCCCGCTCGATGCCCTGGATCTCGCCGACGACCTTGTTGGTGACCGGATCGATGATGTGGACGTTGTCACCGGCGCTGTTCGTCTGCACGATGCGCACGGTGCCCTGCGCGGCCGCCGCGATGGGCAGCACGAGGATCGCCGCCGCCGCCAACGAGAGGATCGAGCTGCGTGTCATGACCATCGTTGAGCTCCTGTGTGACTGGTACGGACCGAGTTGCCTCGCTCACCCTACTGCCCGCCGGTCTCCCCGCGCACCCAGGCGGCGAGCGTCGCGAACGCCGGGTCCTCCTGCGAGCTGAACTGCCGTCCTCCGGTATGGAACTCGTCGCCGCCGGCGGCCGGCTCGAGCGGATGCACGAGCAACCGGCTGGCCAGCGGGTCGCCCGGCGTCACGAGCGCGGCGACGGACTCGAAGTTGCTGCGCGACTGCTCCTCGGTCCAGGTGGTCGCGCCGGGCTCGAGCCCTTCCAGAAAGGCGACGCGCTCGTCGCCGGCGTGGCACACGACGCAGCGCGTCAGGCCGGGACGCTTCTCCAGGAAGATTGGCTCGACCTGTGTCCGGTAGTACTCGAAGTCGAGCTCCACCGGGGCCGCGGGCGGCTGCACCAGCAGCATCGTCAGAGCCCAGATAACGTTCATGGCAGGCCTCCTGTCGATTGTAGTCCGCCGTTACCGTGGCAGCCCCGGAGCGCCTCCCTGCTCTGCGGCCCGTGGCTTTGCCGCGAAGGATGCCGGAACCGTGTACAGTTGTCTGGTGCGGAAGGGGGGATTTGAACCCCCACGAGCCGAAGCCCACAAGCTCCTGAGGCTTGCGCGTCTGCCAGTTCCGCCACTTCCGCAACGAGAGCAACGAGTATAGCACCGGGTTCCACAAGGAGACTCAAAGGTGGCACTTGCACGCGCCGCACGTCTCGTCCTGCTCTTCATCGCGCTGTCGGTTCTCGCCTCGATGGCCGCCGTGGCGGCCATGATCCTGCTTGCGACCCGCGGCCCGGAGATCCCGGCCGAGTCCGTGCTCTGGCTCCGCGTCCCGGAGAACCTGGCGGAACGGCCGTCGGAGCACCCGCTGGGCCAGTTGCTCGGCCCGCGCGACACGGTAGGGGGCGTCGTCGACGCGCTGCGCAAGGCGCGGGTCGACGACCGCGTCCGGGCCGTCGTCATCGTGCCGCCGATGCAACCCGGCCTGTGGGGCAAGGTGCAGGAGATCCGCGCCGCCGTGCAGGACTTCCGCCGCTCGGGCAAGCCCGCGGTCGCCTACCTCGAGTACGGCGGCGGCCAGCAGTACTACCTGGCCACCGCCTGCGACGAGATATTCCTGGCGCCGACGAGCCCCCTGGACCTGGTGGGCGTCGCCCTGTACGAGCCGTTCGCCCGCGAGGCGCTCGACAAGATCGGCGCGTACCCGGACATGCTCCACGCCGGCGACTTCAAGACAGCCGCCAACGTGTTCACCGAGACGACGTTCACGCCGTTCCACCGCGAGATGAACGAGTCGCTGAGCCGGGATCTGTACGAGCAGCTCGTGGCGGGCGTTGCGGAGGGGAGGGGACTGCCGCTGCCGGCGGTGCGCGCCCAGATCGACGACGGTCCGTTCCTGCCCGGCGACGCGGTCGGGCGCGGGCTGGTCGACGGCCTCGCGTACGAGGACGAGCTGATGGAGCATCTGGCCGGCGGCGGCGAGCCGCTCGAGCGCCTGCCGTACGCCGAGTACCGCGGCGTCGACCCCGAGTCGCTGGGACTCGACGCCGGACCCTCCGTCGCCGTGGTGCACGCGGTCGGACCGATCGTGCTCGGCGACAGCGGCGCGGATGCCGGCGGCGGGAGCGTGGCGGCCGCTCAGCCTCTCGCGGAGGCGCTGCGCGCCGCCCGCGAGAACGAGGCGATCGAGGCCATCATCCTACGCATCGACAGTCCCGGCGGCTCGGCGGTCGCGTCCGACCTCATCTGGCGGGAGATCGTGCTGGCCGCGGACGACAAGCCGGTCGTCGCGTCGATGTCCGACCTGGCCGCCTCGGGCGGCTA
This sequence comes from uncultured Vicinamibacteraceae bacterium, assembly GCA_964569405.1. Lineage (GTDB taxonomy): Bacteria > Acidobacteriota > Vicinamibacteria > Vicinamibacterales > UBA8438 > JAAXGX01. The sequence goes on along the minus strand of CAZMWA010000048.1, from coordinate 21,124 downwards.
CTACCTGGCCATGGCGGCCGGCGTCATCGTGGCGCAGCCCGGGACGCTGACGGGCTCCATCGGCGTCGTCGGCGGAAAGCTGGTGCTGGGCGACATGTTCGCCAAGCTGGGCATCGCGGTCGAGGCGGTCTCCGATGGCCGGATGGCCGAGATGAACTCCGCTTTCGCGCCGTACTCCGACGAGGCCCGGGTTCGCGTGCAGGCGTTGATCGACGCGTTCTACGAGGAGTTCGTCGCCAGGGTGGCCGAGAGACGCGCCATGACCCGGGAGGCGGTCCACGCCGTCGCGCAGGGCCGGGTCTGGACCGGCCGGCAGGCGCTGGACGCCGGTCTGGTCGACGAGTTGGGCGGGCTGCCGCGCGCGGTAGCAATCGCGAAGGAGCGTGCCGGCATCGCGGCCGATCAGGAGGTCAGGCTCGTGCCCTACCCGCGGCCCCGCTCGTTCTTCGAGGTGCTTGCCGGCGGCCTTGCGATCCGCTCGCATCTCCTGCCGGCCGGCCTGCAGGGGACCCCGATTGCGCGCGTCGGCTCGGCGCTCACCGTGCCGCTCCGGCTCTTTCGTCCCGGGGAGCCGCTGGCGTTGATGCCGTACGTGTACGTGGAGTAGATCGGCGCGACGATTGGCCAGAAGAATGCGCCGTGCAACGGCGTATTCTTCGCAAGGCGCGCACGGCGCGCCTCGGCGGGAGCGGCGCGGGGCGAAGGGGGCCCCGCAAGCGGACGCCGGGGGTTCGGGGCGCAGCCCCGTCTGATGTTGATAGCTACGCGCCGACGGCGACGTCCAGCGCCTCGTAGTCGATGTCGATCGACAGCCGCTGCTGGACCTGGGACATGTACGAGCTGTAGAACTCGTTCTGGCGGTTCTGCAGCAGCTCTGCCCGCAGCGCGTCGCGCGCCTCCGCAATCTGCTCGGCCGTGACGTCCTCGCGCTCGACCAGATGCACCAGCGCGAGCGCGTCGCCGCCCGTCTCGACCACGCCGCTCACGCCGCCGACGGGCAGCGCGAACGCCGTGCGCTCCAGCGTCGGACTGGCGCCGACCTCCGGGAACGCGGCCCCTCTCGCAATCAGCCCGCTCGTGGCGACGGTGAGCTCGGCCGCCTCGGCCGCGGTCCTGAAACCATCGCCCGCGGCCAGGATCTCGGCGGCCTCGTCCGCTCGCTGACGCGCCAGCTCCAGGGCCTTGCGCTGCAGCACGTCGCGCCGTACGTCGTCGCGCACGTCGTCCAGGGGCGGGATGACCGGCTCCTGGCGGCCGATGACCGTGATGAACGCCGGCCCGGTGGGAGTCTGAAGCGGTCCCGCGACGGCGCCCTCCTCCATCTGGAAGGCCTCGGCCGAGATCCGCGGAGCGAACCCGAGACCCAGGATCGGCTCGCCCGCCGCGACGAATCCGGACTCCTGCAGCTCGAGGCCCCGGGCCGCCGCGGCGCGTTCCAGATCCTCCGGGGTCGAGGCCTCGGCCGCAATCGCGCGGCCGAGCGCCGTGGCCCGGGCGGTGGCCTGCTCGTTCTTCAGGGTGTTCTCGATGGCCTCGCGGACGTCCGCGAGCGGCTGCGTGGTCTCTTCCTGCTTCTCGGTCACACGGATGACGTGAAAGCCGAACGCGCTGCGGACGGGGTCGGAGACGGCATCGAGGTCGAGACCGAACGCGGCGGCCTCGACCTCGGCCACCATGCGGCCGCGCCCGAACATGCCGAGATCACCACCTCCGGCCGCGGTCGCGTCGTCCTGCGAATGCTGGCGCGCCAGCTCCGCGAAGTCGGCCCCGGCGCGCGCCTCGTCCGCCAGCTCGCGGGCCCTGGCCTCCACGTCGCTCTCCTCCTGGTCCTCGGTGCGCAGGAGGATGTGGCTGGCGCGCACCTGCCCCGGCGTCGTGTACTGCGTGATGTTGGCGTCGTAGTACTGCTGCACCTCGGCGTCCGTGGGCGTGAGGGTCTCGAAGATCGCGGACTCGTCGACGAGGAGGAACCTGAGCTGCCGCTTCTCCGGTTCCTCGTACGCCAGGGGCGATTCGTCGTACAGCGCCTGGATCTCCTCGTCCGACGCCTCCACCTCGTCCCGGTAGTCGTCGCCGCGGAAGGCGACGAGCTCGACCCGCACCTTCTCGTTGCGCCGGCGGTGCTCCGCGGCGATCTCCTCGTCCGAGACGGTGACCCAGCCGGTGACGGCCGCTTCCAGCCGCTCGAACAGAATGTCGCGGCGCACCTCCTCCTCGAACTGGGCAGGGGTCAGCGGGGGGCGCTGGAACGCCAGCGCCTGCCGGTAGCGCTGCTCGCCGACGAACCGTCCGTTCTCCTGGAATCCCGGCAGGCTCACGATGCGCTGGCGCACCTCGGCGTCGCTCACCGTCAATCCGAGCCGCTCGGCTTCCGACAGGGCCGCGTAGCGGCTGATGAGCGCCTGCAGGATCTGGCGATCGATTCCCAGCGAGCGCAGCACCTCCTCGGTGACCTCGCCGGAAGACTGCAGGCGGTAGCTCTGCAACTGGGCCAGATAGAGCTGGCGGAACCGCGCCACCGTGATTTCGTGGTCGCCGACCCGTGCGAGGACATCGTTCGGCATGCCCTCGAGGGCCGTCTGATCGACGAATCCCGGGACGTACAGGAACACGAACGCAAGGCAGACCAGGGCCAGGCTCCACTTGAGCCACCCCTTGTGGCGCCGCATGCCGTCGAGCATCGTCATGCTGCTGATTGTAGCCGCCGCGCGCGAATCCTGCCATCCGTTCCAGCCGCCGCCGCCGCCGCGCGACCGGGGCGGGATACGGACGGGGGGGCGGACCGGAGGTGTGCCATGGAGGTGTGCTATATTTGCGCGCAATGATTCAGGGCATCCACAATCGAATCAGTGCGCCCGGAGGGCATCACCCGGCTTGAGTATTCGCTCGATCTTTTCCCTGTTCTCGAACGACCTCGCGATTGACCTGGGGACCGCGAACACGTGCGTTTTCGCCAGGGGCAAGGGCATCGTGCTCAGTGAGCCGTCGATCGTGGCCTTCAACAAGTCCACGGGATCGATCGAGGCCGTCGGCCGCGACGCGAAGGAGATGGTGGGGCGCACGCCGGGCGACATAGTCGCCATCAAGCCCATGCGCGACGGCGTCATCGCCGATTTCGAAGCCACGGAGAAGATGCTCACCTATTTCATCCGGAAGGCGCACGAGCGTGCGGTCTGGGTTCGGCCGCGCATCGTGATCGGCGTGCCCTCGCAGATCACGCAGGTCGAGAGGCGGGCCGTCAAGGACAGCGCCTACCGGGCGAAGGCCAGCGAGGTGCATCTCGTGGAGGAGGCGATGGCCGCGGCGATCGGCGCCGGCATGCCGATCACCGAGCCGTTCGGCAACATGGTGGTCGACATCGGGGGCGGCACGACGGACGTCGCCGTCATCTCGCTGGCAGGGATCGTGTACAGCCGCGCCGTCAGGGTTGCGGGCAACGAGATGGACGAGGCGATAATCCAGTACATCAAGAAAAAGTACAGCCTGCTCATCGGGGAGCGCACGTCGGAGCAAATCAAGATGCAGCTCGGCTCGGCCTGCGCGCTCGACGAGCCGCTGACCATGGAGATCAAGGGGCGCCACCTGGTCGAGGGGATTCCCAGGGCCATCACGATCAGCGACGACGAGGTCCGCGAAGCGCTCGCCGAGACGGTCAAGGCCATCGTCGACGCCGTGCGCGTGGCCCTCGAGCAGATGCCCCCCGAGCTGTCGGCCGACGTGGTCGATCGCGGCATCACCATCACCGGCGGCGGGGCGCTGCTCAAGAACATCGACAAGCGGCTCCGCGAAGAGACCGGGCTGCCGCTGGAGATGGCCGAGGATCCGCTCTCGTGCGTCGTGAAGGGCGCCGGCAAGATGCTGTCGGACTTCGGTCTGCTGCGGAGGATCGCCAAGGACTAGTTCCCGTCCCGGCGGCTGGAGGAGGCGCGGCCGAGAAGGGTTGAGCACGCGTGGAACACCGCCAGCGCAACGGCTATCTCGTGTCGGCCGTCATCGTGGGCCATTTCGTCCTGATTTCCGCCCAGGCCGGCGGCGGGCACGACGGGAGCGTGCTGGAGGACGTCGCGTTCCGTGCGTTCGCCCAGATGCAGCGTCTCCTGACGTCGGCCCGGGGCGCCGTGGCGCACGCTTGGTCGCACTACGTCGAGTTGCGCGACGTGCACGACCGGAACGACGAGCTGACCCTCACGGTGGCCGACCTCCAACTGCTGCTGCAGGAGCAGCGGGCACTGGCCCAGCAGGCCCGCGGCCTGCAGGAGTTGCTCGGGTTGCGGCAGGCCCTGGACCTGCGGACGGTCGGCGCGCGGGTGATCGCCACCGCCGCGACACCCTATGTCCGGACCCTCACGGTCGACCGCGGTGCGGAAGACGGCATCGATGCGGACGACGCGGTCATCGCGCCGGAGGGCATCGTGGGGCGCATCGTCGGTGCGCCGAGCCCCAGGGCTTCGCGGGTGCAGTTGCTGATCGACCACCTCGCGGCCGCCGGCGCGCGGGTGGAGCGCACGCGCGCATCCGGGATTGTGACCGGCGGTGACGACGGGACGGAGCTGCGCATGGAGTACGTCTCCAACCACGATCAGGTGCGGGTTGGAGACCGGGTCGTGACCTCGGGGACCGATGGGATCTATCCGCCGGGATTCATCATCGGCACGGTCGCGTCGGTTGCCCCCGGCCCGGAGCTGGATCTGGCGGTACGCATCGTCCCGGCCGTCAGGTTCTCCCGGCTGGAGGACGTGCTGGTCATCGTGAGCGACGACGAGCGGCTGCCCCCGCTGAGCGTGGCAAGCGAGTGACCACTATCGGCATCGCGCTGGCGCTGGCCGCAGCGCTGCTCGCCCAGACGGCGATCGTGCGCATGGTGGCGAGCGACGGGCCGCCGACCGATCTCGTGCTGATCGTCGTGGTCCTGGCGGCGCTCTCGCGCGGCCGGCTCGCCGGATTGTGGACCGGCACCGCCGGCGGGTTGCTCCAGGACATGCTGTCGGGCGGGATCATCGGGATCAGCGGGCTGGCGAAGAGCATCACCGGCGTGCTGGTCGGGATGGCCGGCTCCCGGTTCATCATCGAGACCCTCTGGCAGCACCTGGTCGTGATTGCGGCGGCCAGCACGTTCCATACGGTGTCCGTGCTGGGTGTGTACGCACTCGTGGGGGCCGCGCCGGCGGCAACGGCCACTTTCGTGCTGAGCCGGGCCGCGGCCGAGGGGGTGCTCGGCATCTCCGCGCTGACGCTCGCGCGTGTGGTGCCGGTTGCCGTCCAGCGCGGGCGCCAGCGCCTGAGCCGGCGGCGCGCCGCGCGCCGGCACTGGGCGGTGTCCCAGCAGGGCTGAGCAGTGAGCATGCATCCGGACCTCACGGACGAGCGCCTCTCCGCCACCCGCGATCGGAGCCGCGTCCTGCTGCGCCTGGCGCAGGCCGCCGCCGCGTCGGCCTTCTGCGTGATCGCGCTGAGCTTCTGGAGCTTCCAGGTGGGCCAGCACGTCCGATTCGCCGAGATGGCGGAGAACAACCACCAGCGCGTGCTCAATCTGCGGGCGCTGCGGGGAGCGGTGGTCGACCGCAACGGCGACCTCCTGGTGCAGAACCGCTACTCCCTGGACATCTGCCTCATCCGCGAGCAGGTCGCCGATCTGGAGCGGACGCTCGCCCTGGTTGCGGACGCGACCGGGTCCGATCCGGAGGCGCTCCGCGCCGCGGTCGCGGCCGGCGCCGACGTGCCGGTCTATCGCCCCGTCGCCCTCATCAAGGATGCGACGCAGGCCCAGGTGGCGGCCGTCGCGGCGCGCGCGTTCGAGCTCCCGGGGGTGGTCGTCGAGCGGAACCCGACGCGGCACTATCCCAGCGGGACCATCGCGTCGCACCTGTTCGGCTACGTCGGCGAGGTCACGGACAGCCAGCTCCGCGCCGCGACCGACGAGCGCATCAGGGCGGGCGCGGTGATTGGCCAATCGGGTGTCGAGCAGTCGTACAACCGGCTGCTCATGGGGGACGACGGCACGCGCCGGGTGGCGGTCAACAGCATCGGCCGCGAGCTGCGGACACTCGAGGAGCAGCCGCCCGCCGAGGGCCAGCCGCTGCAGCTCACGATCGATTTCGAGGTGCAGAAGGCGGCCGAGGACGCGTTCGCGCACGCGGGCTTCACGGGCGCCGCCGTGGCGCTGGATCCGCGGACGGGAGAAGTGCTGGCGCTCGCCAGCCTGCCGGCCTACGACCCGAACGACTTCGCCCGCGGCATCGACGGGCCCACCTGGTCGATGCTCAACAACGACGCCCGCAGGCCGCTGCAGAATCGCGCGCTCCAGGGACGCTACTCCCCGGGTTCCACGTTCAAGCTGGTGGTGGCCGTGGCGGCGCTGCAGGAGGGTATCGCCACGCCGGACTTCAGCGTGGACTGCCAGGGGGGAGGCGTGTTCTACGGCCGCTTCTTCCGCTGCCACAGCCGCCACGGTCCGGTTGCCATGGACGAGGCGCTCGAGAAGTCCTGCAACACGTACTTCTACACGCTGGGACAACGCACCGGCATCGATGCCATCCACCGCTGGGGGACCGCCCTCGGCCTCGGTCGGCCGACCGGCATCGATCTGCCCCATGAAGCGAGCGGCATCGTGCCGTCGCGCGAATGGAAGCGCCGGCAGCTCGGTGAACGGTGGTATCCCGGCGAGACGATCTCCGTGGCCATCGGTCAGGGGTCGGTCGCGGTGACGCCCCTGTCGCTGGCGGTGATGATGTCGACCGTGGCCAACGGCGGCAAGCGGGTCGTGCCGCACCTGCTCAAGGCCGCGCGGACGGCGGACGGCTGGATCGCCGCGGACCGGCCGCTGCCGGCGTCGATCGATCTGAGCCCGACGACCGTGAGGACGCTGCAGCGCGGGCTGTGGATGGCCGTGAACCGGGCAGGCACGGCGGGTCGGGCGCGGATTCGTGGCCGCGACGTGATCGGCAAGACGGGCACGGCGCAGGTGATCTCGCTGGCAGGCCGGGCGGCAGCCGAGGCCGCGGGCGGCGATTCCCGGCGCTTGCGCGACCATGGCTGGTTCGTCTTCGCGGCGCCGCGCGACGATCCGCGGATTGCCGGCGTCGTCCTTGCCGAGCACGCGGGCCACGGCTACCTCGCGGCGCCCATCGCACGACACATGCTCGAGACCTTCTTCGCGAAGGAGGCGGACCGGCCCTTGCCGGTGCTGCCCGCACCGGTCAGGCCGGCCCCGGTCGACGCAATGGAGGCCGACGGCTAGCGAGGCGCGCGCGAGATGTTCGATCGCCGTCTGTACACGCATCTCGACTGGGGCCTGCTGGCCGCGGTGTTCGCCCTGTGCCTGCTGGGCCTGGCGATGATCTACAGCACCACCTACGAGGCGACCACGGGCCTTGTCGGACCGCAGCTCGCGAGGCAGTTGTGGGCCCTCGCGATCGGCGTCGTCGCCATGGTGGTCTGCCTCGGCATCGACTATCGCCTGCTGTCCAACCGGGCCGCGTTGATCTACGGCGGTCTCGCGGTGCTGCTCGCCTGCACGCTCGTCATCGGTTCGGAGCAGGGCGGCGCGCGGCGGTGGATCGACCTCGGCCCGGTCAACGTGCAGCCTTCCGAGTTCGCCCGCATGGCGGTCGCGCTGGCCCTGGCGACGTTCTTCGGGACCTCGCAGCGCGCCAGGGCCCGCGGCCTCGACTGGGTCGTCGGCGGGCTCCTGGCGGCGGCGCCGTTCCTGCTCATCGTCGTGCAGCCCGACCTGGGGACGGCAGTCACGCTGCTGCCGGTCTGCCTGGCGGTCATGGTGTTCGCCGGGCTCCGTCTGAAGCTGCTGGCCGCGTTCGCTCTCGTCGGCCTGCTGCTGAGTCCCGTCGCGTGGACGTACGCGCTCGAGGACTACCAGCGCACCCGGCTCGCAAGCTTCATCGACCCGGAACGGGATCCGCTCGGCGCCGGGTATCAGCAGATCCAGGCCCGCATCACCGTCGGGTCGGGGGGGGTGACCGGCAAGGGCTTCCTGCAGGGCACGCAGAGCCAGTACAACTTCCTGCCCGTCGCCCACAGCGACTTCGTGTTCTCCGTGCTGGCCGAGGAGCAGGGGTTTCGGGGCGTGCTCGTGGTGCTCGGGCTGTACCTGTTCGTCATCATGCGGTCGCTGGAGGCGGCGCGGGTGGCGCGGGATCGGACCGGCCTGTTTCTGGTCGTGGGGATAACTGCCGGCTTCGCCTTCCAGGTGATCTACAACCTCACGATGTCCGCCGGGCTCGCACCGGTCAAGGGCTTGACGTTGCCGCTGATGAGCTACGGCGGCTCGTCGCTGATCGCGACGCTGATGGGGTTCGGGCTCATTCTGAACGTCGGAATGCGCCGTTTTTCCAGTTGACCGCCGCGCTGAGCGGCGGCGATATCGCGACTCGCAGGGGATGACAGCCGTGACGTGGAACGGTGTGCCGATGACGGTGTGCGGACCGTTGGCGGGCGGGCTCGTGCCCGCCGGCTCGCCGCTGCCGCCGGCGCCCGACCTTCGCCGGCGCAGGCCAGCGAGTCCGACGGAGAGTGTTGGGCATGAACAAGGAGTTGATCGTTTCCTCGTCTCTGCACGAGACGATGGCCGCGATTCTCGAGGACGATCAGGTCGCGGAGGTGTTCATCGAGCGCGCCAGCCAGCGCGGCACCGTCGGCAACGTCTACAAGGGCCGGGTCTCGAAGGTGCTGCCCGGCATGCAGTGCGCCTTCGTCGACATCGGGCTCGAGCGCGATGCGTTCCTGTACGTATCCGACGTTGTCGATACCGTCGAACAGTTCGAGCGGCTCGAGGCGGGTGATTCCGAGGACGACGACGTTCCGCACGGCGCCGATCCCAACACCAAGATAGAGGAGCTCCTCAAGGCGGACCAGGAGATTCTCGTTCAGGTCGCCAAGGACCCGCTCGGCACGAAGGGCGCCAGGATCACCTCGCACGTGGCGCTTCCGGGGCGGTTCCTCGTCTTCATGCCGACCGTCGACCAGATCGGCGTATCCCGCAAGATCGATGCGCGCAACGAGCGCGGGCGGCTGCGGGGCATCGTGCGCCGGTTTCGCGAGGAGCACGGGTTCACCGGCGGCGTCATCCTGCGGACCGCGGCCGCCGGCCGGCCCGACGACGACATCGTCGCGGACCTGTCGTACTTCCACCAGCTCTGGACCGAGGCCCGGCAGAAGACCGAGAAGGCGAGCGCTCCAGCCGTGATCCATCGCGAGGAGAGCCTGGTGGCGAAGCTCCTGAGGGACTTCCTCTCCGAGGACTTTTCCGCCATCCGGATCGACGATGCGGACGAGTACAAGCGGGCGCTGCGGCTCATCGAGCGGATCATGCCCGGCCTCGTGCCGCGCATGCACCACTACACGAAGGAGTTCCCGATCTTCGACGAGTACGGCGTCCAGGCCGAGATCGACAAGGCGCTGCGGAGCAAGGTCTGGCTGAAGTCGGGGGGCTACATCGTCGTGAACCACACGGAGGCGCTGGTGGCGATCGACGTCAACACGGGCCGCTATGTCGGCAAGCGGACCGGCCGACTCGAGGACACGATCGTCAAGACCAATCTCGAGGCGGCCAAGGAGATCGTGCGCCAGATCCGCCTGCGGGACCTGGGCGGCATCATCGTGCTCGACTTCATCGACATGGAGGAGCGCAAGAACCGCCAGCGTGTCTATCAGGTCCTCGACCAGGAGCTGCGGAAGGACAGGTCGCCGTCCAAGGCGGTCCAGGTGTCCGAGTTCGGGCTGATCGTGGTCACGCGCAAGCGCGCGAAGCAGAGCCTCGAACGCCAGTTGACGGAGCCGTGTCCCTACTGCTCGGGCAGCGCCGTGATCAAGGCGACCTCGACGATCTGTTACGACATCCTGGCGGAGATGCGGAAGCTAGCCGGCGACCTGAATGGCCACGCGGTGCTGCTGCGCGTGAATCCCGACATCGCCCGCGCGCTCAAGGAGGAGGAGCGCAGCGTGCTCCGGGAGCTGGAACGCGTGCTCGGCCGGCGCCCGAGGCTGAAGTCGGACGCCCAACTGCACCACGAGCAGTTCGACGTGATGACCCTATGAGCCGCGCCGTACCCGCCTCAGCCGACGAGCAGGTGAATGAGGTAGTGTGTCCCGCCCTGGTTGATCCACACGCGCAGGTACTCGTTCTCTCGCAGCATCTCGACGCGTGACGATCCCGAGCCGGGAGCGGCGCTCTTCGCCACCTCGCCGATCTCGCTGGCAGGCACGATGGTGACGACTTCCTGTCCGCGCACCTCGCCGCCCTGCACGAACTCGACCCAGCGTTCCAGCACGTTCAGGGCGCCGGTGGTCTCCGGCGCTGCCGATCTGGCTGTCAGGCGGACGTCGTAGCTGCCGGCGCCCAGCGTCTGGCCATCCGCCATCACGGAGCGCGGCAGGCTCACGTTCCCCAGGGCGACCTCGCCCGTGGGGACATCGACATCCGCTGGCGCCAACTGCGCGCCCGCGCTCGACGCGCCCGCCGCGGCGACGCACCACACGAGCATGACTCCCAAGCCGATCAGCTGCTTCATCCCGACCCTCCGCTGCCTCAATGATAGCGCGTTTCCGGCGCGTCTCGCCAATGGACGCGCGCGAAGTGGCGCAGTCTTCCGCCGGCGACGTGAACGCCCTCGGTTGCGAGCAGTCGCCGCTTGACGAGCGGATCGCTGTAGCCGCCCAGCCGGCCGCCGGCGCCCACGACCCGGTGGCAGGGCACGCCGGGGCTCCGGCAACGGCCCAGGATGTTGCCGACGGCGCGCGCCGCGGCCGGGCGTCCCGCGAGTGCGGCAACGTCGCCGTAGGTGGCCACCCGCCCCGGCGGAATGCGCCGGACCACCGCGAGGACGCGCTGCGCGAATCGATCCCGGCGTCCGGAAGCCGGGCCGGAACGGGTCAGTGCGACGGCGTCTTCCGCCACAGGTCGTCGAGCCCGCCCGCCTTCAGCAGCTTGGTCGCATAGGCGATCTGTCCGGTGTGGGCGGCGTAGTGGGTGAGCTGGAGGCCGATGACCTGCAGGTAGGTGGAGGGCTGCGGCGTCCGCGTGGTCGCCGCGAGCAGGGCCTCGGGATCGAAGGCCTCCAGCACGCGATCGGCCTCGGCGACGGCGGCATCGAGCCGCGCGCGGAGCTCGGCCGCCGGCAGCGGCGCCCGCGCCGCGAACTCCGCATCGCGGTCGCGCACGAAGTCGGTGCCGCCCACCACGTGTCCGATGTAGTGGCGGGTCGAGCCGGCGCAGTGCAGCACGAGGTTGCCGACCGCGTTGGCCTCCTCGTTGGGCCGCCACCAGATCTGCTGATCGTTCAGCACGTCGAGGCAGGCGCGGATCTGTCCGGTCAGATGCACGACGAGGCGCGACCGCGCCATGTACAGAAACGTGCCGGCCGCTGTCCGTTCCATGTCGCTCTCCTCAATGCGGCCGCGGGCATCTCCGGCGCACGCCGGGGCATCCGGTCAGCGCTGCCGCAGGTTCGGGAGATAGCATACGCCGGCCATGCAGACGGCGTAGATGGCGCTCGCCGTCGGGTACCACGCGGGGACGGCGCCGGGGGGCAGGACGCCGGCCTGATGGCCGAGGCCGACCAGTCCGTACGCGCCCCAGGCCGCGGCCAGCGCGGTCAACGCCCGCGGCGGCGGCCAGGTCGTGGCCAGCGCGGCGACGACGAAGAATCCCGTCGCCAGCGCGATGTCGAGCCCCGCGCCGGGCGTCCGGCTGGCGACCGCGGCACCGACCCAGGCGCCTGCAGCGAGCACCAGGAGCAGCGCCGCGACCTGCGCGAGGCGCAGCTCGGCGACGAGGCGCTCGGGTGCGGACGCGTCGAGACGGAGCGCGCCCCAGGCGAGCCGGCCGACTGCCAGCGCGAGCATCGCGGCGGCGACGGCCAGCGCCCCGACCGGTTCTGTCACGTGCGGGACTCCATCAGACGGGGCGGCGCCCCGCACGCCCGGCGTCCGCTTGCGGGGACCCCATTGCCCCGCGCCGCTCCCGCCGAGGCGCGCCGTGCGCGCCTAGTCGGCGTCGAGGGACGTGCGTCCTGCGGGTTGGCCGACCACGGCGGGGCCGTAGAAGATCGCGTTGAACAGCAGCTTGAAGGTGCCCCAGGTCTGCGCGCGGTGCTGCACCCGGAACGTGTGCAGGATGACCCGCCCGCGGCCGGCGGAGACCTCCATGACGGCGCCCGTGCCGCGCAGCCGCTCCTCGCCGATGAGCCACCCGCTGCGACGCAACGGCCCGTTCGGATAGCGCGCGATCGTGCTGACCTCGACGTTCGGGTTGGCGCGGGTCAGCCGGTAGCCGCCGTTGGAGACGAACATCGCGTCGGCCGCCGGCGCCATGCCGTACCCCAGCGGATGCGTCGTGTCGATGCTCACGCGCAGGATCGACCCGGGACAGTAGAAGGCATCGTCGGAGAGTCCGCGCACGACGTTCGCGAGCGGCACGCCGAGGTGCTCGATGGCGAACGCCGCGGCGTTGCCGAGCGTGATCAGCGTTCCGCCGTCGCGCACGAAGCGGACGAGGTTCTGGACGCCCTGGGCGCCGATGCCGCCGCGGTACTCCGGGCGCACGTTCGGTCCCAGCAGACCCTGAATCAGCGAGACCGAGCTCGTCTCCGGCAGGATGATGACGTCGAATCGGTCGTGCAGCCCGGACGCGCGCAACTCGCCGCTCCGGACGCGGGTATAGCGGAAGTCGTGCTGTTCGAGCACCAGGCGCGTCCAGCCGGCATCCATGTTGCCGCCCCAGGGTTCGAAGACCGCGAGCCGCGGCGCGCGTATTCGCAACCCGCCGACATCGTCGGGCAGGTCTGCCGCGGCGATGTTCAGCCGCAGCGCGCCGGCCAGCTCCTCGAGCACGGACCGTTCGACGCCGGTCACCAGCATGGCGCCGCGCCCGTAGCGCCCCAGCTCCCCGAGGTCGAGCTCGTCGTGGGCCCAGCTCACGGAGGCGCCGGCCGCGAGGAGCCGGTTCAGCGCGTTGAAGCTGCGGTTGGTCTCGTGCGCGATCACGAAGGTGTCGCCGTCGCCGGCCACGCGGCCGGCCGGGGCGGCGGCCTCTGTCGTCAGGGGCCGCAGCGACGCCTCGAACGGACGATCGATGCGAATCGTCTCGACGCCCATCAGCATGCCGAGCGTCCAGGCCGTGACGTCGTACGGCTTGTCGAGGGGCGCGCTGGGGTAGGGCCAGCGAATGTCCGGATACGTCTGCGGCTCGAGGATGTCCTTGATCCAGCGGCCGAACGGTTGCGACAGCCGGGCGACGTACGTCCCGGACGAATAGACGTCCCCGTCCGCCGTGAACGGTGCGTCGGCGACCTCGATCTCGGCCGCCTCGGCCTGCAGCAGCTGCAGGAGGTGCGCGACGGCGTGCGGATCGCGCTGCGTCGCCGGTATCACGAAGGCGTAGGGCGACCCGTCGGCGAAGCGGTCGATGGCGCGCTGGTTCAAATGGTAGAAGTTGCGCTTGAACGTTGCCCGGCCGTTGGCCACGGCCTCGAGCAGGCCCTGCATGGCCAGCGCGTTGTACTCGACGACGTCGGCGAACGTCCAGAGGCCGCCCAGCCATGGCCGCGGATAGTTCATCCGCGCCTGGACGTCGCGCGGCGGCGCGAGCGGCAACCTGAACCCCCGCCGCCGGATGCCGAGCGTTCCGCCGCGCCGCAGGCGCCGATACGGGGCGATGCGCTGCTGCCGGACCGAGGTCGCAAGCTGCGTGCTCGCGACCTCGGTCAGCAGCCCCACCATGTTGTGCCACCAGGGATTCGTGTTGTTGGCTCCCTGCCAGTAGCCGCTGTAGAGCTCGCCCCACAGGACGCCGGGCTTGCCGGCCTCGTGCAGCTTGCCCGCCATGGCCTGGCCCAGCAGGTTGACCTGCGACCAGATGAGGGGATCGACGTTGGGATTCGGGGGGTTCTTGAACGGCGGCACGAAGATGCGCGCGTTGCTGTTGCCCATCTGGTGGCTGTCGAGATAAACCTCGGGGAGCCACTGCCGGTAGAGCACGTCGTTCAGGTAGCGTGTCTCGACCAGGGTCAGCATGTAGCTGTCGCGGTTGTTGTCGTGCCCGGCGTACTCGTGGTACAGGTCCGGCAGCGGCGACCCTTCGTACGCGGTGCCCAGGTTGCGCCGGTACCACTCGACGACCATGCGCTGGCCGTCCGGATTCTGCGACGGGATGAGCAGCACGATCAGGTTGTCGAGCAGGTGATCCACCCACGCCGAGCGCTCGGTGGCGAGCTGGTGGATCAGATCGTTCATGACCTGGTTCGTGCCGATCTCGGTCGCGTGAACGTTGGCGCCGATCAGCACGACGGCCTTGCCGGTGCGCGCGATCTCCTCGGCCCGCTCCGGCGTCGTGCGCCGCGGGTCGGCCAGATCGTGCTGCATGGCCTGGTAGCGCGGGAGCTCGGCGATCGTGTCCGGTGTGGAGACGACCGCGAGCAGGTACGGGTGCCCGTTGGTGGACTTGCCGAGCTCGGTGACCACGACGCGCTCGGAGCGCTCGCCGATCAGGGTGAAGTAGTCGACCATCCGGTCCCAGTGAGCGAGCTGGCGGTCCGCACCCATGGGGAAGCCGAAGAACTCCTCGGGGGTGGGAATGCCGGGCGGTTGCTGCGCCCGGGCCGGGACGGCGAGCGTGAACGCCGCGGCGAGTACGATCAGCCCCGTGCGCAGACGTGGGCGATTCACGGGTGGCAGTATATCGTGAATGCGCCGCGCGCCGAACACCGGCCGGGGCCGCGCCGTAGGTCACCGTGCCGGCGGAGCCGCCAGCCATGCAGACGTTCCACCTGCGCGTCGTGATTGCCGGAGCCGCGATCCTGCTCGCCGCCGGCGCGTTCGCGCTACAGGAGATGCTGCCGGACCGGGTCCGAGCGGGCCTCGGGGTGGTCTGCTTCGGGGCGCTCGTCGTCGCGTGCTCGTCCAATATTTCCGCCATCCGCTGGCGGACCGTCGCCTGGGGTGTGGGCCTGCAGTTGCTGATTGCGGTCCTCATCCTGCGCGTCGAGGTGGGCGGCGTGCGGCCGGGCTACGAGTTCTTCTCGGCGCTGGCGGCCGTCGTGACCCGCTTCCTGGAGTTCACCAGCGCCGGCTCCGGGCTGGTGTTCGGCGTGCTTGCGGACCCGGAGGCCATGGGGCAGGTGTTTCCCGACGGTCTCGTGCTCGCGTTCGCCGCCCTGCCGGTCATCATCTTCGTCTCGTCCGTGTTCACCGTGCTGTACCACCTGGGGGTGCTGCCGCTGCTGGTGACGCTGATGGCCCGCCTCATGATGCCCCTGATGCGCACGAGCGGCGCCGAGACGCTGTCGGCGGCCGCCAACGTGTTCATGGGGCAGACCGAGGCGCCCATCATCGTCAAGCCGTACATCGGCGGCATGACCCGCTCCGAGCTGCTGACGCTGATGACCGGCGGGCTCGCCACCATCGCCGGCAGCGTGCTCGGCGTCTACCTCAGCCTCGGCGCCGACCCGGTGGCGTTGCTGACCACCAGCGTGATGGCCGCGCCGTGCGGCCTGTACCTGTCCAAGATCCTGATGCCGGAGACCGGCCGGCCGGCGACGGCCGGCGCGGTCGCGACGGCGGTGCGCCGCGATCACGTCAACGTCATCGACGCCGCGGCGGCGGGCGCCGCGGACGGCATGCGCGTCGCCATCAACGTCGCCGCGATGCTGATCGCCTTCCTGGCGTTCATCGCCATGATCGACTACGCGATCGGCCTGCTGCGCCCGGGCCTGTCGCTGGCCGGCATCTTCGCCGTGGCGTTCGCGCCGGCTGCCGCCCTGCTCGGCGTGCCTGCCGCCGACGTGCCCGCGGTGGCCGACCTGCTCGGCACGAAGCTGGTCACCAACGAGTTCGTCGCGTACGTCAAGCTGGCCGGCGAGTACGAGGGCGTCATCAGCGGCTGCTCCCACACGCTGGCGACGTTCGCGTTGACCGGCTTCGCCAACGTCGGCTCGATCGGCATCCTCATCGGCGGCATCGGCGGCATCGCCCCGGAGCGCCGCGGCGATCTGGCGCGCCTCAGCTACCGGGCCCTGCTGGGCGGCTTCGCCGCGACGCTGATCAACGCCTCCATCGCCGGGGTGCTCATGTAGCTTCCTTTAGATGGGGCTGCGCCCCAAGCCCCCGGCGTCCGTTTGCGGGGACCCCATAGCCCCGCGCCACTCCCGCCGAGGCGCGCCGTGCGCGCCTTGCGCCGGCTGCGCCGGCGCTGCAGGCGTCCATCCGCACCAAGCGCCCGGGCGTGGGTTTGCGGGACCGCTTCGCGCCGCGCCGCTTCCGCCGAGGTGCGCCGTGCGCGCCTTGCCGCGGCGCGTCGGAATGTATGATCGGTCCGGATGCTGCCGACGATCGAGTGGCAGGACGGCGCGGTGGTGATGATCGACCAGCGGAAGCTGCCGGCGGAGGAGGCGTACGTCCGTTGCCGGACCCCGCGGGAGGTGGCGCGGGCGATCAGGAGCATGGTCATCCGGGGCGCCCCGGCCATCGGCGTGGCGGCGGCGATGGGGCTGGCGCTGGGCGTGCGGCGCAGCCGGGCGAAGGGTTCCGCGCAGTTGGCGGCCGAGTTCTACAAGCTGTGCGAGCTGATGGCGGCGACGCGGCCGACGGCGGTCAACCTGTTCTGGGCGATCGAGCGGATGAAGGAGCGCTTCGTCGCCGCGGTGCGGGCCGGCCGGTCGCCCGCGGAGATCGCGGCGACGCTGGTTGCGGCGGCGCAGCAGATACACGACGACGACGTGGCGAGCTGCAGGGCGCTCGGCGCGCACGGCGCCGAGGTCGTGCCGCCCGCGGGGCGCGTGCTGACGCACTGCAATGCGGGCGCTCTCGCGACCGGCGGGTACGGCACGGCGCTGGGGGTCGTCCGCGCGGCGGTCGAGCGCGGCAAGCAGGTGGCCGTGTTCGCGGACGAGACGCGCCCCTTCTTCCAGGGCGCCCGCCTGACGGCCTGGGAGCTGCTGCGCGACGGCATCGAGACCACCGTCATCACGGACAGC
The DNA here is from genome assembly GCA_964569405.1 of uncultured Vicinamibacteraceae bacterium. GTDB lineage: Bacteria > Acidobacteriota > Vicinamibacteria > Vicinamibacterales > UBA8438 > JAAXGX01. The sequence continues at coordinate 4,142 of CAZMWA010000048.1, read as the reverse complement.
ATGGCCGGTCCGCTGCTGCGCGACGGCCGGATCGATGTCGTCGTCGTCGGCGCCGACCGCGTGGCCGCCAACGGCGACGTCGCCAACAAGATCGGCACCTACACGGTGGCGGTGCTGGCCCGCGAGCACGACGTGCCGTTCTACGTCGCCGCGCCCGTCTCCACCATCGACCTGTCGACCGCCACCGGCGCGGACATTCCCATCGAGGAGCGGAGCGAGCGCGAGGTGACGCACGTCGGATCGAGGCGCACGGCGCCGGAAGGCGCGCGGGTCTGGAATCCGGCGTTCGACGTCACGCCCGGCGGCCTCATCGCGGGGATAATCACCGAGCAGGGCATCTGCCGGCCGCCGTTCGGCGAGAGCCTGAGGGACGCCTGCGAGCGGGCGGGCGGGAGCGCGGAACGATGATCGTTCTGGGCATCGAGACGTCCTGCGACGAGACGGCGGCCGCCGTCGTGTCGGACACCGGCGACGCCGCGCACCCCTGGCGCGTCGGGTCGAGCGTCATCGCCTCGCAGGTCGAGATTCATCGGGAGTGGGGCGGCGTCGTCCCCGAGCTCGCTTCGCGCCAGCACGTCCGCGACATCTGCGGCGTGGTCGAACGGGCGCTCGAGGAGGCCGGCGTCGACTGGCCGGCGCTCGACGCCGTGGCGGTCACCCAGGGGCCGGGGCTGGTGGGGTCGCTGCTGGTCGGGGTGGCGTTCGCCAAGTCGCTGGCCGCGTCGCTCGACGTGCCCCTCGTGCCGGTCCACCACCTGGCCGGCCACATCGAGTCGCTGGTCGTGGAGAACGGCACGCCGCCGCTGCCGGCCGTCGTCCTCGTCGTCTCGGGAGGGCACACCAGCCTCTATCACGTGCCGGCGGCGGGCGACTACCGGCTCGCCGGCCGGACCCGCGACGATGCGGCCGGCGAGGCGTTCGACAAGGTCGCGACGCTGCTCGGCCTCGAGTACCCCGGCGGACCGGTCATCGACCGCCTCGCGCGGGAAGCCGACGACCGGGCCGTGGCGTTCCCGGTCGCGCGCATGACGCACGCCGATCGCAACGCGGGCCCGCCGCTCGCGCGCCCGGCGGGATTCGCGAGCGCGCTGCGAGGACGCACGGGAGTTCAGCTTCAGCGGGCTCAAGACCGCGGTCAAGCGGCACGTGGCCGCGAGGCTGCAGCAGCGCGACGGCGCCGCGCTGCCCGCCGCGGAGGTCGCCGACATCTGCGCCAGCTTCCAGCGCGTGGTCGTCGAGGCGCTGCTCGACCGGACGTTCGAGGCGGCGCGCTGGTTCGGTGCGCGCAGCATCGGCATCGCCGGCGGCGTGTCGGCGAACAGCCGCCTGCGGGAGGCTGCCCGCCGCCGCAGCGACGAGGCCGGGTTGCCGCTGCAGCTTCCCAGCCTCGCGCTCGCCACCGACAACGCCGCGATGATCGCCGCCGCCGGGCTCCGCAACCTGCACGCCGGTCTGACCGCGTCCCTTGATCTGAACGCCGACGCGTCGCTCCCGCTGGGAGGCGCCTGATCGAAGAGCCATGGCCTGGTACACGCAAACACACTGGCGAATCCTCGCGGCCCTCGGCCTGGGCCTGCTGTACGGCGTGCTGGCCGCGACCGCAGGCTGGGGCGGGTTCACGTCCGACTGGATAGCACCGTTCGGCGCGATCTTCCTGCGCCTGCTGCTGCTCATCGCGGTCCCGCTCGTGCTGGCGTCGCTGATCACCGGGATCGCGTCGCTCTCGGACCTGAGCCGGCTGTCCCGCATCGGGGGCCGGACCGCCGTCATCTACGTTGGCACGACGCTCATCGCGCTGCTCATCGGCCTGACGGTCGTCAACCTGCTCGAGCCCGGCGAGACCGTGCCGGACGGGCTGCGCGGCCGCCTCCAGGAGACATACCAGGACGACCTCGGCGCGCGCGAGAGCGCGGCGGAGGATGCCCGCGCGCGCGGGCCGCTGCAGCCTCTGGTCGACGCGATTCCCGCGAACATCATCGGCGCGGCGGGCGACAACCGCAACATGCTGAACATGGTGTTCGTGGCGTTCCTGGTGGGGATTGCCCTGATGCTGATCCCGGCCGGGCAGGCGCAGCCGCTCCTCGATTTCTTCCGTAGCGTGAACGCGGTCATCATCAAGATCGTCGAGCTGGTGATCGTCTTCGCGCCCGTCGGCGTGTTCGCGCTGATTGCCGACACCATCACCTCGGTGGCCGGCGACGATCCGGCCGACGTCGGTCGCCTGCTGGCCGCGCTGGGGTTCTACTGCGTGGCGGTCCTCACGGGCCTGCTCGTGCAGGTGACGGTCACGTACCCGCTGCTGCTCAGGCTGCTGACCCCGCTGCGGGCGCGGGACTTCTTCCGCGGCGTGGCCCCGGCGCAGCTCGTCGCGTTCTCGACCTCGTCGAGCGCCGCCACCCTGCCGGTGACGATGCGCGCGGCGGAGAAGAATCTCGGGGTCTCGAAGGACGTGGCGGCGTTTGTCCTGCCGCTCGGCGCGACGATCAACATGGACGGCACGGCGCTGTATCAGGCCGTGGCCGCCATGTTCATCGCGCAGACCCTGGGCATCGACCTCACGCTGGCGGCCCAGGCCACCATCGTGCTGATGGCGCTTCTTGCTTCGATAGGGACCGCGGCCGTCCCGAGCGCCGGCGTCGTGATGCTGGTGATCATCCTCGAGGCCATCGGGGTGCCGACAGCCGGGATCGCCCTGATCCTCGGCGTCGACCGCATTCTGGACATGTGCCGGACGACGGCCAACGTGACCGGCGACGCGGCCGTGGCGTCCATCATCGCGGCCGGCGAGCGGCGCCTGGGGGAGCAGGCCCGGTGACGCCGACACGCGCCCGGGCCTGGTCGCTGCTGACCGAGTACACTGCCGGCGACCGCCTGCGCAAGCATGCGCTCGCCGTGGAGGCGGCGATGCGGGGCTACGCGCGCCGCGGGGGGGCGGACGAGGAGGAGTGGGGCATCGTCGGCCTCCTGCACGACTTCGACTACGAGCGCTGGCCGAGCCTCGACGACCATCCCGTCCGCGGCAGTGAGATACTGCGGGGGCTCGACTATCCGGAGTGGATCATCCGGGCGATCCTGTCGCACGCCGACCACACCGGTGTGGCGCGCCAGGCGCCGGTGGAGCACACGCTGTTCGCGTGCGACGAGATGGCCGGATTCGTGACCGCGGCCGCGCTCGTGAGGCCCTCGCGGAGCATCCTCGATCTCGAGGCCCGCTCCGTGCGCAAGCGCATGAAGGACAAGGCCTTCGCTCGCGCCGTCAGCCGCGACGACCTGCGTCAGGGGGCTGAGGAGCTGGGCCTGCCGCTCGACGAGCACATCGCCAACGTCATCCGCTTCATGCGGGAGCAGGCCGGCCCGCTCGGCCTGACAGGCAACCTCGAGTAGTCCCCGCGCGGACGGCAGCCGGCCTGCCGGCGCCGCCATCCACCCTACGGCCACCCTACGGGTCTTGCGCTCTGGCGCCCCTGAGGACGTTGGCGACGGCGTAGTTCCCCTCGTGGCAGGCGAACTCGAAGAGCTGGCCCGCCGCCACGCCGCGCTCCGACTGGTCGGCGGACAGCGGGAAGCGCACCGTCCAGGGCCGCGTGAAGCGCGACGGGTCGGTGATGGTCGCCTCGAACTCGATGGTGTCGGCGTCGACGCGGGTGAAGCGCTCGACCAGGTGCAGCGTCGGCGTGGGGATGCGCCACGTGTTGACCCAGCGGTCGTGCGGCCGGGCGGGGAAGTCGCGCGACTCGACCACGAGGGTGTCGCCTTCCCAGCGCCCCCGCGGCTCGCCGTTCCACTGCGGGATGCCCGGGTGCGTACGGCCGTCGAGCGGGATGATGCGGCGCTGGTTGAACATCTCGTGCACGATCACGACGTGCGTGGCGGTCTGGAAGATCTGGTGGTTCGGGTTGTAGCCGAACCAGATCTGCGGCAGGCCGTCGCCCAGGCAGCGCTCCCCCGTGTCGAGGTCGAGGTGCGAGTCCCAGGGGCCCGACCCGTGCGGCCGGTAGCCGTCCTCCGCGATGGCCGTGTACGGGATGCGGCCGTCGGGCGGGTCGACGATGAGCGACGTCCGGCGGCTCGGCGCCCATGCCGTGCCGTTGTCGAGCCAGAAGTTGTTGTAGAAGCCGGGGCTGCCGTCCGCCCGCCAGTCC
>CAZMWA010000047.1:0-18795 GCA_964569405.1 uncultured Vicinamibacteraceae bacterium | reverse complement strand
ACCTCGGACCCCGGCGCCGTACGTTCCCGCAGGAACGCACGGCCGGCGCGGCGCGTGCCCCGGTCCCGCCGGCGGCCAGTCGGCGCTCGACGAGGCGGTCCGTCAACGTCGGGTCCGGGCCGGGACGGGCCGTCCGGCAGCGCGGGGCACGCCTCGCCAGCGGCGGGGGAGACCGCCCCCGCGCGCCGCGGGTACGTTCCCGCTGGAACGTACGGCGCCGGCGTCTCGGGGCCATGACCTGCGGTGGCGCCGTCGACGGCGGGCGACTCACCGGGCCGGCTGGCAGCCGCGCGATCGACGGCGGCGCCATCTAGGACGCCGAAGTTGCCAGGTCGGGCGGCGGCCGCATGGTCCTCCAGCGCCCGCCGCAGCACCGCGCCCACCTCCGGCGTCAGCCTGCCGCGGACGACGATCATCCCGTCGTCGTCCACCCAGGTGTGGAGGGCACGCGACTCGTACCGGCACCGGTCCTCCGCCTGCTCCGCCGCGCGGTCGACCCGCCGCCACGTGCGGACCACCTGCTCGACGTGCGCGGCGGTGCCGGCCAGAGCAACGTCGAGCAGCGCCTTCTCGGTCGCGGGGGTTGCCACGCGGGTGACGGCGCGCACCTTCGAGTAGGAGACGGCGCCGCGCCGCAGCGCCTCGCTCAGCCGCGGCAGCTTCGCCAGGGCGTGGGCGACGCGCACCTTCTCGCGGGCGGCGCCCGGCGCGAGACCGATGCGCCAGCTCAGCCAGTGGGCGCAGGAGGCGAAGCCTTCCCAGCCGTCGCGCTCGTCGAATTGCCGGATGAGGACGAGCAGCTCGTAGGTGGCCGCCTGGATGCGGGCGGCCAGGTCGGCTATCCGGTCGGCGAGCGCCTCGACGTCGGGCGCGGGCTCGTCGGGTCGCGCGGGCCGCACGGCCGGGACCTCGGTCTCGGCAGGCGGAGCGGCCGGCGGGGCAGGCGGAACGGACGCGACGGGAACGCCGCGGGGCTCGACAGGCATGACTCCATCATAACCCTCTCTTTTTCAACGTCTTGTACGGCCTCAGGCGGGTCGATCGGGTCGTGGTACGACTTCGTTGTCCTCCCGGGCGCCAGCAAGTCCCCAGCGGTCGACCAGGGCCGTCCGAGCGGCACGCCTGACGCCAGTCCGCATCGCAGGCCGCCGGCCTCGAAACCGGCTGTCAACAGAAAAATGCAGGCGGGGCGAAAAAAGATCGCAAGCCACCCTCGGGCCGGAGCTGCCGAAGCCCTCGCGGTCTGGCACGCGGCCGCACCGTGGCAGGCTGCCTGGCTCGCCCGCACGGGTGGAGTGGGAACGCTGACCGTTTGGTGGAACGATCTCGCGTACGCCACGCAACGCCACGCCACGCTACTACGGCGCGGGGAAGTAGCCGATCTTCTCGCCCCGGTTGGTCCCCATCCAGATCTCGTCGCCGATCCGGATGGCCGTGGTGCAGGCCGCGAAGTTCTCGATGACGGGATGATCGATCACGCGCTCGACCTCCAGCGTCAGGGGGTCGATGCGCCCGACGTGGAACGTCTCTTCCGGCGTGTTGAAGCGGTCGGCGCCGGCGGCGAAGACCGACCCGTCGGGCTGCATCCGCAGGTTGTCGGGCCGGAAGTGCAGGTCGACGGCCTCCCGCTCGACGGGATCGCGGCCGCGCGACAGGCGGATGAAGCGCTGCTCGCCCCAGCCGGCGATGTAGAACCACTCGCCGTCGCCGGAAATCTCCAGGCCGTTGGGGCCGCCGGTCTCGCTGCCCGGCACCTCGGTCCAGCCGCCCTCGGGGTGCCATTCCCACACCGATCCCGAAATGGCGCCGGTCTGGATGTCGGCGAGCGACTCCGTCAGTCCCGCCGTCCGGAAGCTCGTGGCGGCGAAGCCGCCGTCCGGCAGGGCCACCACCGAGTTGAGCGTCAGCGGTTCCGGGGCGACGGCGCAGCCCACCCACGTCAGCTCGGGCGGGTTCGCGTTCCCGTCGACCTCGAACACCTCGACCGACTCGCGGAAGCCGTGGTGCACCAGGTAGACCGTGTGGACCCCGTCCTCGCCCGGCTTCAGGTACAGGCCGTGGGCGCGGAACGCGGCGCCCTCGTCCGGGTCGACAGGCCCCGGGCAGGCGCCGTAGGTCTCGGCGTCGAGCCGTTCCCGCGGGGCGGCGGTGGGGTACAGGACGGAGCTGGTCTTGTCGCCGACGTTGACCAGATGGATCATGCCGCCCTCCTGGTTGCCGGAGGCGATGACCCACTGCTCGCCCGGGAGGACGGCCAGGTCCTCGGGGCTGATCAGGTCGCAGATGAACTGGATCTCGCCGACCGCCGCGCAGTCGGCGGCCGCGTCCGGCGCCGGATCGGCCATGGGTTCGGCCGGCGGAGCGGCCGCGCCGCAGCCGAGCGCCGGCAACAGGGCCGCGCCGATTGCCAGTCGGGTCCATCTCGATGCACGCATGGGTCGTCCTTTCGTGGGTGGGCCGACGCGGCCGGTTGACGGCCCGCGGGCGCCTTCGTAAGATACCGGTGACTATACGCTACGAAACGGGGGTCTGCATGAGCCGTCTGGCATGGTATCGGGTGATTCTCGGCGTCGGATTCGTCGCCGCCCTCGGGCTCGCCTCGACTGTCGCCTCGCAGCGGACGGCGGCCTCGATGGCCGACGCCGCGCAGGGCTTCCTCGCGTCGCTGACGTCCGACCAGCGGGGCATGGCCGCGCTCCCGTTCGATTCCGACGATCGCGAGCGGTTCCACTACATCCCGACCGAGATGCATCCCCGCCAGGGCCTCAAGATCGAGGACATGGACGAGACGCAGCGGCAGGCCGCGCACGCGATGCTCAAGGCGGGGCTCAGCGAGATCGGCTACTCGGTCGCCGTCGACGTCATGGATCTCGAGGCCGTTCTAGCGGCGCTCGAGCAGAGCGGCCGCATCACCCGCAACCCGGAGTGGTACTTCTTCTCCGTGTTCGGCACGCCGGGGCCGACCGGCACCTGGGGCTGGCGCGTCGAGGGCCATCACCTGTCGCTCCACTTCACGGTCGTGGACGGCGAGACGGTGGCGAGCACGCCGTCGTTCTTCGGCAGCAACCCGGCCGAGGTGCGGGAAGGTCCGCGCAAGGGGCTGCGCGTACTCGGGCTGGAGGAGGACACCGCGCGCGGGCTGCTGATGGCGCTCGACGACGAGCAGCGCGCGGTGGCCATCATCGACGACGTCGCGCCCGAGGACATCGCCACCGAGGCGTTCGCCAGGGCGCACTCCCTGGGGCCGGGCGGCGTCAAGGCGTCCGACATGACCTGGGACCAGCAGGCGCAGTTGCGGCGGCTCATCGCGACCTACACCTCGCTGATGGCCGACGATCTGGCGGCGCAGCGGATCGCCAGACTCGAGGAGGCCGGCGTCGAGCACATCACCTTCGCCTGGGCCGGCGAGATGGAGCGCGGGGGGCGGCACTACTACCGCGTGCAGGGGCCGACGTTCCTGATCGAGTACGACAACATCCAGAACGACGGCAACCACGTCCACTCGGTGTGGCGGGACTTCGAGGGCGACTTCGGCCGCGACATCCTCCGCGAGCACCTGCAGGCCAGCCGCCACTGAGAGGGGGGGCGCGCACGGCGCGCCCCGGCGGCAGCGGCGCGGGGCTATGGGGTCCCCGCGGCGTCCGCCCGGGCGTCGTGGGACAGCGGGCCATTGGGCAGGCGCCCGTCCACGTCGGTGAAGCCGTACTCGTCGGCGAGCTGGCGGGCCGTGAGGGCGCGGCCCGTCAGCCGCAGCACGTCCGCGTCCGCGGCCAGCGCGGCGACCGCCCGCCCGCAGAACCGCGGCGTCTCCGCGCCGCTGACGTCGAACACCTGCTCCAGGTTCGGCACTTGCTGCAGCCGCTCCGTCAGCACCAGGCCCGGCCAGAGCGAGACGACCGTCACGCCGTGGTCGCGGAGCTGGTGGGCGGTGTCGGCGGTGACGCGGTCCAGCGCGCACTTGCCCACGCCGTAGGCCACGTGCCAGGCGAATCCCGTTGCGCCCGATGAGCTGACGTTGACGATCAGCCCGCGCCGGCCGGCCGTCATCGGCTTGGCGGCGTGCCAGGTGGCGACGTAGGCCGAGCGCGTGCCGACGTCGATCATGTCGTCCCAGTTCGACAGGGGCGTCTCCCAGAAGGGGAGTCCCGAGGTCAGCTCGGGCGGGATGAGGAACGCGTTGTTCACGAGCACGTCGAGCCGTCCGCACTCGCCCGCCACGCGCTCGAAGAGCGCCGCGACCTGCGCGTCGTCGCGGTGGTCGCAGGCCACGCCGACGCAGCGCCCGCCGAGCGCCTCGACGTCCCGCACCGTTGTTTCGAGGCTGCCGGGCAGCGGGGCGTCGCCGTCCTTGAGCGTGCGCCCCGTGGCGTAGACCGTCGCCCCCGCCGCGCCCAGCTCCAGCGCGCAGCCCTTGCCGATGCCCCGGCTGGCGCCGGTCACGATCGCCGCGCATCCGTCGAGCGCGCCCATCGGGTCCTCCCGTGCCGGTCAGAACGTCGCGATCGGGTTGATCGGAGACCCGGTGCCCCCCACCATGCGCAGCGGCGCGACCGTCAGCAGGAACTCCCACCGGTTGCGCGCGGCCACGGCGGCGGCCACGTCGTCGAGCGCCACGTTGTCGAAGAGGTGGACGCCGAGATGGACGAGCGCGAAGGCGTGCACGGGCAGGCCGGTCAGCTCGCCGCCGGGCGGAATGGCGTCCTGCGGCGCCTCCCCGGCCAGGATGGCGATGTCGCGCTCCCGCAGCCACGGGATGACCGACGCATCGAGGCCGGCCGACCCTTCGCGGGCGTTCCACGGGCCCATGGCGGCCCGCCGCGCCCAGCGCCCGGTGCGGATGAAGAGCGCATCGCCGGACGCCACCCTCATGCCCGCCTGTTGCTCCCAGGCCTCGAGGTCGGCGGGGTAGATGCGGGTCCCCGGCTCCAGGTAGGGCACGCCCTTCAGCCGCGGAATGTCCATCAGGATGCCGCGCGTGAAGATGCCGTGCTCGGCCACGTCGATCGAGTTCCGCGGATGGCCCGCCGCGAGCACCGCCTCGTCGTCGTCCACGTAGCCGTTGTACGACACGCCGTTGTCCGTGCCGTGGGCCAGCGAGTCGATGTGGGTGTGGGCGAACCCGTGGTAGCGCAGCGCGAACCAGTCGAGCGTGGGGCTGGCCATGTTCCGCTCGTAGGGGCCCGTGCCCGGGATGCCGAGCTCGGTATCGGGGTTGCTCTCGTAGTCCGCCCGCCGGGCGAGCGAGACGGAGAAGCCTTCCTGCACGAGGGTCGCCGCCTGCCGGCGCTTGGCGCGCGTGATCAGGTTGAGCGCGCCGTGCTGGTCGTCGTCGCCCCAACGGCCCCAGTTGGACAGCTCCTGCTTCCAGGCCTCGATGTCGGCCGGGGTGACCGGCTGGGGCTGCTCGCCGCCGCCCTGCGCGATCAGCGCCGCGGCCGCCAGGGAAGTCGCGAGCGCCGACAGCAGCATCCGGCTCAGCATGATTCGCATGGCTTCAGGTCTCCTCCGTGTCGCTCGGCGGATTGTAGGCCGATCGACCAGCACCGTCGTATCGAGCAGCACGAGCATGACCTCATCCGACGCGGCGCGGGTCGCCGCTGCGCTGCCGACTCACCCAGGCGGCCGGATCAACGTCCCAGTCGTGCTCGCTGCCGCGAAGCATGCCGGCGGCCTGGCGCAGACGACTCGTGCGACGGTGCCGGTCGACGGCAGCCAGCACCGCTTCCCGCACGAACGCGCTGCGGCGCCGCAGGCCGGCGATGGCGTCAATCTCGGTGACGATCGCATCGTCGATCTCAATGTGCATTCTCATGTGTATACAAATAGCACATCCCGAAACACGAATACGCGGTGCGGCCATGCAGGTTCGGCCCGTGTCCGCCACCTGCCGGGACACGGGCGAGGTACCGGCTGGCAGGTCACGGCTGCAGCCGCTCGATGAACCAGGACGCCGCGAAGGCGCCGACCGCGTAGGGGGGCACGAGGCGCATCCAGGCGGGCGCGGGCCAGGCGCGGCGCGAGACGAGCCAGGTGGCGGCGAGCACGGCGGCGATGAACAGGAGCTGGCCGATCTCGACGCCGAGGTTGAAGAGCAGCAGCGAGAGGGCGATCTCGCCGCGCGGCAGGCCGATCTCGGCCAGCGCGCCGGCGAAGGCGAAGCCGTGCAGGAGGCCAAACGCGAACGGCACGAGCCATGGCCTGCGGCTCGTGAGCCCCGCGCGGCCGCCGGCTGCCTGCACGAGCTCGACGGCCAGGAAGACGATGCTCAGGGCGACGACGGCCTCGACGGCGGGGGCATGGACGCGGACCACCCCGAGCGTCGTGAGCGCCAGCGTCAGGCTGTGGGCCGCGGTGAACGCCGTGACGGCGGCGACCAGCCGCCGCCCGCCGCCGATGAGCATGAGCAGGAGCAGCACGAACGCCAGGTGATCGATGCCGGTGAGGATGTGCTCGACGCCGAGCCGCAGGTAGACGGGCGCCGCGACGGCGGCCGTCCGCTCGAACGAGACGGTCAGCGACGGCTCGGCCGGGGTGAGGAACCGCTCCAGCCGCCGGCCGTCCGCGAGCGTGACGCGGACCAGCACGTCGGTGATGGTCCGCTCGAGGCCGTCGATCGTGACCGTGACGCCCTCGAGGTCCGCACCCTCGCCGCCCGGCGGTCGCCAGACCCTGATGAGGTGGTTCAGGCTCACCTGCTGCGCCGCCGGCGCGGCGTCGAGCCACCCGTTCGACAGGCGCGGGACGAGCCGCACGGCCCGGTCGACGATCACCGGCTGCTTCCAGAGGATCTCGACGCGCTGCGGGGCGGGCGCCGAAGTCGCGGCGGCCTCGGTGATCTCGAGGTAGGCCGGGCGCACCTCGTGCCCCGCGAGGGCAGCCGGGCACGCCAGCAGCGCGGCCGCCGCCAGGGCCCAGCGGCGGGGACTCCTCATTGCTCCAGGTCCCCGCGGCGCACTACGTACTTGGCCTTGATCGCGGCCAGAGCCGCGGCGTTGACGGCCTGCCGCTGCTGGTCGACGTAATCCGCCCGGACCTGCTCTCGCACGGCGGCGAACGGCTGCTCGCGGGCCGGCTCGAGGGTCTCGACGAAAACCAGGTGCCAGCCGTAGCCGGATTGGAGCGGCCCGTGCCATTCGCCGGGCGCCAGCGCCAAGAGGGTCCGCGACAGCTCGGAAGCACCGAATATCCGGGCCAGTCCGGCCGCGTCGATGGCCGCGTAGCGATCGCGGCCCGGAAAGGGCTCGCCGGCGGCGGGCGCCGGTCCGGCGGCAGCATTCGTCCCCGGCGCGAGCACCGCGGCGGCCCGCGCCCGCGCCGCCCGCGGTCCGCCGTCGTCGGGCGAGAAGTACAGATGGCGGAACGTGGCGCGCGCCGGCTCGCGGTAGCGGTCCGCGTGGCGGGCCCGGAACGCGCGCAGCGCGGCGTCGTCCGGCTCCGGCACGAGCGCGGTGTCCTCCTGCAGGAACTGCAGCTTCTGCACGACGCGCCGGCGGACGATCTCGTCGTCCCGGTCGAGGCCGAGGGCGACGCCCTCGCGGTAGAGGATCTCCTCCTCGATGTGGCGGTCGACGAGGTGGCTGAGCTCGGCGGCGGTGGGCGGGCGCCCGAACTGCCACTCGTAGCCGGTCGCGAGGCGGCGGACGTCGGCCGGTGCGATCGTGACGTGGTAGCGCTCCGGCGTTCCGCCGGACCAGCCCCTGGCCAGGAAGACCAGCAGGCCCAGAGCGAGGAAGTGCAGGAAGGGCTCGCGCGCCAGCCTGCCGAGCAACGGCCGGCCGCGCTGGCCGGGGGCGGCCTCGGGTGGGCACTCGGCGACGGGGCTCGGGGGCTGCATCGCGTGGCGCGCCACCGAGCGGTGGCTCAGGCGATCAGCATCCCGCCGTCGACCACTACCGTGCTGCCCGTCATGTAGGCCGACGCGGGGCTGGCGAGGAAGAGCGCCAGCCGCGCCACGTCGTCCGGCTGGCCCATTCTGCCCAGCGGCAGCGCGGCCAGCATCTGCCGCAGCATGGCCTCCGCGTCCACGCCGGGGGGCAGCGGCAGCTCCGTCTGCTCCGTGCCGGGCGTCTGGATGCCGCCGGGCGCGATGGCGTTGACGCGGACGCCCCGCGGCCCCAGCTCCTTGGCCAGCGACTTCGTCAGCATGACGACGCCGCCCTTCGACGCGTCGTAGTGCACGAGGTTGCCGGTCGGCTTGAACGCGTCCACCGACGCGATGTTGATGATCGCGCCGCCCCGGCCCGTGTCCGCCATCTCGCGCGCCGCCGCCTGGGCGGCGAAGAACAGCCCCTTGAGGTTCAGGTCGAGCGTCCGGTCCCACACCTGCTCGGAGAGCTCCAGGGACGGCACCATCGGGTAGATGCCGGCGTTGTTGACCAGCACGTCGACGCGGCCGTAGGTGTCCTTCGCCACCCGCACCGGCTCGACCGCGCCCGCCACGGTGGAGACGTCCGACACGCACTCGCTGGCCGTGCCGCCGCGCTGGCGGATGGCGTCGCCCGCCGACCGCACCGTCTCGCCGTCGATGTCGGCCAGCAGCAGCGTGGCGCCGGCCTCGGCGAAGCGGTTGGCAATCGCCAGCCCGATGCCCTTCGCCGCGCCCGTGACGACTGCCACCTGCCCGCTCAGGTCGTACAGCTCGCGGATAGTGAGGTCGCGAGGGTCCTTCGCCGCTTCGGTCATGTCGCTGTTCGTCCGCTCCTCGTCAGGGGGCCACCTGCACGGTAACGTCCTCGTAGGCCTGGAGTCCGCCGTCGTGGGCGATGCACCGCAGCACGTACGTGCCCGGCGCGCTGAAGGTGGCCCGTACCATCCAGCGGTTGTCGGGCGGCACCGGGGGCGGCTCCCAGCCGGCCGACCAGGGCGAGCCGCCGCCGTCGCGGAAGTCTTCCCACACCTTCGTCTGCGGCGGGTCGAAGGCGACCGGGGCGGGGCCGCGGTAGCGGATCCAGGACAGCCGCAGGCCCGTCGAGGCGAACAGCACGGACCGGCTGCGGCCGACCCAGAAGTCCGGAATCGGCCGGCGTCCGGGCCGGCCGTCGTCCGTCGCGACGGCGCGCAGCGCGACCGGCTGGCCGACGCTGGCCGTCAGCTCGCGTTCCGTCTCGAGGGTGAGCACGGGCGGTGTGTTGCCCAACGTGCTGGGATGGAACCCGCCTGGGCCGCCGCCGCCGAAGTTGGCCATCAGCACCGTGTCGTCGACGGCGTAGCCCTGCCGCAAGGTGCCGAACGCCTGCCAGGTCAGGCCGTTGACCGTCAGCGTCCAGACCACCTCGCCGTCGCCGAAGTCGGCGGGCACCGGGACGCGGAAGACGAAGCGGTTGCGGCGCGGGAAGAAGTGGGTCGGTTGGCCGCGGTCGGGGCCGCCGGGCTCCATGTGGTTGTCGGGGCCGATCGGCACCACCGGCTGCTCGGCCCAGTTCCGGTTCAGGTAGCCGAACAGCAGGTCGAACGACCCGTCCGGCTTCTCCACGTACCCTTCGTAGACGGGCGTGACGCTCTGGCCGCGCTCCCGGCCGGGCTGCGCGGAGACCGCGGGCGTCAGCAGCGTCGCGACGGCGGCTGCCGCGGCGACGACACCGGCGGCGGCGCGCTGGTGGGGCTGCATGGCGTATCGGTGGCCGCTACTGGTCGTTCGCGCGCCGGTTGCCGCCCGGCAGCTCGGCGAAGCCGCACAGCGGGCAGCCGAGCACGGTGTCCCCCTCGGCGAGATCCAGCCGCTCGCGCCGCTGCGCCATCTCGGCCTCGAACTCCTCGTCGGTCAGGATGAACGCCGGCGCGAGCACGAGCAGCATGTTGTCGATCGCTCGGTGGCCGAAGCCGGTCCAGTTGCGCGGGTCGACGATGTTCGGGTTGGCCGCCGTGCTGTCGAAGTAGCCGATGCCGTGGAGAATGGTGCCCTTCGGCAGCAGCGGCGCCGCGTCCTCCTCGTAGCGGTAGTAGCGCAGCCAGTTGTGGTCGTAGCCGGCGCAGTTGAGCGTCTCCACGCGGCCGGACCAGATGGCCTCCATGCACATCCTGACGCCGGCCGCGTGCATGTGCGGCGCGAACATCGTCAGCTTCACGTTGTGCTGCAGGGTCTGGTAGAAGTGCCGCACCTGCCCGTCCCGGTTCGGCAGCACGTCGATCTCGGCGGTGCCGAAGCCGATGCGCCCGATCTTCCTCGTCGGCTCGTAGCCGCGCGGGTGGAACTTGAACGCGACCTCCAGGTGCGCCGTGGTGTTCTCGCCGTTCGAGTGCAGGTGGACGTTGTCCCACTGCAGCCGCGAGTTGCCCGGCACGAAGCGGCCCGCCTCCGGGTCGAACGTGAAGCCGCGGGGGTTGTTCCGCAGGTCGTGGATGGTCGGCCAGTCGCCGTTGTCGAGCGGGTTGCCGTCCTCGTCGATCAGCGAGAAGAACGCGTGGTGATAGATGAACCGGCCGCCGATGGTCCGCGCGTTGTCGCCGACCTCCTTGACCTGCATCGTGTGCACGTAGCGGTCCTCGGTCAGCCCGGTCTCGACCGGCGGCAGCGCGCCCCACCAGTCGGGATCGTCCGCCGCGCGCGATGCCGACGGGCCCACGACGACCAGATCGGGCTCGCCCATCTCCCACTCGCCGGGGCCCGCGAAGGCGAGCGGCGGCGGCAGGTCGTCCGGATTGCCGCGCGGCGCGCCGTTGTCCACCCAGGCGCCGATGGTCGCGATCTCCGCCTCGGTCAGCGACATGTCGTCCTTGATGGCCTGGATGCCGACATCCTTCTCGAGGAACCAGGGCGGCATCACGCCCATGCGGTCGCGGAGCGCCGTGCGGTTCTTGATGCTCCGCGCCCACGGCCGCACCTCTTCGTAGGTCATGAGCGACATCGGCGCCAGCGAGTTCGGGCGATGGCAGCTCTGGCAGCTCTTCTGCAGGATCGGGGCGATGTCCTTCGTGAAGGTCACCGGCGCGTCGCCCGGCGCCTGACCGGCCGACAGGGTTGCGGGCGCGAGCAGCAGCGCCAGCAGCGGCGCGACGCCGAGCAGTCCGTTGCGGGTGAGGGTCATGCAGCAGTCCTCCCGTAGGTTACGCGTAGGATATCAGATGGCTCCGCGGACGCCGGGGGTCGGGGACGCAGCCCCGTCAGATTGAAGCTGTCACGGCCCGGCGGGTTCGAGCCCGAGGGTGAGGATGCCGACGGCCGCAATCCAGCTCCCGATGACGCGGAACCCCATCCGCATCCACGGCGCCCGCAGGCGGCGGGCGCACCCCACGCCGTAGGTCACCAGCAGGAAGCCGGCCAGGGCCAGCCCGGGCACGAAGCGGGCGGGCGACAACTGGCCGCCCAACTCGGCGCCGTTGGCCAGCCCCACGGTCGCCGCCGGCACGGCGGCGAGGGCGAGAGCCGCGTACGCGGGCAGCGCCGGCGCCGCCGCGACGAGGACGCCGAGCACCACCATGGCGCCGACGTTCGCCTGCAGGAGGCCGGCCGGCGCCGGCGTCACGAGCCCGAGGACCGCGCCCAATCCCAGCGCCAGGGGAACCGTCGCGATCAGTCGGATTGCCGTGTCGCGATCCTGCTGGCCGGCCAGCAGGCTGAGGGCAACCAGCGGCAGCGCCAGCTCCACCGCGGTGAGCGGATGCAGCATGCCCGCGTAGAAGTCCCCGACGCCGGGCATCGGATGGGCTGCGGCAGGCGCGGGCCAGCAGAGCGCAAGGAGCGGCGCGAGCGCGGCGGTCGCGCCGCCGAAGGGCCTGCCGGTCACAGCAGCAGGCCGCCGAGCAGGTAGAGCCCGATGGCGCCGATGACCGCGCCGAGGCCGCGCAGCGCCAGCGCGCCGGTCGGCCAGCGGTCGAGCAGGCCGATCGCGATGCCGGCGGCGTGCAGCAGGCCGGTCACGAGCACGAACCCGAGGCCGTAGGCGAGCGGCTCGGCGGCCGCCGGCAACTCGGCGCCGTGCGCATGGCCGTGGAAGATGGCGAAGGCCCCCACGACGCCCGCCGCCACGGAGAGCAGCGGTCTGGCGGACAGCAGGATCATGAGGCCCAGCACGGCGGCGGACGCCGCCACGCCGATCTCCACCGCCGGCAGCGGCACCGCCCGCACGCCGAGCACGCCTCCGAACGACATGACCAGGGGGAACGTCAGCGGCAGGAGCCAGATGGCCGGGGCGCCGAGCTGCGTGCCCCAGATGCCGACCGCCACCATCGCGAGCAGGTGATCCAGCCCGGTCAACGGGTGCAGCAGGCCGCTGAGCAGCCCGGCGCCGACGTCGCGGTTCGTGTGCGCGAGCGCCGGCGCCGCGGCCGCCAGCAGCGCGAGCGCGGACAGGACGGTGGCCGCCGCGCGGGCGCTCGACCGCCGAACCGGCCGGAAATCAGGATCCATCAGCGTCTGGCGCCTCGTGGAACGCCGTGTCAACCGAGCGTCAGCACGACGCCCAGCAGGGAGCCGATTACCGAGACGAGCACGGTCGTCAGCGCGCCCATCAGCCAGAGGAACTGGCGGGACATCTTCTAATCTAGCGCGGCGATCTGTCCCTCGAGCGCGATGAACCGCCGGTCGATGGTTTCGAAGCGCGCGTCGATGGCATCGAATCGCCGGTCGACCGCCTCGAACCGTCGATCGATAGCTTCGAAGCGCCCGTCGAGGCCGTCGATGCGACGGTCGACCTTGCCGTCGAGCTGCACGACCAGCGCGCGCAAGTCGTCGACGCCGCGGCTGTGCTCGTCCACCCTGCCCTCGAGAAACGCGACCCGTTCGTCCAGCGTCTGCATGCGTACCCGTCAAGCACGAAGCGTGCCGCTGGGGCGTGCGCGCCGCCGTGCGCCCCGGGGCGCACGTCTCACCGCGGACCGATTCGCGATCGCCGTTCGCACGCTGATTATTGCTCACCGGGGGTCGCGATTGCACTATTCGCCAGCCCGCGGGGCCAGCCGCGCCGCTGTGGTAGGGTCCCCGCATGAGCACTGACGTCACGCCGTACCGCATCGACATCGACGAGGCCGAGCTGGACGACCTGCGCGCGCGGCTGGCCAGGACACGCTACCCGGAGGCGGAGACCGTGGACGACTGGAGCCAGGGCATCCCGCTGGCCTACGTCCGCGAGCTGTGCGACTACTGGCGCGACGGCTACGACTGGCGCGCCACCGAGGCGCGGCTGAACGCCATCCCGCAGTTCCGGACGGAGATCGACGGCCTCGGCATCCACTTCCTGCACGTGCGCTCGCCCGTGGAGGACGCCGCGCCGCTCGTGATCACCCACGGCTGGCCGGGCTCGATCGTCGAGTTCCTGAAGGTGATCGGGCCGCTGACCGACCCCGCCCGCCACGGCGGCAGCGACGCCGACGCCTTCCACCTCGTGCTGCCCGCGATTCCCGGCTACGGCTTCTCCGACAAGCCGGCCGCTGCGGGCTGGGGCGTCGACCGCATCGCCCGCGCCTGGAGCACGCTGATGGCGCGCCTCGGCTACGACCGCTACCTCGCGCAGGGCGGCGACTGGGGCGCGATGATCACCACGTCCATCGGCATCCAGGATGCGGAGCACTGCAGGGGCCTGCACACCAACATGCCGGTCGTCTTCCCGCCCCGGGAGATGCTGGCGGAGCCGACCGAGCAGGAGCGCGACGCCCTCGCCGCGCAGAAGTTCTACCAGGACCGGGACTCCGGCTACTCCAAGCAGCAGAGCACGCGCCCCCAGACGCTCGGTTACGGCCTAGTCGATTCGCCCGCCGGACAGGCCGCCTGGATCGTCGAGAAGTTCTACCAGTGGATGGACTGCGACGGCCATCCGGAGAACGTCCTGACCCGCGACGAGCTGCTCGACAACGTGATGTTCTACTGGCTGACCGGCTCCGGCGCTTCCTCCGCCCGGCTGTACTGGGAGAGCTTCGGCGGCGTGACGATGGACCCGGTGACCGTCCCGTCCGGCGCCAGCATCTTCCCGAAGGAGATCTTCAAGGCCTCGCGGCGCTGGGTGGAGCTGCGCTTCAAGGACCTGCGCTACTACAACGTCCTCGACAGCGGCGGCCACTTCGCGGCGTTCGAGCAGCCCGACACGTTCGTCGCCGAGCTGCGCGCCTGCTTCGCGGCGATGCGCTGACGGGGCCGCCGGACACGCGCACCGAGCAGGCGATGGCGCTCACGGCAGCGCGAGCGTCACCACCGTGTTGGTCGCGACGACGGTCACGTGCTGCCTGCCGTCGACCTCGTAGGTCATCGGACTCGACCGAATCGGGCGCGGCGCGTCGAAACGGTACAGCTCCTCGCCGGTCGCCGCGTCGAGCGCGTACAGGCCGCCGTCCTCGGTGCCCTGGAACACCAGGTTCCCGGCGGTCACCATGTTGCCGCTCGCGCCGATAGCGGACAGCGCCGGCAGCAGCGCCTGCCAGGTCTGCTCGCCCGAGACCGGGTCGTACGCCGAGAGCGTCACCGCCGGCGGGTAGGCCTCGGTGATGCGATCGAGGCTGGCGAGGTTGTCGGTGTGGCCCCTGGCGTCGGGGCCCGGTTCGAGGGTGTCGCCGACCGGCTTGACGACGATCGAGATGGCGCCGTTCTTCCCGGTCACGTAGACGAGCCCGGTGCGCGGGCTGAACGAGGGCGCGCCCCAGCTCGAGCCCCCGTGGGCGACGATGATCGCCTTGCTCATCCAGTACGGGGCATAGAACTGGCTGGAGCGGCTGGCGAGCTCCGGCTCGTCGAGCTCGATGTACGTGGCGCACAGCGGCGTCATCGGCACCCCGGCGGCGTTGTGCGGGATCGGCTGCGTCGGCCACACCTGCTCGCCCGGCACGTCCGTCTCGGTGGGCACCAGCGTCTCGACCATGGGGTGGAGCGGCTCGCCGGTCTCGCGATCCCACAGGTAGAAGAGACAGTTCTTCCCGGCCGCCGCGACGCCCCTGATGGTCTGCCCGTCGTCGCCGGTGACGTCGAACAGCAGCGGGCCGGTCACGTGATCCCAGTCCCAGAGGTCGTGGTGCACGGCCTGGAAATACCAGCGCAGGTCGCCGGTCTCGAGGTCGAGGGCGATGGTGCTGTTCGTGAACAGATTGATCCCCACCCGCGCCGACCCGTCGTAGTCGGGCGAGGGGTTGCCCGCGTTCACGTAGACCAGTCCCAGCTCCGGGTCGATCGCCGGCTGGGTCCAGATGCCGCCGCCGGCGCGCGCACCGTCGCCCCACGTATCGCGCGCAATCTCCCATCCCTGGTCCTGGGGGCGTTGCGGGATGGTGTTGAACACCCACTTGATGGCGCCGGTGTCGGCGTCGGTCGCGACCACCAGCCCGCCCGGGATGTGTCCCTCCGACAGCGCTGCGGCAACGTACAGGGTGCCGGCGTGATGGGCGGGCGGCGTGGTGATGCGGTAGCCGATCTGCACCGGATCCAGCGTTGGCGGGTAGGCGTCG
Organism: uncultured Vicinamibacteraceae bacterium; assembly: GCA_964569405.1. GTDB lineage: Bacteria > Acidobacteriota > Vicinamibacteria > Vicinamibacterales > UBA8438 > JAAXGX01. Next base: position 3,432 of record CAZMWA010000047.1, on the reverse strand, counting down.
GGATACTTCTGTTGCAGCGCGGCGCCGATGACCCGCAGATACCCCCGGTCCCCGAACGACTCGACCGGCGACCCGGTGCGGCCGTCCAGCGCGTAGAGGTCGGCGCCGCGATACGCGTAGAGGTTGCCGTCGGCGAACGTCGAGCCCCGGACGGGGCCGGCCGCGGTGGGCCCGCGGTCCAGTGACGCCGTCCACAGCTCCTCGCCGGTGGCCGCGTCGAGCGCGAACAGCGTCGAATGCGAGTGCAGGTACATGACGCCGTCGACCACCAGCGGGGTAGCCTGGGCGATGTTGTCCGTCGGCCCCACCTCGTACGACCAGCGCTCCACGAGACGCGCCACGTTCGTCGTGTCGATCTCGTCGAGGGGCGCGAAGCGGTTGTTGTCGAGGTTGAGATTCTGACTCGACCAATCCGCCGACTGGGCGGCAGCGGTGCCGACACCGCCGCCGACGAGCACGACCGCGACGACCAGACGCAATGTCCGCATGGTTCTCCTCACGTCTCGTGACAGCTACCGGACCAGGGCGCGCTCCTGCTCCCTGGCGCCGGCCAGCACGTTGTGGAGCCCGTAGTTGCCTTCGTGGCAGGCGTACTCGTAGACGGCGACACCGCGCTTCATGGGCAGCACGGTCGTGAACGGCCGCGTGAACGTCACCGGGTCGGTCAGCGTGTACTCGTACTCCAACGTGTTCTCGTCCACCAGCCGGAAGCGTTCGACCAGATGCTTGTGCGCGCCGCTGCCCGCCGCAACGTAGCTCGCGGGATTGAAGCTGGCGGTCTTGTCCGTGAAGTTGGTCGACTCGACGACGAGGGTGTCGCCCTCCCAGCGCCCGCGCGAATCCCCGTTCCACTGCCGGATGCGGCTCGGCAGGCCGGCGCGTCCGTCGAGGGGGATCACCCGGACGTCGTGCACCATCTCGTGGAGGATCACCACGTGGTCCGACGTCTGGAACAACTGGATGTTGTTGTTGTAGGCCGCGGGCAGGAGCGGCGGCCCGGTGTTGAACCCCAGCAGGCACCGCTCGGCCAGACCGCGATCCTCGTAGCTGTCCGTGCCGATGCCGGCCGTGCGGGTCCGGTTCGGCCGCGTTCCGGGCAGGTCCTCCTGGAGCGAGAGCGCCTGCATCTCCAGCCCGGGCTGAAGGGGAGGAAGCCGCCCGCTCGGCGGATCCACGATGAGCGAGGTACGCAGGTCGTCGACGACCGTCTTGTCCTGATCCACCCAGTAGTGGTTGTACCCGCCGACGTTGCCCCCGACCGGGAGCAGTTGGCTGCGATCCGTCGTGGGGGCGTTGAGCGCCGCGCTGCTGGCCGCCGCTTCGGCTTCGAGCGCGGCCGCCTCCTCGGCGCCCAGCACGGCCTTGCCGGCGAGGTCCTCCGGTCGTTCGAGCGGCGTCAGCGTCCGGAAATCCCAGACGCCCTGCAGATCCGGTCGCCCGTCCGGCAGACGGGGCGGTTCGAACGAACCCTGCGCGTGGGCGGAGGATCCCGCAGCGCCCATCGCGGCCACCGCCAACACGATGACGAGGTGTCCCATTACAGTGCGGTGCATGTCGTTTCTCCTTGGCGCGGACCCGGGAGCGAAGCCGACGATTCCGATGCGCAGACGCTCGCCGGACCGCGACGTGCGGTGTCGCCCGCGTGAATTATAGTTGCCTCGCGGTTGCGTTCAACGAACATCCGGTGCGCCGGGACGTCGACATGGCCGAGGTCACGCCGCCTTCCGCTGTCAGCATTTCCCGAAGGAGATCCTCAAGGGCTTGCGGCGCGGGGTGGAGTTGCGTCAACGTCAGGCGGACCCGCGCAGCAGTGAGAGGCCCATCACCAGCAGCGCCGCAACCCACCCGGCCGGAGACAGCAGCACCGCTTCCAGCGGCTTGGCCAGCAGGGCGGGCAGGAGAGCGACGGAGATTGCGGCTTCCGTGAGAAAGGGCGCGATCGCCGCCGCTCCGACGACCACCCCCAGCCACCCGGCGAAGCCCAAAAGAGTACCCGCCCGGCGGCGCCGGGCTATCCGGCTGGAGACTGCCGCCACGAACGGTTCATCTGCACGCGTCACCGGGTGGGCCTCGGCGAACACGCGCGCCAGGGTCCGTTCGGTGTCGTCACTCACCATGATTGACTCGGCATCGATGGATTGATTGGTTCACGGTATCGCCGACAAGCCAACCGCGCAACCGGGCGGCTCCGCGAGATATGTGCGACTTGACCGTCCCGAGCGGCATCCCTGTAGCCCGGGCGATCTCGCCGTGACTCATGCCCTCCGCGTAGGCCAGAACCACGCACAGCCGTTCGGGCGGTCTCAGTTTGGCGAGGGCGCGTTCGAGGTCGACCCGCCGGGTCACGTCAGGCGCGTCACTGTCGGCTGCCATCTCTTCCCGTGCGAGGTCGTCCATCGGAATCCGCACGCGCCGGGCATGCTGCAGCCAGGTGTTCAAGGCGATTTGCCGGAGCCAGGGGCCGAACGCTGCCGGTGCGCGCAGTTGCCGCAGGTTCTTCCAGGCGTGCATGAACGCCTCCTGCGCCAGGTCGTCACCCAGGGCCGGGTCACCGCTCACCCGTCCGAGCAGTCCGCGCACGGTGCGGTGACGGCGCCGCACGAGCTCCTCGAAGGCGGCGTCGCTGCCCGCCTGCGCCAGAACGACAAGGGCAGCCTCCTGAGATGCGGGCTGCGTGCGATCCGTCAAGAAGGCACCATGTTCAGGAACGCGGGAACGGCTCGTGCTTCGGTTCGGACTCGTCCGCCCGTCGACGCAGCAACTGTCCCACCGTCAGCAGCGCGGCGCCGAACACCGCCGCCAGGCACCCGACGCCGAGCAGGGGGTAGAACGGACTGGTTTCCGAAACGAAGCCGACGAAGTAGCCCATTATCGGCAGTCCGACGCCGACAGCCAGGGCGACTGCCCCGCCGACCAGCAGTCCATCCGGCGCGATTCGCGTCCGGTTCTGGAGCATCTTCGCGATGAGCTCGGAATCCAGTTGCTGCTCTCGTTCCATCAACTTGCGAATGGTGATCTCGCGTTGTCGTCTGATCGCGAACTCACGCCAGAACGAGCCGATCGTGGCGATGGTCACGAACACCCAGAACGCGACGCCAACGACACTGTCCATGGGGCCCATGTCTTGTCTCCTTGTTCAGCGCTCGTTCCATAGAGATGCGGCGATAGGGTCGTTTGGATGCAAGGGGAAAGCGACAGGCGACCCGGGCGCACACAAGACCCGGACCGCTGACGGAGCGATCAAGGACGCGACATGCAGTGCGAGGCGCCTACGGCGCCTCGGGCAGCACGTCGCCCGCGTCGTCCCCGCGGGGCCGCCACAGGACGCTGACAGCCCAGTCGACGTCGAGCCGCTCGCCGCGCCAGGCCGGCGTGGCCGTGTGCGGGCCGATGCGGATGCCCGCCCGGTCGAGCCGCGCCGTCACCGGCGCC
>CAZMWA010000046.1:0-13318 GCA_964569405.1 uncultured Vicinamibacteraceae bacterium | reverse complement strand
GTGCTGAAACGTGAACCGGACCCGGTCGGAGCTGCCGTGCAGGCTCGCCAGCGCGTCGTTGGCGTCGCCGTTCGAGCCGTAGTTGTAGCCCGCGCGGCCCCCGACCTGGAAGCCCCTGCCCGCGAACGCCGGCTTGAACGTATCGGCCCGGATGGCGCTGAGCGTGCCCGGGCCCCACGTCAGCGCGTACGGCCCCCGGACGACGCGCAGCGACTGCAGCGCATGCGGACTGACGTGGCTCAGTCCCGAGTCCATGCGGGCCGGCCCGGCCGCGAAGGTCCGGGTCCCGTCGACGAAAACGCCGATCTGCTCGGCGTACAGCCCGCGGATCGACGGATCGAGATTGATGGCGCCGCGCCTGAGCGCGGTCACGCCCGCATGGTCACGCAACGACTGCGCCAGATCCCGGGCCGCGCGACGCTCGATGGCGTCGGCGGCAATCGTCAGCTCCGTCGCCACTTCCGGCATCAGCGCCGACACGGTGACTTCCTGCGTGAACGTGCCGACCTCGAGCGTGATGGCGATGGAGGCGCCGCTCGCCGTCACGGCGATGGGCTCCGTGTGGGTCTCGAACCCGAGCAGCGCAGCGCCGAGCAGGTAGTCGCCGGGTGTGACGTCCGGCAGCACGAATCCGCCGGTGCGGTCCGTCGTCGACGAGACGACGAAGCTGCCGTCGACGGTTCGGAGCACGACCGTCGCGCCGGGCAGGGCCAGTTGCTGGGCATCGGTCACCATGCCGGTGATCGGGGCGCCGTCCCGAGCCTGCACGGCAGGCGCAGGGACGGCAAGCAGGAGAGCGAGCGCGGCCGAGAGCCGCATCCGGATGGTCGTGCAACGCATTCGCGAACACCTCCGCTCGGTGCCGCACGACCTCGACACGCGGGCACGGGGCCCGCGCGACCGAGGCGGGTGGCACACGAGAACCTGGGACAGCGGAAGAGGAACGATCAGGTCAGGGCCGCGTCAGGCCCGCGGGGGCGGCGAGGGAGGTGTGCGGTGAAACGGGGTGACGGAACCGCCGGTCTCCAGCGGCCGGCCGCTCACGTCCGGCGCAACCGGTGCCTCGGACGACTCCGGCGTGAAGCCGGTGAGGCTCAGGAGCCCGATGAGCGCGTCGTCGAACGAGTCGCACGTCTGCATCCGGGGACCGTCGGAGGCGCCCGGGTGCGCGGCGCGCTTCAGCGGACAGAAGTCGCCGTGGTCCTTGCCCTCGCAGCAGGGCAGCACGCCGCCGTCGGCGGCGATCACCGCCTGACAGCAGAAGGCGGCCGGCAGCAGCGCCAGCGCCGTGAGCTTCCAGGCGACGACCGCTACCGTGCCCGTGCGGAGCGTGCGGACGGAGCGCATGATGCAAAGATCGCATTATAGGCCGTCTCGGCCGCCGGCAGGCGGCGCGGTCGCGGGCAGGCCGGTCCCGGCCGCCATGCAGGCGGACGGCTGCGATAGGATCTGCAGTCATGCCTTCCGTGTACGACGAGACCTATCGCCGGGCGCAGGACGATCCGGAGGCTTTCTGGGCCGCCGCCGCAGAGCCGCTGTACTGGCACCGCCGCTGGGACACGGTGCGCGACGACAGCCGGCCGCCGTTTCACCGCTGGTTCGCCGGCGGCGAGCTGAACACCTGCTACAACTGTCTGGACCGCCACGTCGACCGCGGCCGCGGCAAGCAGCTCGCCCTGATCCACGACAGCCCCGTCACCGGGACGGTTCGCCGCTTCACGTACGCCGAGCTGCGCGATGCGGTGGCCCGCGTCGCGGGCGCCATTGCCGCCCAGGGAGTCACGGCGGGCGAGCGGGTGATCATCTACATGCCGATGGTGCCGGAGGCGGTCATCGGGATGCTGGCCTGCGCCCGGATCGGCGCGGTCCACTCCGTCGTCTTCGGCGGCTTCGCGCCCAGGGAGCTGGCGGCCCGCATCGACGACGCCAGACCGAAGCTCGTGCTGTCGGCGTCGTGCGGCATCGAGGTGAACCGGGTGGTGCCGTACAAGCCGCTGCTCGACGAGGCCATCGCGCTGTCGTCCCACAAGCCGGAGAGCACGCTCATCCTGCAGCGGCCGCAGGCCGAGGCGGCGCTCGTCGCCGGCCGCGACCTCGACTGGGACGAGACCTGCGCCGCCGCCGAGCCCGCCGAGTGCGTGCCCGTGGCGGCGACCGATCCGCTCTACGTTCTCTACACGTCGGGCACCACCGGCGTGCCCAAGGGCGTGGTGCGCGATAACGGGGGCCATGCCGTGGCGCTCCACTGGAGCATGGAGAACGTGTACGGCGTCGGCGCCGGCGAAGTGTACTGGGCCGCGTCGGACATCGGCTGGGTGGTCGGCCACTCGTACATCGTCTACGGCCCGCTGCTGCGCGGCGCGACGACGATCCTCTACGAGGGCAAGCCCGTCGGAACCCCCAATCCGGGCGCGTTCTGGCGCGTCGTCGAGCAGCACGGGGTCAATGTGCTGTTCACGGCGCCGACCGCCTTCCGGGCGATCAAGAAGGAGGATCCGGACGGATCGTTCATCCGCGAGCACGATCTGTCCGGGTTCCGGACGCTCTTTCTGGCCGGGGAGCGGTGCGATCCCGACACGCTGATCTGGGCCCGGGACCGGCTGGGGGTACCCGTGATCGATCACTGGTGGCAGACCGAGACGGGCTGGGCCATCGCCGCGAACTGCGTGGGGCTGGGCGTGCTGCCGGTCAAGCCGGGGTCGCCGACCCGGGCCGTGCCGGGCTTCGACGTCCGGATTCTCGGCGAGGACGGCCGGGAGATGCCCGCCGGCGACATCGGCGCCATCGTGCTCAGGCTGCCGCTGCCGCCCGGCTGCCTGCCGACGCTGTGGAACAACGACGCCGGCTACGAGGGCTCGTACCTGTCACGCTACCCGGGGCACTACCTGACCGGCGATGCCGGCTACAAGGATGAGGACGACTACCTCTACATCATGAGCCGCGTGGACGACATCATCAACGTGGCCGGCCATCGCCTGTCGACCGGCGCGATGGAGGAGGTGCTCGCCTTTCATCCCGACGTGGCGGAGTGCGCCGTGGTCGGGGTCGCCGACGCCATCAAGGGCGAGGTCCCGCTCGGCTTCGTCGTGACGAAGGCCGGCGTCACCCGCGGCGCCGACGATATCGTCCCGGAGCTGGTCGAGCGCGTGCGGGACTCGATCGGCCCGGTCGCGGCCTTCAAGACGGCCGCTCTCGTGCCGCGCCTTCCGAAGACGCGCTCCGGGAAGATCCTGCGCGGCACGGTGAAGAAGATCGCCGACGGCCAGCCGTACACCGTGCCGGCCACCATCGACGACCCGGTCATCCTCGACGAGATCGCGACAGCGCTGGCAAGCCTGGGGTATCCGAAGCGGCCCTGATCCCGGCCGGCGGCGCTACGCAGCGTCACCGGACACGCGGCGGCCGGTGATGGCCTCGCGGAGTCCTTCGAGCAAGCCTTCGAGCTTCGCCTGCCCGTGCTCGACGCGGGCCAGTCGGGCTTCGAGCTGCTCGAAGCGTCGGTCGACCTGCTCGAAGCGTTGGTCGATGCGTGCTTCGACGCGGTCGATGCGCGCGCCGAGGCCGCGCAGGCCGGCGAGCTGCACGCCAGTCAGGGCAACGCCGACGGCCAAGATGGCGATCAGTTCCGGCGACATGGGCCGATTGTATGCCAGCGGGGGCGCCGACCTGCAGCGGGGACGGCGAGCAACGCCGCGGCCGTCCCCGGCCGCGCACGGCGCGGCCCGGCGGCGGCGGCGCGGGGCGCAGGGGTCCCCGCAAGCAGCCGCCGGGGGCTTGGGGCGCAGCCCCATCTAATGTTGGAGCGGGAGACGGGGGTCGAACCCGCGACCTTCAGCTTGGGAAGCTGACACTCTACCACTGAGTTACTCCCGCTCGCCTGTGGCTGAAGCAGGCTCATTGTACCAGACAGCGTCCGGCGGAGGACGTGGTATAGACTTGCCGGACGCAGCACCACCCAGCCAGATGAGGCTCAGCGTGTCGTTCCTGGGGGCCGTGTTCCTGCTGCCGGTCGCGTTGGCCGCACAGGGGACGGCGGTGCCGCGGGAGTTGACGTTCGCCGACGCGCTGCATATCGCCGAGAGCGCCAACCCCGCGTTTCTCGCCGCCCACAACCTGGTGGGCATGGCCGAGGCGGACGCGCGCCAGGCGGGGAGCCGGCCCAACCCGGTGGTCGCCATGGAGGGCGAGGGGTACTCGGCCTTCACGCCGCGCCAGCGCTCGTTCTGGAATGACCAGGCGCTGACCTTTCGCGTCACGCAGGAGATCGAGACCGCCGGCCGGCGCGGCCACCGCGTCCGCGCGGCCGACACCGGCGTGGAGGTCGCCCGCTCCGAGGTGGCGGATGCCCGCCGGCACCTGCATCTCGAGATCGGACGAGCCTACTTCCGGCTCGCGCTCGCCCAGGCCGACCGGGCCACGGCGGCCGCCGCGCGCGACGAGCTCGAGCAGGTCATCACGTTGACCGAGGCGCGCTTTGCGGCAGGCGAGGTGGCCGGCATCGAGCTGCGCCGGCTGCAGGTCGAGCGCCTCAATTTCATCGATCGGGTGTTCGCCATCGATCTGGCGGTCAGCAATGCCCGCGTGGCGCTGCTGGGTCTGCTCGGCGCGGGTGACCTGAGGCAACCGGTCGCGGCGGTCGATCCGCTGCCGGCGCCGCCCCTGTTGGACGCGGGGGGACAGCTGATCGCCACGACGGACGGCGTGGCGGCCGAGTTGGACAGGCTCCGGGCGGACGCCGCCGCCGGCCGGCCGGACCTCACGGCGGCGCGCCGCGCGCGGGAGCGCGCGGAGACGGAGCGCGAGTTGCAGCGCGCGCTGCGCATGCCGAACGTTACCGCCGGATGGGGCTACCGCCGGCGCTTCGGCACGCATGCCATGGACTTCGAGGTCGGCATCCCGGTGCCACTGTTCGGCAGCCTGAATCCGGGCGGGGTGCAGCGTGCGGACGCGGCGCACCGGCGCGCCGAGGCGCTCGAGAGCGCGGCGGTGGTCGCCATCGACGTCGAGCTGCAGCAGGCGGTCAACGCCGTCGAGATCAATGCCCGGCGAGTCCGCTACCTGGAAGAGCAGTACATTCGGAGTGTGGAGGAGACGCGCGACATCGTGCGCGCGTCGTACGAGTTCGGGGAGAGCGCCCTGATCGATTTCCTGGATGCGCAGCGTGAGTTTCTGGCGACGCAGCAGGTGCACAACCGGGCCTTGTACGACCTGCGCATCAGTCTGATCGAGCTGGCGGCCGCCGTGGGCGTCTCGCCGGCCGGACGGCGGTAGGAGTCTGCGCCATGGAACGGCGCAGACTCCTGGAGGGTTGGTTGGGCGCCGAGCGGAGCCGTCAGGCGACGATTGGCGGGCCAGGAGTCTGCGCAGGCATGTCGGCGGGAAGCGATAACGAGATGCCGGGAGCCCGTTGCGGAAGCCCGCGGCCGCCGGCCCCGGAAGCGGCTCGAGCGGGCGGGGTCTGGCTGGCCCTGGTCCTCGGGACGGCCGCGCTCTGCGGCTGCGCGCAGGGGGACGGGACCGCGGGTCGGGAGCCGGGCGCGCACGCCGGCGCAGCGCGCGTCGACGATGGGCGGCGCGCCGGCGAGGAGGGACACGGCCCGCTCGAGATAACCCGGGAGGCCCAGCAGAACGCCGGCATGCGCTTCGTCGTGGCCGCCCGCAGCGAGCGTCCCGTGCCGCTGCAGGTGACGGGCGTCGTCACGCCCGACACCTCGCGCGTCGTGCACCTGCGGCCGCTGGCCGAGGGCGTCATCAATCGGGTCGACGTCACGCTCGGCGACCGCGTGCGCGCGGGCCAGACGCTCGTCGTGTACGACAACGTGGCGCTCGGCGACCACATCGGCGAGTACCTCGGCGCCGTAGCGTCACGCCGCCAGGCGGAGGCCAATCTGGAGGTCCGGCGCCGCAGCTTCGAGCGGGCCGAGCAGTTGATCGGCCTGGAGGCAATCGCCCAGCAGACGCTCGACCTGCGCCGCTCGGAGTTCGAGCAGGCGCGGGCCACGCTGATGAGCGCGCAGGCGGAGGTGAGCCGGGTCGAGGAGCGGATCCACCGCTTCGGCCTCACGGACGACGACCTGCGGGAGGTGGCGCCGCCGGGCGCGGGCGACGCGCCGGGGGACGCCGCCGAGCGGCACCGCGAGGCGTCGCTCAACGTGCTGCGCGCGCCGTTCGATGGCGTGGTGACGGAGTACGGCGTCGCGATCGGCGACCTGGTGACGCCCGCGCGGGCGCTCCTGACGATCACCGACATCTCGACGGTGTGGGTCCTCGCGGACGTGTACGAGCCGGACCTCGGCCGTCTTCCGCCGGACGCCGACGTGACCATCCAGGTCGATGCCTACCCGGACCGCCTCTTCGCCGGCCGGCTGACGTACGTCTCCGACACCATCGAGCCGAGCACCCGCGCGGCGCACGTGCGTTGCGTCGTCGCGAACCCGGACGACGTGCTCAAGCTCGGCATGTTCGCGCGCGTCACCATTCCGACCAACGAGACGATCTCCGCGCTCGCGGTGCCGGTCGAGGCGATCCAGCGCATCGACGACCAGCCGGTCGCCTTCGTGCGGACCGGGGCGACGACCTTCGAGCGCCGCGACGTCGTGCCGGGCGTCACGGCGGGCGGCGAGGTGGAGGTGGTCGCCGGGCTCGCCGCCGGCGAGTCGGTCGTGGCCGCCGGCAGCTTCTACCTCAAGACCGCGCTGCTCCACGAGCGCATCGGTCACGCTCACTAGCCATTTTGGCACGGGCCGGGCGATGCACCGCCTAGTCGACTTCTCGCTGCGCAACCGGTTCCTCGTGCTGGCGTGCACCGCGCTGGCGGCCGGGCTGGGCGTCCACTCGATGCTGCGGCTGCCGATCGACGCCGTGCCCGACGTGACCCCGAACCAGGTCATGGTGCTGACGCAGGCGCCCGGGATCGGTCCCACGGAGGTCGAGCAGTTCGTCACCGTGCCGGTCGAGACGGCGATGAGCGGCCTGCCGGGCATCACCGCCATCCGGTCCGTGTCCCGGTTCGGGCTCTCGTCCGTCTACGTCTACTTCGAGGAGTCGGTCGATCTGTACTTCGCGCGCCGCCTGGTGATGGAGCGGCTGCCCGCGGCGCGCGACCTCGTCCCCGAGGGCTACGGCGCGCCGACCCTGGGCCCGATCAGCACGGGGCTGGGCGAGATCTACCAGTTCGAGGTCCGCGGCGACGGCTACTCGGCCATGGACCTGCGCACGCTGCTCGACTGGGAGATCGGATTCAAGCTGCGGTCGGTGCCGGGGGTCGTCGAGGTGAACTCCTACGGCGGCGAGCTGAAGACGTACGAGATCCAGCTCGATCCGAGCCGCCTCGTCGCGTACAACGTGTCGCTGGGCATGGTCGTCGACGCGCTGCGCGAGAACAACGCGAACACCGGCGGCGCCTACATCGAGCGCGCCCAGGAGCAGTACGTGGTGCGCGGCGAGGGTCTCGTCGCGACCCTGCAGGACGTGGGCAACGTCGTCGTGACGGCCGCCGAGGACGGCACGCCCGTCACCGTGCGCAACCTCGGCCGCGTGGCCTTCGCGCCCATGGTGCGCCAGGGCGCGGTCACCCGCGACGGGCGCGGCGAGGTGGTGACCGGCGTGGTCATGATGCTGATGGGCGAGAACCCGCGCGTCGTCGCGCGCCGCGTCGACGAGGAGCTGGCGCGCATCGCGCGAACGCTGCCCCCGGGCGTCGCGATCGAGACCTACTACGACCGCAACGATCTGGTGCAGCGCACGATCGCCACCGTGCAGCGGAACCTGGCGGAGGGCGGCCTGCTGGTCATCGCCGTGCTGCTCCTGTTTCTCGGCAACGTGCGCGGCGGGCTGATCGTCGCCGCGGCCATCCCGCTGTCGATGCTGTTCGCCTTCACGGGAATGGTGCGGGCGGGCATCTCCGGCAACCTGATGAGCCTGGGCGCGATCGACTTCGGCCTGATCGTCGACGGCTCGGTCGTCATGATCGAGAACATCGTGCGGCGCCTCGACCGGGCGCCCGAGGGACGCGCGCGCCACGCGGTGATCGCCGAGGCGGGCCGGGAGGTGGCGCGGCCGGTGTTCTTCGCGGTGATGATCATCACCGTCGTGTACCTGCCAATCCTCACGTTGCAGGGCGTCGAGGGGAAGATGTTCCGGCCCATGGCGCTGACCGTCGTCTTCGCGCTGCTCGCGTCGCTGGTGCTGGCCCTGACGCTGATGCCGGTGCTGGCCTCGCTGGCCTTTCGGCGCGGCGCCGCGAGCCGCGAGCCGCGCCTCGTCGCCTGGCTGAGGCGCCGCTATCGCCCGCTCCTGGCCTGGGCGATGTCGCGCCCGGGCGTCACCGGCCTCGCCGCGGCGGCGCTCTTCGCGGCGTCGCTGGCGCTGGTGCCCTTCATGGGTGCGGAGTTCCTGCCGCGGCTCAACGAGGGGGCGATCGCCGTCCAGGCCTGGCGCCTGCCCAGCGTGGCGCTGTCGGAGTCGATCAAGAGCACGACCCTCATCGAGCAGGCCCTGCTGGAGTTCCCGGAGGTGCGGACGGTCGTGTCGCGCACGGGCCAGGCGGAGATCCCGACCGATCCGATGGGGGTCGAGACGAGCGACATCTACGCCATCCTGACCGACGAGCGCGACTGGGAAACCGCCGCTACCCGCGAGGGACTCATCGAGGCGATGAATCGTGCGCTCGAGCGCCGCGTGCCGGGCAACATCTTCAGTTACTCCCAGCCAATCGAGCTGCGCGTGCAGGAGATGACGGCGGGCGTCCGCTCCGATCTCGCGGTCACCATCTACGGACCCGACCTCGACGAGCTGCGCCGGCTCGGGGAGGAGGTCCAGCGCGTGGTGGCCGGCGTGGCGGGCGCCGCCGACGTCAAGGCGGAGCAGACGGCCGGCCTGCCGTCGTTGCGCGTGCAGGTGGACCGCGGCGCGATCGCGCGCCACGGCATCAACGCCTCCGAGGTGCTGGCCGTGGTCGAGGCGCTGGGCGGCACCGTGGTCGGCGAAGTGCTGGAGGGCCAGGCGCGGTTTCCCCTGCAGGTGCGCTTCGGCGCCGACACGCGCACCGACCTCGACGAGGTGCGGAGCATCCGGGTGTCCACCTCCCGCGGTCAGGTGCTGCCGCTGTCGCAGCTCGCCACGATCCGGGTCGAGGAGGGCCCCGCGCAGATCAGCCGCGAGCGGGTGCAGCGGCGCCTCACGGTCGAGGCCAACGTCCGCGGCCGCGACCTCGGGCGCTTCGCCGCGGACGTGCAGGCGGCGGTGGCCGCGGACGTCGACCTGCCGCCGGGCTACGCGGTGGAGTACGGCGGGCAGTTCGAGAACCTGGAGCGTGCCAGCCGCCGCCTGGCGCTCGTCGTGCCGCTGGCGCTGTTCCTGATCTTCCTGCTGCTCTACACCGCCTTCGGCGCCGTCCGGCCGGCGCTGCTCATCTACTTCAACATTCCCGCCGCCGCCACCGGCGGCATCCTGGCGCTGTTCGTGCGCGGCATGCCGCTGAGCATCTCGGCCGGCGTCGGCTTCATCGCCCTCTCGGGCGTGGCCGTGCTGAACGGCGTGGTGCTGCTGTCGCACATCCGCGACCTGCAGCAGCAGGGGCTGCCGGTGGAGGAGGCGGTCCGCCAGGGCGCCGAGCGCCGGATGCGGCCGGTGCTGATGACGGCGCTGGTGGCCAGCCTGGGGTTCGTGCCGATGGCGCTGGCGACCAGCGCCGGCGCGGAGGTGCAGCGGCCGCTGGCCACGGTCGTCATCGGGGGGCTGGTGACCTCGACCCTGCTGACGCTGTTCGTGCTGCCGTCGCTGTACCGCCTGAGCGCCTATCTCGACTCGGCGCGCGATCTCGACCTGCTCGCGCTCGCCCGGCTGCACCGCTGGCGGCGGGCGCGCAGCGGCCTGTCTATTTGAAGCCGGCCTGCCGCCGGCCGCGGATGAACGACAGGACCTCGTCCCGCTTCTCGGCCATCAGCTCGGGCGTGTCGCCCTCGAGGTTGAGGCGCAGAAGCGGCTCGGTGTTCGACGGGCGCACGTTGAAGTGCCAGGTCGGGTACTCGACCGACACGCCGTCCATGCGGTAGACGTGCGCGTCGCGGTAGCGCGCGGCGAGCGCGTCGATCGTGGCGCGCACGGCGGCCATGTCGCCCATCTCCGTGTTGATCTCGCCCGAAATGAAATACCGTTCCCGCAACGGCGCGAGCAGCTCGCCGAGCGTCTGCCCCTTCAGCGACATCAGCTCGAGTATCAGCAGCGCGGGAATGAAGCCGTTGTCGGCGAAGAAGTTGTCGCGGAAGTAGTAGTGTCCCGTCACCTCGCCGCCGAACGCCGCGTTCTCGTCGCGCATCCGCTGCTTGAAGAACGCATGGCCGACGCGGTTCATGAGGGCGGCGCCGCCGGCGGCGGCCACGACGTCCTTCACGGCATGGCTGGCGCGGACGTCGTAGACGATCGACGCGCCCGCCTCCTTGCGGAGAAACGCCTCCGCGAGGAGCGCCGTGATGAAGTCGCCGGGGACAAACCCGCCCTGTCCGTCGACGAAGAAGCAGCGGTCCGCGTCGCCGTCCCACGCCACGCCCGCGTCGGCCCCCTCCGCGACGACCCGCGCCACCAGGTCGCGCCGGTTCTCCTCGAGCAGCGGGTTCGCCTGGTGGTTGGGGAACGTGCCGTCGATCTCGAAGCAGAGGCGGCTGGTGCGGCAGGGCAGCCGGTCGAACAGCGGTGGTGCGACCAGGCCGCCCATCCCGCTGCCGGCGTCGAGGACCAGGTTGAAGGGCCGGATCGCAGACGCGTCGACGAACGACAGGACGTGGTCGACGTAGTCGTCGAGCAGGTGCGCCTCGGTGCGCCGCCCGCGGGCGCCGCCGGCGGGAATCCGGTCGTCGAGAATCATGGCCCGGATGTCGGCGATGCCGGCGTCGCCGCTCAGCGGCAGGGCCTGGCTCCGCACCAGCTTCATGCCGTTGTACTGCTTGGGATTGTGCGAGGCCGTGATCTGTGCGCCCCCGTCGAACTCGTCGCGGGCGACCGCGTAGTAGAGCATGTCGGTGCCGAGCATGCCGAAGTCCACGACGTCGGCGCCCTGCGCCAGCGCGCCGGCGGTGAACGCGGCGGCGAGCGCCGGCGACGAGAGCCGCATGTCGCGCGACACCGCGATGCGCCGCGCCCCGAGGTAGGCCACGAAGGCGCGCCCGATGCGGCGGGCGAGATCCTCGTCGAGCTGCTGCGGGTAGAGGCCGCGGATGTCGTACGCCTTGAAGATGCCCGGATCGATTGTGGTCATCACACCTGACTGAAAGCGGTGACGACCGAATCGTCACCCAGAACGGTTCCCGATCCCACCACGGCGTGCGCCTCGACCCTGGCGCGCCGGCCGATGACGGCGTCGCGCACCACGGCGGCGGAATCGACCCGGCTGTCCGGCCAGAGGATGGCGCCGTCGACCACGGCGTCGCGGCCGACGGTGGCGCGCGCGCCTACCACGCTGTCGGCCAGAATGGCCGCACCGCCGCTCACCCGCGCGCCGGCCCCGACGAAGCAGGGGCCTTCCAGCCGCGCGCCGGGGTCGACGGCGGCGGTCGAATCCACGAGCGGCTCGCCCGCGCGTCCGGCGAACGGATACGCCGCGCAGCGGCCGCGCATGATGTCCCGGTGCGCCTGCACGTACTTCTCCGTGGTCCCGATGTCGATCCAGTAGCCCCGTTCGATATAGGCGACGAACGCTTCCCCCCGCTCCACGAGCGACGGGAAGTAGCTCCTTTCAATCGAGTACTTCGTTCCGGCCGGAATGCGGTCGAAGGTATCGGGCTCGAGCACGTAGACGCCCGCGTTGATCGTGTTGCAGGTGATCGCGTCGGGCGGCGGCTTCTCGCGGAAAGCGCGCACGTTGTCGGCGGCGTCCGTCTCGACCAGCCCGTAGGCCGCCGGATCGTCGACCGGCGCCAGGACGATCGTGGCCCGCGCGTTGCGCGAGCGGTGCCGGTCCACGACGGCGCCCAGGTCGACGGCGGTCAGCACGTCGCCGTTGAGCACCACGACCGTGCCGTCGAGGTGCGGCGCGCAGAAACGGATGGCGCCCCCGGTGCCCAGCGGCTGCGGCTCGACCACGTAGCGGATGCGCGGACCCGCGCCGCCGCCGTCGCCGACCGCGCGCTCGATGGCGTCGGGCCGGTGGTTGAGACTCAGGATGACCTCGTCGATCTCGGGCAGTTGCCGGAGCAGATCGATCTGGTAGCGCAGCAGCGGCCGGTCGAAGATCGGCACGATCGCCTTGGGCGTGTGGCGGGTCAGCGGACGCAGCCGCGTGCCGAAGCCGCCGGCCAGCAGGATGGCCTGCACGCGATCAGGGTACAATACGGCCGGCACGCGGCGCGGTCGGCCGACCGGAGTGCGCGATGAACCTGCCCAACGCTCTCACCCTGGCGCGCATCTTTCTCGTTCCGCTCCTCGTCGTCGTGCTGCTGACCCGCTTCGAGGGCCAGCTCGTCCTCGGCGTGCCCAAGGAAGTGATCGGCGCGGCCATCTTCGGCCTCGCGGCCCTGACCGACTGGCTCGACGGCTTCCTGGCCCGCCGCCGGCGCCAGGTGACGGCGCTCGGCCAGTTGATGGACCCGCTGGCCGACAAGCTGCTGATCACGGCCGCGTTCATCTCGCTCGTGCAGATGGGGCTGGCGCCCGCCTGGATGGTGGCCGTGATTCTCGGCCGCGAGTTCGGCGTCACCGTGCTGCGCAGCCTGGTGCACTCGCGCGGCGTGATCATCCCGGCCTCGGGGCTCGGCAAGGTGAAGATGGTCAGCCAGGTGCTGGCGATCCTGCTGCTCATGCTGAGCGACCGCGTGTGGCTGTTCCAGGTTCCCGGCCTGATCGCGCTGTGGGCCGTGCTGGCGACGGCGCTCTGGTCGGCGGCCGACTACTACCGCCGCTACAGCCGCGTGCTCTCGAGCGCCAACGTGGCGAACTTCGAGCAGGCCCGCCGCCGGGCCGAGGCGTCGCGGCGCGCCGGTGTCGGCTGAGGAGGAGCTTCCATCGGACGGGGCTGCGCCCCGAGCCCCCGCTCGTACCCGATATCGCGCCGCCGACGCTGCCGAGCTCCGCGATCTACGTGTTCGCGGACAGCCCGCAACAGCACGGCGTTCTTGGCGACCGCCACGACGTGGTCGAGCCGCCGCGTGGGAGGTCCTGCAGGAAGTGGAGCTTTGCATGAAACGGAGTCTTTGGTTACCGGGTCTGGGCGGAGGTGTCAATTTTTTGACTTGTACAAATTTACGAATTGTGACATAACGATGGCGTGACGAGCGTCGACCGGAAAACGCCTGAGATTGGGGAACTGCACAGCGACCTCGAACGG
>CAZMWA010000045.1:0-25147 GCA_964569405.1 uncultured Vicinamibacteraceae bacterium | reverse complement strand
TCGCGGGTCAGATCGCGGAACGCGGGCCCGCGGTGATCGATGGTCGGCGCGGCCATCGCCCGCAGGACGCGGTCCGGGACGTTGGTGGGCCCCGGAATCTGCAGGAAGTGCCGGCCGCTCGCGTGGAGCATGCCCTAATCTAACTCACTCGCACACGACGCCGTCGTTGTCGCCGTCGCGCATGTGGCCGTACGCGGGATGCCCGCGGGGCACCGGCGCGATGCCGTGCCGCCGGGCCTCCGCGCAGGAGATGCGGCCGTTCCGGTTGTCGTCCCAGCGGGCGAGCGCGGCCGCCGCGCCGGCCTGCGGTGCGGCCGCGGCTCGTGCCGGCGGCGCCGCGGAGCCCCACAGGCCGCGGCCCGCGCGCCGCGCGTCGCGTTCGAGCCCCCTGAACCGCTCGAGGTACTTGAAGGGGAAGCGAGTGTAGGCGTGGCCGTAGCCGCGCCTGATGATCTCGGCGTTGACGAACGTGCCGTCCGCCAGGTGGACGTACGCCAGGGTCCGCCCGTAGCGGTCGGTGCGCTGCTGGTCGTACTCCAGGCGCACCCGCTTGCCGTCGACCAGCCGCTTCGTGAACGCGCTGGCTTCCCTGCCGAAGAACTCGACCGGCCTGCCCGGATGGACCGTCTCCGGCGTATCGACGCCGATCAGGCGCACCCGGCCGACGTCGCGAACGATGATCGTGTCGCCGTCGACGACGCGCTCGACGACCTGGGCGGCGGCTCCCGCAGGTGCGATCGTCAGTAGTGCTGCGGCCGCGAGGACGAGCCGGACGGCCAATGCGCACCCGCCGGACCGGGAGCCGCGTCGGGCAATTGTTGCGATGCCGGGAGTTGCGACACGTGTCACTGACGGCCACCCTCCGGCCTCGGGACCCGACGTCACCAGGAACTGCCATCGGGTCACGGCCGGCAGGCGGCAATTATCGCGTACTCGACGCGGTCGTACGCCGCGGCCACGTTCCGGCGCGCAGTTCAGGCCGTCGCCGTGGCGGTAGCGTCGTCGTCAGTACGCTGTGTCGGAGCGGTCAGGAGCGCGCTGTCTCCATGACGCTGGACACCGACAATCTCATCTGGTTGCGCGCTCAGGCCGGTCCGGGGGGCAGCGTCAGCCGCCTCGTGGACGACCTCGTGGGCGAGGCGCGCGCTGGCGGACGGCACCTCGGTAGCGCGCCGCGCTCGGTGGCAGGCACGGTCGGTCTGCGGACTTCGATCCGACAGGCGCGGACCGTGAGTTGCGGGCGCTCTTCGACGCCGCACTCGGTGGCAGCACCGCAGTCCACGAGCAGCGGGCGCGGTTCCCCTGGTGACCTGCGACCGGGAGATCGTGGTGTCGTCGCGGGTGGCTACGCTCTGGTAGCGCTGCGGCGGCGTGGCTGGCGCCGCACCGTTCTATACTGCGCGCAGTGGCCGACCTGCGCAGCGATCTCGAGACCCGCCTCGAGGGCGAGGTCCGCTTCGATCCGGTCTCGCGCGCGCTCTACTCGACCGACGCCAGCGTCTACCGGATCGAGCCGGTGGGCGTGGTCATCGTGCGCTCGCGGGAGGACGTGCTCGCCGCCATCGCCTGCGCCCGCCGGCACGGCTGCTCGATCACCGCGCGCGGCGGCGGCACGTCGCAGGCGGGGCAGGCCATCGGCCCGGGGTTGCAGCTCGACACGTCGAAGTACTTCAACCGCCTGCTGGAGGTGAACGTCGAGGAGCGCTGGGCGCGCGTGGAGCCGGGCATCGTGCTCGACGAGCTGAACGCGCGCCTGGCTCCCCACCGCCTGCGGTTCGCGCCCGACATCTCGACCGCCAGCCGCGCGACCGTCGGCGGGATGATCTCGAACAACTCGGCGGGCGCGCGGTCGGTGCTCTACGGCAAGACCATCGATCACGTCCTCGACGTGCACGTGGCCCTCGCGGACGGCTCGATCGCTTACCTGCGGCCGCTCGCGCCGGACGATCTCGAGCGGGCGGCCGCGGCGGCGACCCTGGAAGGCGCGTGCTATCGGACCGTCCGCCGGTTGGCGGCGGAGCACGCCGGCGAGATCGAGCGGCGCTACCCGAAGATCGTGCGCCGGGTCGGAGGCTACAACCTCGATGCGTTCATCGCGGCGGCCGCGGGCGCCGAGGACGCGCCGTTCAATCTCGCGAAGCTGATCGTCGGCTCCGAGGGCACGCTCGGGCTGATCGTCGAGGCGCGCCTCAACCTGGTGCCGCTGCCGGCCGCCAAGGCGGTGCTGACCATCGAGTTCGGCGACCTGCTCGACGCGCTCGGGGAGACGCCGGCCATCCTGACGCACGGTCCCTCGGCCGTCGAGGTCATGGACCGGTCCATCCTGGACCATGCCCGGGAGAACCCCGCGCTCGACGCGATGCGGCGGGCGGTCCTGCGGACCGAGTGCGGCGCGCTGCTCTGCGTCGAGCTCTACGACGAGTCGGCCGCGGCGCTCGGGCCGCGGCTCGATCGGCTGGAGGCCATGCTCCGGACGCGGGGCGTCGCGGCGCACATGGCGCGGGCCACGGCGCCGGCCGATCAGGCGCGCATCTGGAAGCTGCGGGAATCGTCGCTGGGCCTGTCGATGGCGATGAAGGGCGACGCCAAGAGCATCTCCTTCGTCGAGGACACGGCCGTCGCGCCGGAGAAGCTGCGCGACTTCATCGAGCGGTTTCTCGGCGTAATCCGGCGCCACGGGACGACCGCCGGCATCTACGCCCACGCCTCGGTCGGCTGCCTGCACGTGCGGCCGGTCGTCAACATGAAGACCACGCAGGGCGTCCGGCAGTTCGAGTCGATCGCGAACGAGATTGCCGATCTGGTGCTCGAGTTCGGCGGCGCCCTCTCCGGCGAGCACGGCGACGGCCTCGTGCGCGGGCCCTTCATGGCGCGCATGTTCGGCCCGGCGCTCTACGAGGCGTTCCGCAGCATCAAGCGCACGTTCGATCCCGACGGGTTGTTCAACCCGGGCAAGATCGTCGATTCGCCGCCGCTGACGGCCAATCTGCGGTACGGCGCCGGCTACCGGACCCCGAATCCGCCCGCCGCCTTCGACCACGCCGACCACGGCGGCCTGGGCCGGGCCGTCGAGATGTGCAGCGGCGTCGGCGCCTGCCGCAAGACGCTGAGCGGGACGATGTGCCCGTCGTACATGGCGACGCGCGACGAGGCGCACTCCACGCGCGGCCGCGCCAACGCGCTGCGGCTCGCGATGACCGGCGCGCTCGGCGGGACCGGGCCGCGGGAGGCCGGGCTCGGCGAACGCGGCGTGCACGACGTGCTGGACCTGTGCCTCGAGTGCCGGGCGTGCAAGACGGAGTGTCCGACCGGCGTCGACATGGCGCGCCTCAAGAGCGAGTTTCTCGCCGACTACTGGCGCCGGCACGGCACGCCGCTGCGGGCGCGCCTGCTCGGACACGTCCACGATCTGGCGGCGTGGACCGCGCGCGCGGCGCCGCTCGTCGACCCGTGGCTGGAGAGCGGCTGGGTCCGCGCGCTCGGCGAGCGGCTGCTCGGCATCGATCGGCGCCGCTCGCTGCCGCGCCGGGCGGCGCGGCCGCTCGCGGCCCGCTGGCGCGAGCGGGAGCCCGGACCGGACGGCCCGCCCGACGCCGTCCTCTTCAACGACACCTTCACCAGCTACTTCGATCCGGGGGTCGGCCTCGCCGCGGCCGACGTGCTGGAGGCCGCCGGCCTGACGGTCGGCCTGGGACCGGACGCCTGCTGCGGGCGGCCGCTGATCTCCCAGGGGCTGCTCGCCGCGGCGCGCGAGCGGGCGGCGGACGTGACGGCGCGCCTGCACGCGACGGCGTCGGCCGGCACCCCCATCGTGCTCCTCGAGCCGAGCTGCCTGTCCGCCCTGGTCGACGACGTCCCGGCCCTGCTGCGCGGCGAGGCGCAGGCGCAGGCGCGCGTCGTGGCCGGGGCGTGCGTCCTCTTCGAGGACTGCCTCGAGCGCCGCCTCGGCGAGCGGCCCGCGGCGCTGGCGCTGAAGGCCGGTCCCGCCGAGATCCTGCTGCACGGCCACTGCCACCAGAAGTCGCTCGGGCTGGTGGCGGCGGCCAGGGCCCTTCTCGAGCGGATCCCGGGCGCGCGGGTCACCGATCCGGACGCGGGCTGCTGCGGCATGGCGGGGTCGTTCGGCTACGCCCGGGAGCACCTGGAGATCTCCCGGCAGATCGGCGAGCGCCGGCTGCTGCCCGCCGCGCGGGGGCTCGGTCCGGACGGCGTGCTGGTCGCGGCCGGCACGTCGTGCCGCCATCAAGTGCGGGACTTCGCCGGCGTCGAGGCGCTCCACCCGGCGGTTCTGCTGCGGTCGCTGCTCGCCTGAGGGCCGCGCGTTCACAGGAGGTGGTCATGGTGACGATTGCATCGCTCTGGTTGCCCGTGCTGCTCGCGGCAGTGCTGGTGTTCGCCGTCAGCTCCATCATTCACATGCTGCTGACCTACCACAGGTCCGACTCGGGGCCGCTGCCCGACGAGGCGGGCGTCGCCGCCGCGCTGCGGCCGTTCGAGATCCCGCCCGGCGACTACGTCATCCCTCACGCGGGCTCGCAGGACATGGCGTCGCCCGAGTTCGTCGAGAAGGCGAAGCAGGGGCCGATAGCGTTCATCACCGTGCTGCCGAACCAGCCCCTGACGATAGGCAAGAGCCTGGCGATGTGGTTCGGCTACTCGCTCGTGGTGGGTGCCGTCGCGGGCTACGTCGCCGGCCTGACGCTGGGTCCGGGCGCGGACTACGGCATCGTCTTCCGGGTCGTCTCCATGGTCGCGTTCGCCGGCTACTCGCTGGCGATCCTGCAGAACAGCATCTGGTGGCACCGGAGCTGGCGCTACACGCTGACGACGATGTTCGACGGGCTGGTCTACGCCCTGCTGACGGGCGGCACGTTCGGTTGGCTCTGGCCCTGAACGCGGCCCGGGCCGCCGAGGCCGGGTCGGGCGCGTGACGGCGGCCGGGCGTCGATCCCGGTCAGTTCAGGCCGCGGCGCGCCAGCAGCGGCCCGATGTCCGGCGCGCGGCCCCGGAACTCGAGGAACAGCGCTAGCGCGTCGCGGCTCCCGCCTCGCGACAGGAGCGTCCGCCGGAAATGGTCGCCGTTCGCGCGCGTCAGGCCGCCGTTCTCCCTGAACCACTCGACGGAGTCGGCGTCGAGCACCTCGCTCCAGATGTAGGAGTAGTAGCCCGCCTCGTAGCCGCTGCTCCAGATGTGCGAGAAGTACGTGCTCCGGTAACGCGGGGGGACGGCGGCGACCGCCGCGCCGGCCGCGACCAGCGCAGCTTCCTCGAACGCGGCGACGCCCTCGGCGTCCGGCACCTCGTCCGCGCTCAGCTGGTGCCACGCCTGGTCCAGCAGGGACGCGGCCAGGTACTCGGTGGTGGCGAAGCCCTGGTTGAACTGCTCGGCCGCCAGCACCCGCTCGAGCAGCTCGGGCGGCATCGGCTCGCCGGTCTCGTGGTGCACCGCGTAGTTCCGGAGCACCTCGGGCCACGTTGCCCACATCTCGTTGACCTGCGAGGGGAACTCGACGAAGTCGCGCGGCACGGCGGTGCCCGAGAAGTACGGATACCGGACGGCGGAGAACATCCCGTGCAGGGCGTGCCCGAACTCGTGGAACAGCGTCTCGACCTCGTCGAAGGTCAGCAGGGTCGGCTCGCCCGCCGGCGGCTTCGGGATGTTCAGGTAGTTCGCCACCACGGGCCGCTGCCCGAGCAGCTCCGACTGCGACCCGAACGAGCTCATCCAGGCGCCGCCGCGCTTCGAGGAGCGCGCGTAGTAGTCGGCCAGGAACAGGGCGAGCGGCTCGCCGTCGGCGTCGAGGACGTCGAACACGCGCACGTCCGGGTGATGGAGCGGCAGGTCGGTACGCTCCCGGAAGGTCAGCCCGTAGAGGCGGCTCGCGGCGTAGAACACGCCGTTCTCCAGCACGCTGTCGAGGGCGAAGTACGGCCGCAGTTGCGCGGCGTCGAAGGCGTAGCGTTCGGCGCGCACCTTCTCCGCGTAGTACGCCCAGTCCCACGGGGCCAGGTCGTGTGCGCCGCCGGCCGCGGCGATCATCGCCTGCAGGTCGCGGGCCTCCCGCCGGGCGTTGGCCACGGCCGCCGGCGCCAGGCTGGCCAGCCGCTCGTTGACGGCGGCCACCGTCTGCGCCGTCTGCCGCTCCAGGCTGTACGCGGCATGCGTGGGATAGCCGAGCAGCGCGGCCCGCTCCGCGCGGAGCCGGGCCATGCGGCTGATGATGGCGCGATTGTCGAAGTCTCCGCCCCGACTGCCGCGGGCCAGCGACGTCTCGAAGATCCGCTGGCGCAGCGCCCGATCATCGAGCGACGCGAGAACCGGCTGACCGCTGGTGTTGCGCAGCGCGATCAGGAACTTCCCGTCGAGGTCCCGGGCCGCCGCGGCCTCGGCCGCGGCGGTGACCTCGTTGTCGGACAGTCCGGCCAGGGCGGGCCGCGCGTCGACGACGACCGCCGATTCGTTGACCTCGCTGAGCACGTTGCGGCTGAAGGTCGCTTCCAGGCTCGCCAGCTCCGCGTTGATGTCCCGCAGGCGCTGCTTGTCGGCGTCGGACAACCGCGCGCCGGAACGCACGAAGTCGGTGTGGTACTCCTCGACCAGCCGCAGCGACTCGCCGTCGAGCCCCAGCGACGCGCGCTGGTCGTGCAGGGCCTCGATGCGCGCGAACAGCCTGGCGTTCAGCAGGATGGCGTCGCTGTGGGCAGCCAGCTTCGGCGCCATCTCGCTGCGAATCGCGTCCAGCGTCTCGTTCGTATCGGCGGCGACCAGGTTGAAGAAGACGCTCTGCACGCGCGCGAGCACGCGGCCCGACCGCTCGAGGGCGACCAGCGTGTTCTCGAACGTCGGCGGCTCCGCCAGGTCGGCAATCGCGTCGACCTCCGCCGCGTGCTCCGCCATCGCCCGCTCGAAGGCGGGCCGGAAGGCATCGTCCTCGATCCGATCGAACGGCGGGTAGTTGAACGGCAGGGGACTCGGGGACAGAAACGGGGTCACGTCTGCTGCGGTCGTGGCGTCGTTCATGGGCGTGTCCGGCTCCGGCTGCGCGCACGCGGCAGCCAGCACCGCGAGTGCCGCGGCCGCGCGCGGGAGAGTCAGCTTCATGCCGCTAATGCTACCGCAAGCCGCGCACGGCGCGGCTCGGCGCAGCCCCGTCGGATGGAAGCCGCCTAGAACCCGACCGTCGTCTGCAGATAGAAGAAGTGCGCCGAGTTCAGCCTGAAGTCCGCCTCCCGGAGGTAGCCGCCGCCACGGAAGTACCCGTAGCCCGCCTCGAGACCGACCTGCCACAGGCGGGCGCGCAGGATGACGTCGATCTCGCTGCCGACGTCGGCCGCAACGTCCGGGTCGCCACCGGCGTGCACGATGCCGGCGCCCGCGTTGTACCACGCATCCGTGCCGGGCGCGACCAGCGCGAAGTGCTCGTAGGCGACGCGAACGGACGCGCCGCCGGGGAGCGCCGCATCCACGGAGGCCTCGACGTTGCGCAGGTTCTGCAGCGCGAACAGGTCCATCGTCCCGTAGTAGACGTGGTTGAGCGGATACAGGTTGTCGAACGTCCGGTGCACGCCGTCGTGCGGATCCGCGTCGCCGCTGCCGAGGTTGAAGGCCGCCCCGAGCCGCGGCCGTCCGGGCAGGCGTGTCGCGAACGCGCCGCCGACGTGCACCATGGCCGCCCGGTGGTCGAGGCCGCCGTAGCTGCCGGTCTGCCCGGCCAGCTCGCCGTCGAAGGCCCAGGGCCCGTAGCGGGCGTCGACGCGCGTCCCGATGGTGTGGACCGCGTCGGCCAGCCGCCCCTCGCGCCGCAGCAGCCAGTAGCCCTCGACGGCGCCGTCGGGCAGGAGCGCGCCGTCGGTGTAGTACACGCCGTGGAGCTGGCTGTTGAACAGGCGGCTGCCGGTGAGCCCGTGGTCGTTGAGACCGCGGGGCGCCACGGGGACGAGACGCGTGGCGAACGCGTCGAGCCTGCGGCCGGCGAACACGCGCGCCGTGTTGACCCATTCGAGCGGGGAAACCAGGCGCTGGGACCCGTAGACCAGCTTCTGGCGGCCGACGCGCACCGCGATCGGGATCCGCGACGACGCGGGGGTCTCGACGTCGAGGTAGGCCTGATGGATGTCGATCTGGTCGGCGAAGATGTTCGGCGTGCGTGTCTCGCTGATGGCCTCCTCGCCGTGGATGCGCGCGTCCTGCAGCTCGACGGCGCCGGTGACCCGCTCGCTCGGCCGCCAGATCAGGCCGAGGCGGACCCGGGAGAGGAGGTAGCCCTCGTCGTTGCCCGCCCGGGCGTCGTCGAACTTGAAGTTGCGGCGGCTCTCGCCGCGCAGCCGCAATTGCGAGCCCACCGTCAGGCCCGGCAGGATCTCGCGCCAGTCCGAGGGAGTCTCCGGCGGCGCTTGGCGTTCCGCCCCCGGCGCGCCCGCGCCGGCCGAGGAACGCGTCCTCGTCCCCGTCGTGCCCGCGCTCCCCGCGCCGGCGGGCTGGGCCTGCGCCGCGGCGTGGCTGGTGAGCAGGAGGCCGAGCGCGAGCACCGCGGGGCGCACGAGGCGCCCGCTGCGGAGGGTTGACGGTAGCTGGCGGGGTGGCATGCCCGGCCGACTACATCAAGCCGCATGCCAACTCCGCCCGGCGCCGCCGCTGCCGGCCTCGGCGGCCGGTCTGCGCCGTCGCTACGGCGGGATCGCCGTCGATCCGGCGCGTCCGGCGCCCGCCGCTTTCGTCGACCGGGCGGGTCTGAGCGACATTTTTGAATGAATGGCGCCCGGCCGCCGCCCGGGCGGCCACCAGACCGAGGGGGTTGGCAGCGGTCCAAATGCGGGACATTCAACAATGATGTCTTTTTTCGTGTTCCATTCGACAGGCCTGTTCCGGCCGCGACCGATCCCGACACGGTCGGAACCCCGGGAACAGCGCCGGCCGCGATCCGGACCTGTCCCGGAACCTGCATCAGCTCGGTGACATTCTCGTTAATTCCGCACGGCCGTGTCGGATGACGCACGGCCTTCTACATTTCTGTGTTCCAGCGCCGCTGTCGACCCCGTCCGGCGCCGAGCCGAAGCGTCCGGTCAGCCCGATTCTGCGGGGAGATTCGACTCCTCCGGATTCCGGCGCCCATGCTGGCCCGCCTCTTGCTAATGGAAGACGCGACGGAGGCAACCACGGCATGGACGTTGGCGGCAAGGCGACACGAATTCGGCTCTTCAGCATCAACACACCGCAGATGCGGGCGTTCCACATGTCGTGGTTCGCGTTCTTCCTCTGCTTCTTCGCGTGGTTCGGCATCGCGCCGCTCATGACGATCGTCCGCGACGAGATGGCGCTGACCCAGTCGCAGATCGGCTGGCTCGTCATCGGCTCGGTGGCCATCACCGTCGTCGCACGGTTGCTGATCGGCTGGCTGTGCGATCGCATCGGACCCCGCCTGGCCTACACGTGGCTGCTGATTCTCGGCTCGCTCCCGGTGATGGGCATCGGCCTGGCGCAGAGCTTCGAGACGTTCCTGATCTTCCGCCTCCTGATTGGCGTCATCGGCGCGTCGTTCGTGATCACGCAGTACCACACCTCGATCATGTTCGCCCCGAACGTCGTCGGCACCGCGAACGCCACCACGGCGGGATGGGGCAACCTGGGGGGCGGCGTGACCCAGCTCGTCATGCCGGTCGTGCTCGGCATCCTCACGGTCGGCGCCTACATCCCCTTCACGGACATCCGGATCCTGCCGGGCCTCGGCTTGAGCGACGCGGCCGGCTGGCGGCTGGCGATGGTGCTGGCCGGGGCGCTGTGCGCGCTGGTGGGCGTGGCGTACTACCTGCTGACGCAGGACGCGCCGGAAGGCAACTACCGCGCGCTGCGCGCGGCCGGCAAGCTGCCGCCCAGGCGCAGCGTCAAGGGATCGTTCGCCGCGGCGTCGAGGGACCCGCGGGTGTGGGCCCTCTTCGTCATCTACGGCGCCTGCTTCGGCATCGAGCTGACGGTCAACAACGTCCTCGCCCTGTACTTCATCGACTACTTCGACTTCTTCTCGTCCATGAACGCCGTCCAGGCCGTGCAGTGGGCCGGCGCGGCGGCGATGCTGTTCGGCCTCATGAACGTCTTCGCCCGCACGCTCGGGGGCGCGTTCGGCGACGTGTTCGGCCGGCGCTGGGGGCTCTCCGGGCGCGTGCGGTGGCTCTTCCTCGTGCTGTTCGCCGAGGGGTTGGCCCTGATGCTGTTCTCGCAGATGGCGGCCCTGGCGCTGGCGATCCCGGCCCTCATCGTCTTCAGCCTGTTCGTGCAGATGTCGGAGGGGGCGACGTACTCCGTCGTGCCGTTCATCAACAAGCGGGCGCTGGGGTCGGTGGCGGGCATCGTCGGCGCCGGCGGCAACGCCGGGGCGGTGGCGGCCGGATTCCTCTTCCGCGGCGCCATCCCGTGGCCGACGGCGTTCCTCATCATCGGGGCGCTGGTGACGGCCACCGCCTTCCTCGCGTTCGCGGTGCGCTTCGACACCGCGACGGAGAGCGAGGCGCAAACGGCGCTCGACGTCGCCCTGGCCGAGCGGCGCGCCGGCCTGGCCGGCGCCCCCGCCGCGCCCCTGGAAGCCGTCTAGGAGGAACCGGCGATGGTCAACCCGGCCGAGGTGTGGAAGGCGCGGAAGCACAGCTTCGAGGTCTGGCCCGACGTGTTGCGGCACGCCGCCGCGCGGACGCCGATGGCCGATATCGAGACGCCCGATCTGGAGCGCATGAAGTGGTACGGCTTCTTCTATCGGAAGCGCGACGCGCCCGGCCGCTACATGAACCGGATCCGCATCACCGCCGGCGAGCTCACGTCGGACCAGGCGCGGGAGATCGCGGCGCTGGCCTACGAGTACGGCCACGGCATCGTCGACGTCACGACGCGCGCCAACGTGCAGGTGCAGGGACTGGAGATCGCGCATCTGCCGCGGGTCGCCGAGCGGCTGTCGGCTGTCGGGCTGACCTCGAAGCAGACCGGCCACGACAACGTGCGGAACGTGTTCGCGCATCCGTTCAGCGGCGTCCTTCCGGACGAGCTGATCGACACCCGCGAGCTGTGCCGCGACGTCACCGCGCTGTTCGTCGACAACCGCGACTACTCGGATCTGCCGCGCAAGTTCAACATCTGCCTCAACGGCGCGGCGGAGCACTCCGTGCACTTCTGGACGCAGGACCTCAGCTTCCTGGCCCGCCGCGTCGGCCGCGAGGTCCTGTTCCAGGTGCTGATCGCCGGCACCCAGGGGCAGAACCCGCACCTGGGGTGGCACCTGCCGGTGCTGGTGGAGCCGGGGCAGGTCACGGCCGTGACGGCCGCGGTGCTCGACCTGTTCCGCGCCCGGGGCTCGCGCGAGCGGCGGCATCAGGCGCGCCTGCGCTACCTGGTCGAGCGGACAGGCATCGAGGGCGTCCTGGCGTACGTCCGCGAGCGCGTCGCGCTGCGGCCGTGGCCGGACCTGCCGGCCCCGACGCCCGCGGGCCGCTACGACGATCTGGTCGGCTGGTTTCCGCAGCGCGAGGCCGACCGCTGGACGATGGGGCTGTGCGTGCCGCTCGGCCGGCTGACCTGGCGCCAGCTCGAGGCCGTCGCGGTGCTCGCCGGGCGCTGGGGCGACGGACAGCTCCGGACGACCCACGAGCAGGGTCTGGCCGTCCTCGACATCCCGACCGGGTTCAGGGACGCGGCCGCCACCGCCGCCGCGGCGGTGGGCCTGAGCATGCACGCCGACACGCTGGCGCGCAACACGGTGGCCTGCACCGGGACGCAGTTCTGCAACATCGCGGTGACCGAGACCAAGGGCGCCATGTTCCGGCTGATCGAGACGCTCCGCCAACGGGGGCTCGCCCTGCACGGCATCCGCATCCACATGAGCGGCTGCCCGTCGAGCTGCGCGCAGCACTTCACGGCCGACATCGGCCTCAAGGGGGTCCGCGTGCGGAGGCTGCTCGGCACGCGCGAGGGCTTCGACGTCTACCTGGGCGGCGGGGTGGCGGGCGACGTCCATCTCGGTCTGCGCTACCGGCTCGGCGTGGACGTGGATCAGCTCCCGCTCGTCATCGAGGAGGTAGTGACGGAGTACTACCTGAAACACCGCCCCGGCCAGACCTTCAGCGCCTACTGGCGCGCGCGGCTGCGCGAGGCCGAGGCGGCGAAGGTGGGCGAGGACGACTACCGGCCGTCCACCTGGGTCTGCGAGCGCTGCGACTACCGTCACCGCGGCGAGGACCCGCCCGTGTTCTGTCCCGGCTGCGCCGGCGTCCGCCGGCTGTTCGCACGGATCGAGGACGACGAGCCGTCGCGAACCGACCCCGGCGAGACCGCGGGGCAACCCGCTGCCGCCGCCGGGCAGGAGCCGGCGGCGCCGGCGCGCCGGGACGACGGGTTCGTGTTCGCCGCGCGCGCGGACGCGCTGCGCGAGGGATCCGGCCTGGAGGTCGAGGTCGCCGGCGAGAGCTGTGCCCTGTTCCGTGTGAACGGCGAGGTGCACGCCCTGGAGGGCCGCTGTCCGCACGCCGGGGGGGCGCTGGCGGACGGCAGTCTCACAGCCGGCGTGGTCACCTGTCCGCTGCACGGCTGGACGTTCGACGCCTGCAGCGGATGCAGCCTCGAGCCGCCGGGCAACGACGTGGCGCGCTACGAGACGCGCGTCGAGGCAGGCGCCATCCTAGTGCGGCCGCCAAGCGCGCCCCGCGCGGCCGCAAGGCGCGCACAGCGCGCCTCGGCGGGAGCGGCGCGGGGCGCAGGAGTCCCCGCAAGCGGACGCCGGCGGTTCGGGGCGCAGCCCCGTCTGATGGAAGCCATGACCACTGCCGTCCCGGCGTCCGCCCGGCCGCTGCCCCTCGTCGACCGCTACCTCCGCGAGCAGCAGACGACGGCGGCCGACCGCTTCGCGCAGGCGCACGACGCCGCGCGGGCCGGCGGACGTCCGGCCCTGGCCGGACGCTACTCGGCGCTCATGCCCGCGACGCCGCCGGCCGCCGGCCAGCAGTACGCCTTCGACGTGGATCTGGACGCCTGCTCCGGGTGCAAGTCGTGCGTCGCGGCCTGTCACGCGCTCAACGGCCTCGAGGAGGAGGAGTCGTGGCGCGACGTCGGCCTGCTGCACGGCGGCAGCCAGAGCCTTCCCGTCATCCAGCACGTGACGACCGCCTGCCACCACTGCCTCGACCCGGCCTGCATGCACGCCTGCCCGGTGGAAGCCTACGAGAAGGACCCGGTCACGGGCATCGTCAGGCACCTCGACGATCAGTGCTTCGGGTGCCAGTACTGCACGCTGGCCTGCCCCTACGAGGCGCCCAAGTACAGCCGCGCCAAGGGCATCGTCCGCAAGTGCGACATGTGCAGCGACCGGCTCGCCGAGGGCGAGGCCCCCGCCTGCGTGCAGTCGTGTCCCAACGGGGCCATCGCCATTCGCGTGGTCGACGTCGAGCAGGTCGTCGAGGAGTCGGAGACCCACCTGTTCGTTCCCGGCGCGCCGGAGCCGGCCCTGACGCTGCCGACCACGGCGTATCGGACGGCGCGCGTCCTGCCGCGCAACATGGTGCCGGCCGACTACCACACCGTGCGGCCCGAGCAGGCGCACTGGTCGCTGATCCTGATGCTCACGCTCACGCAGTTGTCGGTGGGCGCGTTCCTGGTCGAGCGGCTGCTGGAGCTGGTCGTGCCGGGTGCGCTGACGGCCAGCATCCGTCCGGTCCACAGCGCGAGCGCGCTGGTCTTCGGCCTGCTCGCGCTCGCGGTCAGCGTGCTGCACCTGGGACGGCCGCGCTACGCCTACCGGGCGGTCCTCGGGCTGCGCCACTCGTGGCTCAGCCGCGAGATCCTGGCGTTCGGGGTGTTCGCCGGGCTGGCGGTCGTCTACGCCGGCTGGTCGTGGGCGGCGTCGGCGGGCTGGCTGGAGGGGCCGGGCGACTGGGCAACGAGCGCCGGCGCGGGGGCGGCCGTACGGCCCGGACCCGGGTGGTGGCTGGGCTGGAGCGTCGCGCTGTCGGGCACGGCCGGCGTCCTCTGCTCCGTCATGGTGTACGAGTGCACGAAGCGCGATTTCTGGAACGGCCCGGCCACCGCGTGCCGCTTCCTCCTGACGACCGCGGTGCTGGGGCTGGCCGCAGCCTGGCTGCCGCTGCTGATCGTGGCCGCCGGCAGCGACGCGGCGCTGGCCGCCGTCGCGGTCGACCGCTACGGCACCGTCCTCTGCCGGGGGCTGATCGTCGCGGCGTCCGCGAAGCTGCTGTTCGAGGCGGCCCTGTTCCGCCACCTGGCCGCACGCTCGACGACCTCCCTCAAGCGGACGGCGTGGCTGCTGACGGGCGCACTCTCCAACGTGACCCTGGCGCGCTTCGCGGCCGGTCTGCTGGGCGGCCTCGTCATGCCCGCCCTGCTGCTGCTGAGCCGCGTGCCGGCGAGTCCGGAGCACGGCCAGGACCTCGTCTTCGTCGTGCTCGTCGGCATGCTGTTCGCCGCCTGTCTCGCGGGCGAGCTGCTCGAACGCTACCTGTTCTTCGCGGCGGTCGCGTCGCCGCGCATGCCGGGGACGCCGTGATGCTGCGCCAGCGCGACGGGCATCTGACCCGCGATCTGCTCCGCGCGCCCGGCGGCTTCGGCCTCGGGCAGGTGCCGGCCCGGGTGAAGCCGGACGCCACCACGGACATGGTGTGCGGCTACTGCTCGACCGGCTGCAGCCTGACCGTTCATCTCAGGGACGGCGAGGCGGTGGGCCTGACCCCCGCCGTCGACTACCCGGTGAACCGGGGCGTCGCCTGCCCGAAGGGGTGGGAGGCGCTGGCCGTGCTCGGGGCCACCGACCGGGCCACGACGCCGCTGCTGCGCGACGCGGGCGGCGTCCGGCGCGCGGCGAGCTGGGATGCGGCCCTGCGGACGATGGTCGAGCGCTTCCGGGGCATTCAGGCGCGTCACGGACCGGAGGCGGTGGCGTTCCTCGGCACCGGGCAGATGGCGACCGAGGAGCTGGCGCTGCTCGGGGCGCTGGCCAAGTTCGGGATGGGGATGGTGCACGGCGACGGCAACACGCGCCAGTGCATGGCCACCTCGGTCGTGGCGTACAAGCAGGCGTTCGGCTTCGACGCGCCGCCCTACACTTACCGCGACTTCGAGGAATCGGACGTCATCGTGTTCATCGGCGCCAATCCGTGCCTCGCGCATCCCATCCTGTGGGAGCGCGTGCTCCGCAATCCGCACGATCCCGCGGTCGTCGTCATCGATCCGCGCGTCACCGAGACGGCGATGCAGGCCACCGAGCACCTGGCGCTGCAACCCAAGTCGGACCAGGCGCTGTTCTACGGCGTCGCCCGGATCCTGATCGCGCGGGGCTGGATCGACCGGGGCTACATCGAGGCCCACACGCGCGACTTCGATCGCTATGCCGCCGCGGTCGAGCCGTTCACGCTCGAGCGGGTCTCCGCGGCGACCGGCCTCGCCGCCCAGGCCATCGAACGCCTGGCCGAGACGATACACGGGGGCCGCCGGGTGTCGTTCTGGTGGACGATGGGCGTCAACCAGAGCTACCAGGGCGTGCGCACCGCGCAGAGCATCATCGGCCTCGCGCTGATGACCGGCAACATCGGGCGCCCCGGCACCGGCGCGAACTCGATCACCGGCCAGTGCAACGCGATGGGCTCGCGCCTGTTCAGCAACACCACGAACCTGCTGGGGGGGCACGACTTCGCCAATCCCGGCCATCGGGAGAAGGTGGCGCGGGTGCTGGGCATCGAGGCGCGGGTCATCCCGGCGCAGGCCGGCCGGGCCTACAACGAGATCATCGAGGGCATCCTGCAGGAGCGGATCAAGGGGCTCTGGATCGTCTGCACCAACACCGCCCACTCCTGGATCAACCAGGGCCAGGCGCGCGACATTCTCGGCCGCCTCGACTACCTCGTGGTGCAGGACATGTACGCCACGACGGAGACGGCCCGGATGGCCGACCTGCTGCTGCCGGCCGCCGGCTGGGGCGAGAAGGACGGGACGTTCATCAACTCGGAGCGGCGCATCGGCCGCATCAGGAAGGTGGCGCGCGCGCCGGGGAAGGCGCTCGCCGACTTCGCCATCTTCAAGCTCGTGGCGGAGTACTGGGGGTGCGGCGGGATGTTCCGGGCGTGGGAGTCGCCGGCCGCGGCGTTCCAGATCCTCAAGCGGCTCTCGGCGGGCCAGCCCTGCGACATCACCGGCATCGCCGACTACGAGATGCTCGACGCGAGCGGGGGCATCCAGTGGCCCTTTCCGGCCGGGGAGTCCGCGGCGCGGGCGCGCACGGAGCGGCGCCTCTTCGAGGACGGCCGCTACCACCACCCCGACGGGCGCGCCCGCTTCCTCCACGAGGACCCGCGTCCGCTCCCGGAGCCGCCGAACGAGCGCTTCCCCCTGCTGCTGCTGACGGGACGCGGCAGCGCGGCGCAGTGGCACACGCAGACCCGCACCGCCAAGTCGGCGGTGCTGCGCAAGCTGTATCCGGCGCAGATCTACGTGGAGGTCAACCCGGTCGACGCGAAGGCCCGCGGCCTGACCTCCGGCGATACCGCGCACGTCGAGTCGCGCCGCGGCCGCCTCACCGCCCGGGCGTTCGTGAGCCGCTCGGTCCAACCGGGCCAGGTCTTCATCCCCATGCACTACGAGGCAACCAACCGGCTCACCGACGCGGTGTTCGACCCCTACTCGAAGCAGCCGTCCTACAAGGCGTGCGCCGTGGAGCTGCGACGGGTCGCCGCCCTCGGCTGAGCGGCTCGACCGGCCGACGCGGCATCGTCCGTGGACCGGTCGTTCCGGTGCCCGAATCGAGCGGCCTGCCGGCCGATGGCCTCCGTGATCCGTTCGGCGCGGGAGCGCGGGAACAATCGTTGGCTCTCGGCGGCGTCCTGCATGCCGTGCATCGCCAGCAGCCTGCTCATGGCGTCGGCATGCGACTCCAGCGTGCGCGCAGGCCGAATATGGGCGACCGGAACGCCCCGCGCCTCGAGGGCCGGGGCGACGAGCAGGCAGCGGTGGCACTCCAGCGGCTCCTTCTCCGCGCACATGAGCGCGATGCGGCGGTGGGCCGCGTCCTGCGCCACCCTGTCGAGTCCCTTGCGGAACACCTCGGTGGTGCCGAGTCGCTCGTAGCTGATGCGGCCGTCGTCATAGTAGGCGGGATCCGCAGATCGCCCGCCCAGCTCCGATCCCAGGAAGACGTAGGCGATCCCGCGTGCGGCCAGACTGGCCGCCAGCGGCTCCCGGTTGAACTGCGGGTTGAAGCGGCTGTACGGTGCCGCCCGGACATCCGCCGCGACGGTCGCGCCGTGGCGCTGCAGCAGGTCGATGAACACCGCGACAGGATGCGTCGAGTGACCTATCGTCAGCACGGTGCGCCCGGTTGCCGGCATGATCGCTCGTCAGGCGGTAGGGACGATCGCGTCAATCAGCTTGTAGCAAGCGTCCTGGTACGGTTCGCCCAGGCTGATCGTGAGATGGCACTCGCCGATATCGTAGGTACCGTCCAGCTTCGCAAGGTAGGTCGGCTCCCAGCCGGGGTCGGTGACCCACAGCGCGTACTCGCGGCCCGCGTGTCGGAACCGACCCTGCACGCGGCGCTTGGTGTTGCCGAACGCCTCGCCTGGCCGGCACACCGCGAGCCGCAACCGGTCGACCCCGAGCAGCCGCCACGAGCTGGTGATCGAATCGGTTGCCGTAATCGGGATCTTGTCGTTGAGACCATCGTACGTGCTGTGGCGAGCGTGATCCGCGCCGAGCCATCTTCGTCGTCCGTGACGAGACGGAGCTTGCGCGCCGCCGTTTCGGAGACGCCTTCGTCGCCGGCAGCTTCCTCCCGCAGGAATCGACGCGTGAGCGCGTAGTCCAGGTCGCCCGGCGTCGTGCCCGGTACCGCGGTCTCGCCGAAGCGAATCATCTGGCTCCGGCTTCGCTCCTGGAACAGGCGGGCCAGCAGTTCGGGCGCGAGCTCCCGCTTGGAGCTGCCCAGCCTGCGGAATTAGCCGCCGGGGCTCTTGTGAACGAACAGGCTGCGCTCCACCTCCACCAGCAGCACGGGAACCGGGCGTCCCCCCGCGTCGGGCAGCTCCATCTTGCGGATGGCGGCGTCGAGCGCGGGGCTCAGCAGGTCGTCGCATATCTCGCGGACCCACGCCTCGACGGCGTCCAGTCGATCGAGCGGGATCCCGCTCACGTCGCGGGTCTGGTCGTCCACGCCGAGAACGAGGTCGCCGCCTCGCCCGTTCGCGAACGCCGCCAGCTCGTCCGCGACATCCTTGCGGCCTGGAGCCGTTACGCGCGATCCCGACAGGGAGACCCGCTTCGGCTCGAGGACGGAATCCTCGCCAAGCCGGATCCGTCGCGCCAGGTCGCCGTAGCGGGTCACGTGCCTCCAATCCCGATCGACGTCGGTACCATCAGGCCCAGCATATATGGACGGGCGCCCGCCTGGACCGGTCACCGCCGCCGCTGGCAGCGGGGGCAGAAGTGCGTGCCGCGCTGGGCGATGACGGTGCGCCGGACGCGCGCACCGCAGGTGGGGCACGGCGCGCCGGCGCGGCCGTAGATGCGGATCTGGCGCTGGAAGGCGCCCGGCGCGCCCTGGCCGTCGCGGTAGTCGCTGATGCTGGTGCCGCCGGCGGCAATGGCGTCGCGCAACACGGCCCGGATGGCCTCGTGCAGGTCGCCCGCCTTGCGCGCGCCGACGCCCGCGGCGCTGCGCTCCGGGTGCAGCCGGGCGCGGAAGAGCGCTTCGTCCGCGTAGATGTTGCCGAGGCCGCGCAGGAACGCCTGGTCGAGCAGGAGCGCCTTCAGCCGCGCCTTGCGGGACGCCAGCCGGGCGGCGAACGCCGCGCGGCCAATCTCCAGCGGGTCGGGGCCCAGCGCGGCCAGACGCGGGGGCAGCGCCTCGGACCACTGCCAGCGGCCGAACTTGCGGATGTCCTGGAAGACCACCGTGGTCCCGTCGTCGAGGGACATCGTGGCCCGCGTGTACGCCCCCGGCTGGCCGTTCAACAGGAGGGTCCCCGTCATCCGGAGGTGAATGATCAGGAGCGAGCTGCGCTGGTCGCGGCTGAGCCTGAGCAGCAGGTACTTGCCGTGCCGGTCGAGCCGCTCGATGCGCTGCCCTGCCAGGCGGCGCTCCGTGCACCGCGCGTCGCCGACGCAGGTCCGCGGCCAGCGGAACGAGACGGCCCGGATGGTGCGCCCGGCGAGGGCCGGGGCCAGGGTGCGCCGGACCGTCTCCACCTCCGGGAGCTCGGGCATGGCGCGCTGCGGCTCCCGGTCAGACGAGCGCGGGCAGGACGGCGCCGATCTCGCCACGCACGACGACGTTCGCGATGCCGTCCAGCGGGGTCGGATCGCGGTTGACGATGATCAGGCTCGCGCCCGCGCGCCGCGCCAGGCGCGGAATCGAGGCGGCCGGCTCGACGACCAGCGACGAGCCGACCGCGAGGAGCAGGTCGCAGGTCTCGGCCGCCGCCTGCGCTCGCACGATGACGTCGTACGGCAGCGCCTGTCCGAACGAGATGGTCGCCGGCTTGAGCAGCCCGCCGCACGGCCGGCAGCGCGGCGCCCGCTCGCCGCCGGCGACCCGCCGGCAGGCCTCGTCGGAGGTGATCCGGTCGCCGCAGCTCAGGCAGACGGCCTCGGTGGTGGTCCCGTGCAGCTCCAGGACCCGGTCGGCGGGCAGCCCGGACCGCTGGTGCAGGCGCTCGATGTTCTGCGTGATGAGAGCTGTCAGCCGGCCCTGATCGTGGAGCTTCACGAAGGCGTGGTGGCCGGCGTTCGGCCGGGCCTCCCGCATGGCCGGCCACGCGGCGACCTTCTGCCGCCAGTACTCGATGCGCCCCGCCTCGCTCGACAGGAACTCCTGGAAGTCCACGGTCCGGTTGCGGGCCCACACGCCGTCCGGGCTGCGGAAGTCCGGGACACCCGACTCCGTCGAGATGCCGGCCCCGGTGAAGCCGACGATCCGCGCTGCGCCCGCGATGAGCTCGCGCGCCGCCCGCTCGTCCGCGCCCGGATCGCTCAACGGTGAGTCCACGGGATCTGGAGGGGGAGGGTGCAGGCTACGACGGCGCGGGCTCCACGCGTACGGTCACGACGTCGGTGTCGTGGTACTGCTGGTGGCGGACCGACGAGGCCAGGTGCCTGAGCAGCCGCAGGGAGACCTCCTGCTCGATCTCGTTGCCGGCGACGCGGTCCCCGAGCAGTGCGATGCGGTCCTCGATGTTCGTGTCGTCGGTCGCCGCGACGAACTCCAGCTCGGCGGCGCGGCCGTCGCTGCGCGCGGCCAGCAGCAGGCGCCGCTCCTGCGCCGCCGGATCGTCCTCGTCCCGCCGCACCAGCGTGAGCAGCGTCTCCTCGCCCACCGCGCGGAGCCGGTCGGTCATCGCCTCGCTCCAGCGCTGGCGGGCGGCGAAGCGGGTCAGGAACTTGTCGATCGCCGGGTAGGCCTCGGCGTTCAGCGCGGTCCGGAGCTGCTGCCGCCGCGGCCGGGCCAGCTCCAGGAACAGCGTCATGAGGATGGAGGCCAGCCCGCCGGACGTCATCCCGTTGCCGAGCAGGCTGCTCCAGGCGCCCAGCGAGCCGGCGAAGATCAGCTCGTTCTGGAACCCGAGCCCGATCCAGAACCCGACGCCCGCCACGATGCCCTTGCGGTAGTCGGCGCCGTCCTCCACGACCACGCGCATGCCGAGGACGAACAGGGTGGCCATCAGCACGATGGTGTACGCGCCGACGACGGGACCCGGAATGGCGAGTATGAGCGCCATGAACTTCGGCAGGAACGCCAGCACGATGAAGACGGCGCCGATGAACATGCCGACCGTCCGGGCGGCGACGCCCGTGATCTCCGTGACCGAGACGCTCGACGAGTAGGTCGTGTTCGGCACCGTCGCGGCGAGGCCGGACAGCAGGTTGCCCACGCCGTCGGCGGCGACCGCCCCCTGCACGACGCGGAAGTCGGTGGCCCGCGGCGACCGCCGCGAGACGCGCTGGATGGCCACGCTGTCGCCGATGGTCTCGATGGCGCCAATCAGGGTGACGAACACGAAGGCGGGCAGCAGCGACCAGAACGCCACGCCGAACTGGAGGTCGAATCCCGGCCAGGCGCCCGCGGGCAACCCGATCCAGTTGGCGTCGGCGACGCTTTGCGTGTCGTAGAGGCCGAACGAGCCCGCGACCGCGCAGCCGGACGCGATGCCGATGACCGGGGCCCAGAGGCGCCACACGCCGCTGGCGCGCAGCGTGACGCCGACCGTGACGATCAGCGTCATGAGCGTGCTGACCGGTGCGGCGGCCGGCGCCGTCCCCGCCGGGACGTCCGTGAGCATGCCGAACATGATCGGCATGAGCGTCACCGGGATCAGCATGATCACGGTGCCGCACACGGTCGGCGTGAGAATGCGACGCAGCAGCGACAGCCGCGTCGCGAGCGCGAACTGGAACAGCGCGGAGATGGCGACCAGCGTGGCGAGCAGCCCCGGACCGCCGTCCTCGAGGGCGGTGACGCAGACGGCGATGAAGGCGGCCGACGTGCCCATCAGCAGCACGTGGCCGGAGCCGATGCGTCCGACCCGCACCGCCTGCAGCACGGTCGTCACGCCGCTGATGGCGAGCGCGGCGAACGCGGCCCAGGCCAGGAAGCCCTCGCTGCCGCCAGCCGCCCGCACGACGATGGCCGGGGTGAGCACGATGCCCGCCACCGTGAGCATGGCGAACTGGAAGCCAAGCCCGAGCGCGAGCGCGGGCGGCGGTTGCTCCTCCGGCTCGTAGCGCAGCTCGCGGGTGGCGCGTGCGGCTGTCGACGCCATGGTTCCAGCCAGAGCTTAACACCCGGCTCAGTACATGACGAACGCGAAGAGGCGCTGCCCGACGGCGACCAGCACGTGCTGGCGGCCGTCGACCAGGTAGGTCTGCGGCGCGTTGGAGATGTCGCCGATCCGCGTGTGCCAGACGAGGCGCCCGTCGGCCGCGTCGAACGCGACGAAGTTGCCGCTGCCGTCCCCCGTGAAGACGACGCCGCCGGCGGTGGTCAGCACGCCGGCCCCGCCGCCGCCGCCCGGGGGCCACTGGTGGCGCCAGACGATCTCGCCCGTGCGGTAGTCGATGGACGAGAAGGCGTTGCCGCCCGAGCCCACCACGACGCGCTCCTTGCCGCCGAGGCCCATGGAGCCGCGCGGGTCGGGGTCGGTCAGGTAGAGCAGGTTGAAGCCGTTGTTCTCCTGCGTGTAGAAGAGGCCGGTGTCGGGGTTGAAGGCGGGCGGTTGCCAGTTGGTCACCCCGCCCTCGACGGGCGAGACGAGCGAGCCCGGGATGGTTGCCTCCTTCGCGGGCGAGGGCTCGGGCTCGCCGGTCGGCCGGATGCGGCTCGCCCAGTTGGCCGTGGCGCCGTAGCGGCGCGTGACGATGTGCTCCCCGCTGACCCGGTCGACGGTGAAGAAGTAGCCGTTGCGCGCCGCGGTCGAGACCAGCTTGCGCGGCTCGCCGTCGAGCACGCCGTCGATGAGGATGGGCGTCTGCGCCGAATCCCAGTCGTGCGTGTCGTGCGGCGACGTCTGGAAGTACCACGCCATCTCGCCGCTGTCGACGTCCACCGCGATGAGCGTGCAGGTGAACAGGTTGTCGCCCGGGCGCGCCACGCCGGTGTAGCCCGGCGTCGGATTGCCGGTGCCGAAGATGTAGTAGTTGGTCTCCGGGTCGTAGACGCCCGGCACCCAGACCTGGCCGCCGCCGTGGCGGGCCGCGTCGAGGTTCGGCCAGGTGTCGAGCCCGGGCGAGTCGGGCGTCATCGGCACGGTGTGGAAGATCCACCGGCGCTCGCCGGTCTGCGGGTCGAACGACTGCAGGAAGCCGGGCGCGTCGAGGTCGTTGCCGGTGCCGACCAGGACGTGGTCGCCCACCACGATGGGCGCCATCGTCGAGAAGTACTGGTCCTCGAACGTGGCGATCTCCACGTGCCAGCGCTCCGCGCCGGTGCGCGCGTCGAGCGAGACGAGGTAGTTGTCGGGCGTCTCGAAGAAGAGCGCGTTGCGCCACAGCGCCGCGCCCCGGTTGCCGATGTGGATGCTGCCCCGCGTCTTCCAGAAGTAGTGCCACCGCTCGCTGCCGTCGCGCGCGTCGAGCGCCCAGACGTGGTCGGGCGCCGTCACGTACAGCACGTCGTCGACGGCCAGGATTGCTCCCTTGAGGCGTTGGCGCCCGATGGCGAAGTCGCCGGTGCCCTCGCCGCCGACGAACGTCGGGGCGCCGGGACCTTCCAGCGGCGGCGTGCCGGTGTCGAGCTCGCGGGTCCACGCCAGCGACAGGTGCTTCACGGTCTCGGTCGTTACCTGCGTCAGCGGGCTGTAGCGCCGGCCCGTGTAATCGCCGGAGTAGGTCGGCCACGAGTCCCCGAGCGGCTCGAGGAGTGCGGCAGGGTCCAGGCCGCCGGGCTCCTGCGCGCCGAGAAGGGCGGGCAGGCCGGTCATCACCGCTGCCGCGGCGGCGAGCATCAGGAGCCCGCGGCAGGAGGCCCCGCTGCGCTCACCACGGACGCCTGGACGCGGAAGCGGGGCTGTGCGCGTCATCGCAGCGTGACCAGGTAGGCGGTGACGTCGTGGATGTTCTCGTCGGTGTACAGGCCGAGGAGCTCGGTGTGGCGGGCCAGCGGGTCGTCGATGTCCACGCGCGGCGCGGTGCGCCCCCGGCGGCTGAACGAGCGCTGCCGGCCGTCGGCGGTGGTCAGCGCGACGATGAAGTCGTCGAGGCGGACGAGCGTCCCCGCGACGCGCGCGCCGGAAGGCGGCGTCACCGTGACCGCGACGGGCGGCCGGGCCGCGCCCCGCCGGTGCCCGCGGACCCACGTGTTCTGCAGCGCCATCGGCTCCGGAATCCGCGCGGCGATGCCGGCCAGGTCGCCCGTGGCCGAGTGGCACGAGGCGCAGTTGGCGGCGAAGTACTCGCGTCCGGCCGCCGCGTCTCCCACGACGATGTCCAGCTCGAGCTCCGGTCCCCGGGGCGGGCCTCCCTGCGGCGTCGCCCGGGCGAGGATGCTGTGCAGGTACTCGGCCACGGCCCGCGCGTCAACCTCCGAGAGCGCCTGCGGCGGCATCGAGGAGCCGCCCGGCGTCGACTGCCCGTCCCGGAGCACCGGCCAGATCAGCTCGCCCGCGCGGTCGCGCAGCACGAGCCGGGAGCGGAGCAGGTTCGGGCCGCCGAGGTCGCCGCCGCGGAGGTCGATGCCGTGGCAGCCGCGGCAGTGGATGCCGTACAGCGCCTGGCCGCGGGCAATCAGCTCCGGGTCGCCGGGCGGCCGCTGCTGCGCGTCGAACGGCGCCCGGCGCCGCTGCGCCGCCGCGGTCGTCAGCTCGCCGCCGCCGGCGGGGGTGCCGCCGCCGGCCGCCAGCGGCTGGAGGCCCCACGCCGCGGTGATGGCCGTCGCGACCAGAACCGCACGGCCGCGCGCCCGCCGGGAGGCCGTGGCGAGACGTCGCGGTGGCCTCCCCCGACTCATGACGCCGGCCGCCCTGCGCGTAGACGCGCGATGCCGACGAGCAGCCCGAGCGCCAGCCAGGCCGGGAGCGAGACGATGGCGGCATAGGCCCAGATGCCGATCGGACCGAGCAGGCCACCGACGGTGACCGCGGCCGCCGAGAGCGGACAGAGCACCGCCGCGCACGCGAACGCGAGCGGGGGGGAGCGGGGATAGATCCGCCGCAGGGCGAGCGTCAGCGGGATGCCGCCCGGCCAGGTAACGACCAGCCCCGCCGCCATCGCCGGCAGCGCCGTGACGAGAACTGGGAGCGGCTCCGACGGGAGGCCGGGGCCGATGCCGAATCTGAGCGCCGCCAGGACGACCACCCCGATCGGCAGCCACGACGAGAGCAGCAGCGTGCGTCGCATCCTCGAATTCAGCCTACCACGCGCGTTTTCGCATGACGGTACACTCGCCGGATGGCACTCGACCACTACGTGACACTCGGTGATTCCGGGCTGCGGGTCAGCCCCTTCTGTCTCGGCGCGATGACGTTCGGCGAGGACTGGGGCTGGGGCTCGGACGTCGCTACCTCGGAAGCGATCCTTTCCAGGTACTTCGAGCGCGGCGGCAACTTCATCGACACCGCGAACGCGTACACCAAGGGGCACTCGGAGACGATCATCGGCGACTACCTGCGGGCGGGCGGCCACGGG
>CAZMWA010000044.1:0-5764 GCA_964569405.1 uncultured Vicinamibacteraceae bacterium | reverse complement strand
TTCCGGTCGTGGCGCGGCGAGTTCGCGTCAGCGACGTTGTGGGTCGTTCGCTGATGGTCCATGCCGGCGGCGACAACTACTCGGACATGCCCGCACCGCTCGGGGGCGGCGGCGCCCGGGTGGCATGCGGGGTCATCCCGGCGACGGCAAGCTGAGCGGTGTCGCGTGCACGGAGCAGCGCTGCACGAGGGGTCGTGTCCGAGGAACGCCTCCTCCGGCCGGCAGAGGCGGCGGCGCGGACCTACGGGGCGCCCAGCTCGATGGCCACGATGTCCGCGCGGTCGCGCAGGTACAGCTTCGTGCCGGCGAGCGTGGGCACCGTCCAGGCCGTGGTGGTGAGGACGGGCGCCCGCGCCAGCACGCGCAGGCCCCGGCGCGAGACCGTGGCCAGTCCCAGCATGCCGTCCTCGTCGAGGATGATCAGCTTGCCGTCCGCGTGCAGGAGGGTGCTCCGTTCGAAGGTGCGGTCGCGCCACGCCACCTCGCCGCTGTGCGCGTCGATGGCGGTCAGGAACGCCGGCCCGACGTCGCCGCTGCTGCCGTAGTAGAGGTCGCCGATCCGCATGGCCGTGCCGTAGTACACGCGCATGGCCATGGTGAACCACCGCTCCCGCACGCCCGACCCGGTCACCTCCAGCACGCGGGTGCCGCCGTCGTGGGCCGACGACAGGAAGAGCAGGTTGTCGTCGCTCCACACCGGCGTGCTGATGTTGGCGTCCAGCCGCCGTTGATGTGGATGGCTCCAGAGCTGGGTCCCGCTGGCCGGATCGAGCCCCACGACGCGGTCGCTCGCGAACACGACGACCTGCTCGCGCCCCTCGACCGTGATGAGGATCGGCGAGGCGGGGGCGATGGCGAAGTCGCCGCTGCGCCACGCGACGCGGCCGTCGTCCTGGTGGAACGCCATGACCGCCTGGCCGGGGCCGCCCGCCGTGGCGATGATCAGGTCCCCGTAGGCCAGCAGGCTGCAACTGTAGCCCGGCCTGCGCGGCATGATCCGGTAGTGCGGCGGCGCGCCGAAGTCGCGGACGAGGTCGTGCGACCAGAGCACCTCGCCGGTCGCCTTGTCCAGCGCGAGGAGCTGCTTGTTGGTGCCGGTGGCGAACAGGCGCTCACCGACGATCAGCGGCGTCGCGTGCGGGCCCACGCCCAGCGGGACGTCGAGGCCGTCGAGCGGGGCCGGGTAGCGGTGCTCCCAGAGCGTGCGGCCGGTCGCCGCGTCGAGCGCGACGACGACTTCCTGCTCGCGCCAGGCGTCCGGCTCGCTGCCGTCCGGCGGGCGGTACTGGGTGAACAGGCGGCCGCGATCGACGAGGATGCTGGAGTGGCCGCCGCCCAGCGGGCGGCTCCACAGCCGCGCCGGCCCGTCCTCCGGCCAGGAGCTCGCGAGCCCCACGGCGTCGCTCGTGAAGTTGCGCCGCGGCCCGCCCCAGCCCGGCCACTCGGGCGCCGCGGGCGCCCCGTCCTGCCCGGCCCCCGCGGCGACAACGAGGCCGGCGCCCGAGACCGCGACGGTGAGGCCGGCGCCGGCGGCCGCGGCGGCGACACCGAGAACGAGCAGTGCGCGACGGGCGCCGGCACGCACCGCGCGCTCCGCGGGCCGGTTCTCCAATCGTCGGCCGCCGCCGAAATTGCTGTCCAAGCCAGCCTCCAGCGCCCGCGCCCGGCCTACGGCGCGGACGCCTGCCCGAGGGCCTCGCGGCCGGCCGCCAGCGCGGCCGCCGCGCTGGCCGTGAGCCCGCCCGGCAGGCCGCCCGTGCCCAGAATCCGGAAGCCCTCCTCGATGCGGCGGGCGATCTGGTCGGCGCCCGCCGTGATGCCGCACGGCACGTCGTGGGCCAGGCAGGCGCGGAGGATCGTCTGGATGGCGGCCTCGGTCTCGGCGGAGCCCCGCGCGACGCCCAGCGAGTTCGAGAGGTCGCTCGGGCCGATCAGGACGCCGCCGACGCCGGGCACCGACAGCAACTCGTCGATGTTGCGCACCGCCTCCGCCGACTCGATCAGCAGCACCACGATCAGGTCGCCGTCGGGGTTGAGCGGCCAGACGTCCGCGCGCCGCACGTACTCGGCCCCCGTGACCCCCCAGAACCACTGGGCCACGCGCGCGCCCACCCCGCGCCGGCCGGCGGGCTCGGGATACGGCGAGTCGGGGCGCGGCGGATAGCGCATGAGCCGGACGGCGTCCAGCACCTGCCGGCGGGTCTCCACACTGGGGAAGATGACGCCCATCAGGCCGAGGTCGAGCCCCTGCTTGGCCGCCCACTCCGCCTGCTCGCGGCCGTAGGGGGCGAAGCGGGCCAGCGGCGTCACGTTCGGCTGCGGGCTGCCCTTGCTCACCGCCGCGGCCTTGTCGATCATGCCGACCAGGAAGGTGCGCAGCGTCTCGAAGTTCATCGGCCCGTGCTCGTAGTCGACGTAGACGTAGTCCAGGCCGGAGGTCGCCAGCGCCTGCGCGTTGTCGAGCGACAGGTTGGTCGTGCTCGCGCCGAACACCACCTCGCCCGCGGCCAGGCGCTCGATCATGCGGTTGAGGCGGGTCGGGCCCGGCTGCGCCGCGCCGTGCGCGGCCGCGAGCACCAGCACGGCCAGGGCCGTAGCGAGGACGGCAATCCCGGAACCGGGACGGCGTGACGACATTGGCGACTCTCCTTATGCGCCGGACCGCCGGCTGGCGCGGGCAGCGCTCTCCAGGTCGCGCAGCAGCGCGTAGGTCTTCTCCACGTC
The DNA here is from genome assembly GCA_964569405.1 of uncultured Vicinamibacteraceae bacterium. GTDB lineage: Bacteria > Acidobacteriota > Vicinamibacteria > Vicinamibacterales > UBA8438 > JAAXGX01. The sequence continues at coordinate 3,040 of CAZMWA010000044.1, read as the reverse complement.
GGCCGGGATCAGGGCCTGGCTCGTGCGGTACTTGTCGGTCGTGTGCTCCTGCGCCATGACGAGCGGCGTGCGGCCGATGCTGTCCTCGCGGTCCAGCCGCGCCCCGCGGTCAGCCAGGAACCGCACCACGGCCGGGTCGGCCGCGGCCACCGCGCCGTGCAACGCCGTCTGGCCGTTGTCGTTGACCGCGTCGACGTCGTGGCCCCAGGCGACGAGCTGCTCGAGGACCGCCAGCACCGCCTCCTCGGTGTCGTCCCGGCGGCCGCCCAGGCGCGCCGTCGGGCCGCGGGTGGCATAGCCGAGACCGGCCGCCACCATCAGCGCCGTGGTGTTCTCGATGGACGCGACGAGCGGGTCGGCGCCGGCCGCCTCGAGGATGCGCAACGCCTCCAGGTCGGCGAGGTGCGCGGCGATCCACAGCGGCGTCGCGCCGGCGTACTGCACGTTGTTCACCTGCGGGTAGCCGTCGGGGTTGAAGTTGGGCGGCAGGCGCTTCAGCGGCAGCCGGGCGTTCGGGTCGGCGCCGCGCGCCAGCAGGTCCCGCAGCAGCGCGATCGAGCGGCCGCCGCCCGCCCCGGCGCGCCGGTCGCCGCGCTCCGGGTTGCCCCCGGCCCGCTTGCGGACCGCGGCGTGCAGCGGCGTGAACCCCGCGTCGTCGGCGCCGTTCGGGTCGGCGCCGCCGTCGAGCAGCAGGCCGGTGAGGTCGTGGTAGCCGTGGTCGATGGCCATGCGCAGCGGCGTGATGCCGCCCGGCGCCCGCTCGTCGACCCCGGCGCCCGCTCCGAGCAGCATCCCCGCCGACGCGGCGTCGTTCTGGCGTACGGCGAAGTGCAGCGCCGTCAGCCCGCCGATGGGGCGCAGGCCGCCGCCGGCGAACGGGGCCTCCTCGATGGACCGCGAGCGCGCGTGGACGTCCGCGCCGTGCGCCAGCAGGACGCGCACGACGCCGGCATGCGGCTCGTGGTTGCCGGCCGCCATCATCAGCGCCGTCTGCCCGCGCCAGCCGTCCCGCGCGTCGACGTCGGCCCCGTGCGCCAGGAGCCGGCTCACGGCGGCCACGCCGCCGGCGCGCGCCGCCGCCATCAGCGGCGACTCCCCCGCGCCGGCATCCAGGAGCAGGCCGACCAGCTCGGCCGCGGCCCGCTCGGCGGCCAGCCACAGCGGCGTGGCGCCGTAGCGGTTGGCGGCATCCACGTCGGCGCCGGCGCGCACGAGCAGGCCCGCCGTCTCCGCGTCGTTCCAATGCACCGCCCAGTGCAGCGCGGTCGTGCCGTCGGGCCCCGGGGCGTCGACGTCCGCCCCGCGCGCGAGCAGCGCCCGCAGGCGCGCATGATCGCGGTCCTCGACCGCCCGCGCCACCGGCGCGTCGCCGTAGCCCGCAGCGGCGGCCGCGCCCAGGCTCAGCGCGGCGAGGACGGGGACGAGCAGCAGCCGCAGCCGGTCGCGTGTCCGCATGACCACTCCCGTGCCGGCGCTACAGCTCCGCCACCCGGCCGGTGCTGTCGCCGAAGCGGTCGAGCGGCACGTCGACCTTCTCCAGCAGGCTGAGCTGCAGGTTGGTCAGCGGCGTGTCCTCCGCGCAGACGATGTGCCGGCCGCCCCGCACGCGGCCGCCGCCGCCCCCGGCCACCAGCGTGGGCAGCCTGGAGTGGCTGTGGATCTGGCCGTCGCACATGCACGAGCCGTACAGGATCAGCATGTGGTCGAGCAGCGACCCGTCGCCGTCCTCGACGGCGCGCAGCCGGTCCAGGTAGTAGCCGAACAGCGTCACGTGATAGGTGTCGATCCGCGCGAGCTTCGCGAGCTTCACCGGATCGTAGGCGTGGTGCGACAGCCCGTGGTGCGGGTCGGCAATGCCGAGCTGGGCGTACGTCCGCTGCGTGGCCTCGCGCGACATCATGAACGTGACGACGCGGCTGAGGTCGGCTTGGTAGGCCAGCACCTGCAGGTCGAACATCAGCTTCACGTGCTCTTCGAAAGAGTCCGGTATCCCGGCCGGCAGGTCCGCCGGCGAGAGCGCCAGATCGCCCTGCCGCTCCAGCTTCGCGATGCGCGCCTCGAGCTCGCGGATGCCGGCCAGGTAGCCGTCGAGCCGGAGGCGGTCCGCGCCGCCCAGCCGCCGCCGGAGCCGCTGCGTCTCCTGCAGGATGGAGTCGAGGATGCTGGCCTGCGACTGCGCGAGCGCCCGGCGCTCCTCCGGCGTCCGCGCGTCGCCGCCGAGCAGGCGCTCGAAGACCACGCGCGGATTGGTCAGCATGGGCATCGGCGTCGTGGGCGTGCGCCACGACAGCGTGTTCTGGTAGGCGCAGGCGTAGCCCGGCTCGCAGCCGCCGAGCATGCCGACGTCGTCGATCGCCAGTTGCAGCGACGGAAACTGCGTGTCGGCGCCCAGCTCGTCCGCCGCGAACTGGTCCACCGTCTTGCCGGCGCGGTAGTCCCCGCCCTCGGTCTTCTTCGGATGGGCGCCGGTCAGCCAGGCCCCGGACGACCGCGCGTGATCGCCGCTGCCGTCGCCGAGCGCCTCGGCCGGCCGCGAGCGCAGCTCGGAGACCACCACCAGGCGCTCGCGGAACGGCTCGAGGGGCAGCAGCGACGGCGACAGCTCGAACCCCGCGCCCGCCTGCTCGGGCGTCCACCGCATCCAGTTGACGCCGTTCGGCACGTACACGAACCCGAGCCGGCGCGCGGGAGCCGCCGTGCGCGCGGCGGCCGACAGCGCGGGCACCATCGCGTCGAGGAAGGGCAACGCGAGCGCGGCGCCCACGCCGCGCAGGAACGTGCGACGCGGCAGCGACATCCCGGTAACGATCATCGATTCTCTCCTTGCCCGGTCTCTTCCGCCGCCTCGCGCATCCGGAACGGCACGCTCTCGACGATGCCCAGCACGAGCGACGAGAACGTGTAGCCGCTGTCTGCCGCCGCCGCCATGATGGCGCGGACGGCCGGCGCGTCGTGATGCGCCAGGCCCCGGCCGAGCGCGTAGGTCGCCAGCCGGGTCGTCAGCGTCCGGACGAACGTCGCGGGCCGCGCCAGCAGGGCC
>CAZMWA010000043.1:0-5002 GCA_964569405.1 uncultured Vicinamibacteraceae bacterium | reverse complement strand
GGGCTTCCCGATCTCGTTCGCGGTCGACGGCCGGCAGTACGTCGCGGTGTCGACGGGCCTCGGCGGCGGCAGCCCGCGGCTGGCCCCGCGCGCGCTGGCGCCGGACGTGCGCCACCCGCGGACGGGCAACGCGCTGTACGTGTTCGCGCTCCGGGACGCGGTTGCCGGCGGGCGTTAGTTGGGGCCGGGCGCAGGGTCGCCGTGTCGCGCCGGCGCCCGGTCCTACAGGATCCGGAAGACGCTCTCGCTCCGCACCCCGCGGGCCTCGTGGGGGTAGGTGTGGAGGGTCTCCACCGCGAGCGTACGGTCGGCGGTCCGCCACCCGATGTGGGTCATCGGCTCCTCGCTCCCGCCTTCCGCGCCGTAGCCGAAGACCAGCCGGTCCGCCGCGCGAAACCCGCCGCGCAACCGCGGCCGCCCGTCGAGCTCGAGGCGCGAGAGCCGGCAATCGCACCGCAGCCCGTCGACGGTGCACGACAGGGACCAGTCCGAGCTGGCAGCCCGCTGGCGGACGACCCGCGCCTGCGGATCGCCGGACGCGCAGGTCAGCAGCTCCGTCAGCGCGGCGCCCGCGCGCTCGACCAGCACGGCGTGGCTCGTGCCGAGCGCGCAGAACGTGACCGTGCCGCGCCCCCACGGCACCCGGCGGGAGTCGAGCACGCGCAACGGCTCCAGCCGGGCGCGCCCCGCGAGCAGAAAATAGCGCAGCGTCGCCACGCTGTGCGCCGCGGCGATATCCTGAACCGGGCGGGCGGCCATCCGTCAAGGATCACCGGACCGGCGGCCCGGAGTCAAAAGGCACCCCATGGACGAGCGCCCCGGCGAGTCGACCGGCCGCGTGGACGCCCCGACCGGCGTCCTCCTCATCGCGGTCTTCACCATCGCCACCTGCGGACTCATCTACGAGCTGCTGGCGGGCACCATCGCCAGCTACCTGCTGGGCGACAGCGTCACGCAGTTCTCGACGGTCATCGGCGTCTACCTGTTCTCGATGGGGGTGGGATCGTACCTGTCGCGCTACTTCCGGCGGGACCTGCTCGTCCGCTTCATCGAGGTCGAGATCCTCGTGGGCCTCGTCGGCGGCCTGTCGTCGCCGGTGCTCTTCTTCGCGTTCGGCGAGGTCGGCGCCTTCCGGGTCGTGCTCTACGGCTGGGTCACCGCCACCGGCGTGCTGGTCGGCCTGGAGATCCCGTTCCTGATCCGCATCCTGAAGGACGAGTTCCCGCTGCACGACCTGGTCTCGAGGGTGCTGTCGCTCGACTACCTGGGCGCGCTTGCCGCGTCGCTGGTGTTTCCGCTGTGGCTCGTGCCGCAGGTGGGACTGATGCGCTCGTCCTTCGTCTTCGGCGGGCTCAACGTGCTGGTCGCCGTCTGGACCTGCCACGTCTTCCGCGAGCAGCACCGGCGGCCGCGGCTCACGGCGCAGGCGTACGCCGCGCTGGGCGTGCTCGTGGCGGGCGCGGTGCTCTCCGACGACCTCATGGACTGGTCGGAGCGGCGGCTCTACGACGACCCGGTGGTGCTGTCGCGTCTGTCGCCCTATCAGCGCGTCGTGCTGACGCGGGGCGAGGGCGGCGTCCGGCTGTTCCTCGACGGCAACCTGCAGTTCTCGTCCCTGGACGAGTACCGCTATCACGAGGCGCTCGTGCACCCCGGGCTGGCCTCGGTCCCAACGCCGCGGCGCGTCCTGGTGCTCGGCGGCGGCGACGGGATGGCGGTCCGCGAGATCCTGAAGGTGGCCGGCGTCGAGGCGATCACGCTGGTCGACCTCGATCCGCTGATGACGGCCATCTTCCGCGACCACGAGGCCTTCGCCGCCCTCAACGGCAACGCGCTGCGCTCGCCGCGGGTCGAGGTCGTCAACGCCGACGCGTTCGTCTGGCTGGAATCGACCGCGACCCGCTACGACTTCATCGTGGTCGACTTCCCCGACCCCCGCAACTACTCGCTCGGCAAGCTCTACACCACCACCTTCTACCGGCGCCTCCGGGAGCGCCTGCGCCCGGGCGGCGCGGCGGCGCTCCAGAGCACCTCGCCCCTGGTGTCCCGGCAGGCGTTCTGGTGCATCGTGGAGACGGTGCGCGCCGCGGGGCTGCACGCCAGGCCCTACCATGCGCCGGTACCCACCTTCGGTGAGTGGGGCTTCGTGCTGGCGTCGCATGCGCCGCTGCCCGAGCCCGGCGCGTTCCCGCCGGGGCTGCGCTTCCTCACGCCGGCAATCGCGGCGGCGCTGTTCGAGTTTCCGGCGGACATGGCCCCGGTGCCGGTCGAGGTGAACCACCTGAACAATCAGATTCTGGTCCAGTACCACGCCGCCGGGTGGGCGCAGTACAGGCGGGGGCTGCCGTAGATGAAGCCGCGGTCCGCATCCGCGCGCGGCCACAACGGCCGGCTGTCGCGGCGGGATCTCCTGCGCATCGGTCCCGGCGCGGCCGCCGCCCTGGCCCTCGGCTGCCGACCCGGGGCGCTGCCCGACGCGGGCCGGGCGCTCGATGCCGGCCGCATCGGCGGGTCCATCGTGGGCGCCTCGCACGGGATTGGCCATCGGCTGCGCGACGGCGCCTTCCCCGAGCCGCAACGGACCCGCGACGTGGCGGTGGTGATCGCGGGCGGCGGCATCGCCGGGCTGTCGGCGGCCTGGAAGCTCGCCGGCAGCGGCTTTCGCGACTTCGTCGTGCTGGAGCTCGAGCCCGAGCCTGGGGGCAACGCGCGCTGGGGCGAGAACGCCGTGTCCGCCTATCCGTGGGGCGCCCACTACCTGCCGACCCCGACCGCCGAGTCGACCGCGGTCCGCGAGCTGGTGCAGGAGCTGGGCCTGATCCGGGACCACGGGCCGGACGGCGAGCCCGTCTACGATCCGCGGCACCTCTGCCACGCCCCGCAGGAACGCGTCTTCATCGACGGCCGCTGGCGGCGGGGGCTGTCGGCGCGGGACGTCCGCGACCCGGACGAGCCGGGCGGCGCGGCGGCGCTGGCCGCGTTCGAGGCGCAGGCGCGGCGGTACCGCGACTATCGGGACGCCCGGGGCCGGCGGGCGTTCGCCCTGCCGGCCGCCGCGGGCACGAGCGACCCGGAGATCGCGGCGCTCGACCGGATGTCGATGCGCGACTACTTCGACCGCGCCGGCTGGTCCTCGCCGCGGCTGCGATGGTACGTCGACCACTGCTGCCGGGACGACTACGGGTGCACGCTCGAGACGACCTCGGCCTGGGCGGGGTGGCACTACTTCTGCTCGCGAGCGCCGGACGTCCAGTACCTCACCTGGCCGGAGGGCAACGGCCGCATCGTGCGGCACTTCGTGGAGCGCACGGCCGGGCGGGTCCGCACCGGCATGCTGGTCTACCGCGTACGGCCTGCCGGAGCAGCGCCGGCCCGGGCGCCGGCCCCCGGCGTTGCGGGGCCCGACGGCGTGCCGAGCGGCGGTGTCGAGGTGGACGCGCTGGACACCCGCGACGAGAGCCCCGTCCGGTTCCGGGCGCGCCGCTGCATCTACGCGCTGCCGCGCTTCACGGCGCCGCGCGTCATCGACGGCTACGCGCCGGCCGGCCTCGAGGCGTTCACCTACGCACCGTGGCTGGTGGCGAACCTCACGGTCGACCGCCTGCCCGCGGGCGCGGCCTGGGACAACGTCCTCCACGCCAGCCCGTCGCTCGGCTACGTGGTGGCGACCCACCAGAACCTGCGGATGACGACCGGGCGCAGCGTCCTGACCTACTACCTGCCGCTGACCGGCCCGGACCCGGCGGCGGCCCGGGCCTGGATGCTGGAGCGCGAATGGCGCGACTGGGTGTCGCTGATCCTGGCCGATCTCGGGCGGGCCCATCCGGGCATCGAGTCGAACGTGACGCACGCCGACATCATGCTGTGGGGCCACGCCATGATCCGTCCGGTGCCCGGCTTCGTGTGGGGCGCCGCGCGCCGCCGGGCGGCCGCCCCCCACGGCCCGGTCCGCTTCGCCCACTCCGACATGAGCGGGATGTCGCTCTTCGAGGAGGCGCAATACCACGGCGTGCGGGCGGCCGAGGCGGTCATGCGCGAGCTCGACCACGCGTTCTCGAGCTCGCTCTGACCCCGCCGGGCGGCGGCCGCGGCTACGCGCCCGCCAGGCCCATCTTCTTCTTGAGATCCGCCAGCGCGTCGGCGCCGGCGCTGGCGGACGGCGCGGCGAGCGCCTTGTCGATGTCGGCGTCGATCGTGCCGCCGACGTCGGCCAGCTCGTCGTAGGCCTCGGCCAGCGATTCCTCCTCCTGCACCCTGGCCTTCATCTTCTCGAGCATGGCGATGGTGCCGCTGGCGTCGGCGCCCGCGAGCTGCTGGTTGATCTTGCGCATCGACGACGCGGTGCGGGCGCGGGCCCGCAGGGTGACGAGCTCGTTCTGGTACTTGTTGATCTGCCGCTTGACGTCCGCCACCTTGGCCTGGAGCTGGTCGGCCATCCGCTGCTGCGTCTGGTGGTCGGCGTCCACCCGGGCGGCCTGTTGCACCGCGTCCTCCTTCTTCTCGAGCGCCGCGGTCGCCAGACGCTCGGCCTCGCCGGCCGCCATCTCGCCCGCCTCGACGCGCCTGAGCAGCAGCATCGCCTTGCGCTCGTAGTCCGCCGCGCGCTTCTTGTGGTCGCCCGCCTCCTTCTGCAGGCGGATGGCGAGCGACTTGACCTGCGCCAGGCTCACCATCGCCGCCTGCAGGTTCTTCTTGAGGTCCCGGATGCCCTGCTCGGTCATCTTGATGGGGTCTTCCAGGTGGTCGAGCGCCGCGTGCGCGTTCGACTCGGCGACCCTGAACATCCTGCGAAAGATACTGGCCATCGTCGTTCTCCTTCGGTCGCTAGCGCTTCAGGTAGCCGAGCAGCTCCGCGCCGTACTCCGCCATTGCCAGCGAGAGGGCGTCGATGGAGCCTTCCAGCTCGTTCACGTCGAGGTTGGCGAGCTGCAGGGTGTCGCGATAGAAGATGCGCGCCGCGTCCTCGTCGAGGACGAAGGCGCCGTGCACCAGCGTGTTGTTC
>CAZMWA010000042.1:0-34876 GCA_964569405.1 uncultured Vicinamibacteraceae bacterium | reverse complement strand
GTCCCCGCAAACGGACGCCGGGGGCTTGGGGCGCAGCCCCATCTAGAGGAAGCCGGGCTGCTATACTCGGCATTCCCGATCGGCGGCCGGGAGCGCGCCGCCGCGCGAAGGGGGCAACGATGAAGGCATGTGGACGGGGCGCGTTGTTGGTGGCCGCGATGGTGCTGCTGACTGCTGCTCGGCCGGCTTCCGCGCAGTCCTCGTGGGCCAGTGAAGGTCCGGTCGTGCACGGGCACCATCATCTGAACGTGACCGACCGCGCGGCCCACGAGCGGTTCTGGCGCGACACGCTGGGCGGCGTCCCGACGCCGTGGCGCGACGTCCACGTCTTCAAGTTTCCCGACGCGCTGGTCTTCCTGACGGACCGCGAGCCGACGGGCGGCACCATCGGCTCGGCGCTGAACCACATCGGCATGTGGGTGCCGGACACGCGCGCCGTGCTCGACAGGGTGGAGGCTGCCGGCTACCCGGTCATCACCGCGCAGGAGCGGCCGAACGCCGATGTGCAGGACGGCATGATCTGCTCCGAGAGCCAGAACACGTGCATCGCCTACGTCATGGCGCCGGACGATGTGAAGGTGGAGCTGGTCGAGAACCGGGGCCAGAGCGAGCCCATCCGCAACCACCACCTCCACTTCTTCACGAGCGACGTCGACGCGATGCGCGACTGGTACGTGCAGACCTTCGGCGCCGTGCCCGGCATGAACGGGCGCTTCAAGGTGGCCGACCTGCCGGGCGTCAACATCCGTTTCTCGGAGGCGGACGGCGAGGTGGCTCCCATCCGCGGCCGGAGCTACGACCACATCGGCTTCGAGGTGGCGGGTCTCGAGGCATTCTGCGAGCGGCTCGAGGCGCAGGGCATCACGCTCGACCGGCCCTATACCCGCATCGACGAGTTGAACATCGCCATCGCTTTCCTCACCGATCCGTGGGGCATCAACATCGAGCTGACGGAAGGCCTGGACAACTACTAGGGGGAACGCGATGGGATGCACCAGAGCAATCGTCGCCGGCGTCGCGTTGCTGAGCGTTGCGGCCGTACCCGCGGCAGCCCAGCGGCCCATCCCCAACGTCAACGACGGCAACGCCCTGGCGCGCGAGTGCGGCGCGGCGCTCAATCAGGCCGATGGCGGCCCCGTGGACCCGGACCGCGACGAGATGGAGCGCGGCAGCGACATGGGCCAGTGCCTCGGCCTGGTCACGGCCGTCTGGCACACCCACATGATCATGGTGGACGACTTCGGCGGCCGCGAGGCGTTCTGCGCCACCGAAACGATCAGCGCCGGCGGGATGGCGCGGATAGTCGATGCCTATCTCAAGGACAACCCGGCCGAGCTGACGATGTGGGACACGGTATTGATCCTCCGCGCCTTCGTCGACGCGTTTCCGTGCCGGTAGACCTCAGCTCGACGGAATCCGCAGGCGCTGCCCGACGCGGATGACCGTGCGGCGGCCCATGTCATTGGCCGCCTGGATGGCACGGATGGTCGTGCCGTAGCGTCGCGCCAGCCTGCCCAGCGTATCGCCGCGCGCCACCCGATGCGTGACGTGCGTGGGCGCGGCCGGTGCGGGTGCAGGGGCCGGCGCGGCCTCCGCCGCCTGCCGCCCGCCGCGCTGGGCCCGGACCTTCAGCACGGTGCCGGGCTCGAGCCGCTCGTCCTCGAACAGCCCGTTGTCGCGGATGATGCGCCAGGGTGTCGAGCGGTAGGCCGCGGCGACCGCCGCGAGGTCCTCGCCCGGCTCGACCCGGTGCTCGTCGTGACGGCCCTGCCAGCCCAGCGGCACGCGCAGGAGCTGCCCGGCCGGGAGTGTCTGCAGGCGCCACAGCTCGTTGGCGGCCCGGAACTCGTCGAGCTCGATGTCCAGAATGAAGGCGAGGTGCAGGTAGTTGTCGCCGTGCCGGCTGCGGTACGTCAGGTCGTCGCCGGACCCCGCGAGCAGGTCGGTCCGCGGCAACCGCGGATAGGCCATGAGCTGACCCGCCCGCAGGGGGCGCGTGGCCAGAAACGGGTTGTGCATCCGCAGTTGAAGCACCGGGATGCCGACGCGCTGCGAGATGGCCCACCAGGTGTCGCCTTCGCGCACCGACTCCAGGTCGATCTGCCCGGCGTGGTGGCGAATCGAGGGCTCGTAGAGCTTCAGCACGTTCCTGAATTGGCCAACGGCCAGGACGTACTGCAGGGTCTCGAGCGGCGGCCGTCCGCGGCGCACGCGGCCCGGACCGGCGTTGTAGGCGGCCAGCGCATAGTCCTCGCGCCCGAACTGCTCGGTCATCTCCGACAGGTACTTGATGCCGGCCTCGATGTTGGTCTCGACGCGCAGCGCGCGGAAGGTTGCCGGCATGACCTGGAAGTAGCCCCGGGCACCGGCGCCCGAGCGCAGATTGGGATTGCCGCCCGACTCGTGCAGACAGACGGCTCGGGCCAGATCGAAGGAGACGTCATACTGGTCGGAGAACTTCCGAATCTCGTCCTCGATCTCCAGCATCTTCCGGAACATGCCCAGCAGCGCCGGAGAGAAGTCCGTGAGCGGCAGGATGTCTTGCGTGTCGGTCTGAGCCGGCAAGGCGCCGGCGTTCGCCGGCGGCGGCACTATGAGCAGGGCAAGGGCGATGATCAGGAAGCAACGCAACATACAACTACTCCTCCTGCATTATCGTTCGCACTCGATGCACATTATGGCGCATGTTTTCCGTAATTACCAAGCCGCGCCGCGCTCGCTTCCCCGAGGGACCGGGAGCGACCGCCGGTGCCGGCGTCAGCCTGACGCGGGCGGGGCGCCAGCGGTGAACCCGGGGGAGACCGGCGACGCGTCGTCGAGCGGCTGGCTCACCAGCACGATCTGCGGCGAGCGGGCCCGGGCGACGGCGGCGTGCTTGTGGAAGGCGCCGCCGGCCGTGCGTTCCGCAGCGGGCCAGGCGGCCGCCCGCGGCGCGTCGTCGCCGAGCCGTGCCAGCTCCTCCGCCGGCGGCAGGCCGGCGGAGGAGGGCGGCATCCGGCTCGCGGGCGGCGCGGCGTAGACGGTGTCGCCGGCCCGCGACAGGACGCGGATCTCGCCGCCCGCCGGCGTGCCCGCGCTGCGCGCCAGCGCGCCGTCGATGGCCTCCGCCGGCCAGCCCGCCGCCTCGGCGGCGGCGACGAAGTGGTCGACGAGCGTGGCCTGCGCGATCATCTGGTGGCCGAGGATTTCCTCGAGCACGATTCTGATTTCGGCGAACCGGCTGGTGAAGGCGTTGCGGAGCAGCTCCGGCTCGCCGAACGCTGCCATCACCGCGGTCATGACGGGCGACGCATAGGCGTTGCTCGAGGCCGCCTGCTCCTCGAAGGCGAGCGCGCTGCCGACCTGCACGATGCGGCGGCGGTCGACACCGTTGACGCCGACGTACTTGTAGACCTCGCGATCGATCTCCCGCACCTGCGCCCGCTGGGCGACCACGTCGTCGACTTCGGGGCCGCACGCCAGCAGCCTGTGGAACGCAGAGGCCTGTGGCTGCACCGCGGGATCGGGGTCGAAGCGGAAGGGCACCGGCGCGCCGCCGTCGCCCCGCACGTTGGTGATGTAGGCGAAGCCCTGCCCGTCGGTGATCCAGACCTCGTCGAGCGCGGTGCGCGCCGCGACGCCGTCGAGGGTGGCCGTGACGTGCGCGGCATCGTGCCCGGATGCCTCGGCCGCGGCCACCAGGTGCGCGACGACGCGCGCCTGGACCGTCATCTGACGGTCGAGCATCGCATCGAGCCCGCGCGCAATGTCGGCCAGCGAGATCTCGTCCATCGCGGGGTACCTGCGGTAGCCGGAGGGCTCCCGGCATCCTTACCGGGCGGCGCACCCGGGACCGTACGTCAGCCGCCACTATACCGCACGCCGAAGTGCTCGAAGCCGCCCGCAAGCGGTTCCTCCCGGCCGTCCCGGTCAAGCCGGATCTCCCGCTCGCGGGTGATGACGCCGACGGGCGTGAGCGGCAGGTCGCCGACCAACCGCCGCACGTGCCGCAGGCGGCCGCGGAACGCCGGCGGCGCGGTGAAGGCAAGCTCGTAGTCCTCGCCGGACTGCAATGCCGCAGCCACCGGATCGAGGCCGGCCGCGTCGAGCCAGGCCCGCGCCTCCGGATGGATCGGCAGTGCGTCGGCCTCGATCCGCGCGCCGGTCCCGCTGGCCGCGGCGAGCTGCTGCACGGCGTCGGCAAGTCCGTCGCTCAGGTCGATGCACGCATGCGCCGCGCGGTTGCGGCCCAGCGCGACGCCGAGCCGGACGCGGGGCTCGGGGCGCCGATAGCGCAGCCTGCAGTCGTCCGGCTCGCGCGCTGCGCGGTGCGGTCCGGGGCGCAGCGAGGCGAGCCCGACGCCGGCCCCGCCGATGCGGCCGCTCACGTACAGGACGTCGCCCGGCCGCGCGCCGCCGCGCGTCAGGACGCGCCGCCGCGCGACGTTGCCGATGGCGGTGATCCCGATGACGAGCGGACCGGGAGACGCGGCGATGTTGCCGCCGATCAGCGCGGTGCGGTGACGTGCGGCCAGCGCGAGCAGCGATTGCAGCATGGCGTCGACATCACGCACGGGGCAGGCGGCGGGGAGGGCGAGCGAGAGCAGCGCCTGGCATGGCATCGCACCCATGGCGGCCAGGTCGCTCAGGTTGACGGCCAGCGCCTTGTGGCCGGCGTCGGCGGGCGAGCAGAAGGCCCGGTCGAAGTGGATGCCCTCGACCAGCGTATCCGTCGTGGCGACGGTCAGCCTGCCGCGCTCCGGCTCGACGACCGCGGCGTCGTCCCCGATGCCGACCACGACCGCAGCCGGGGCTGGCGGCACGGCAGCCTCGATGCGGGCGATCAAGGCGCGTTCACCGAGGTCGGCAACCGTCTGGCGGGAGGGTTCGCCAGGCTTCATTTCCTAGCGGGCGTAGTCTATGGCGCGCGTCTCGCGGATGACCGTGACCTTGATCTGACCCGGGTACTCCAGCTCGTTCTCGACCCGCTTCGCGATGTCCTTCGACAGCCAGACCGCTTCCTCGTCGGAGATCTCCTCGCTCTCGACCATGATGCGGATCTCGCGGCCGGCCTGGAGCGCGAACGCCTTGCTGACGCCCTTGAACGAGTCCGCGATTCCTTCGAGCTGCTCGAGGCGCTTGATGTACGACTCGAGGATGTCCCGGCGCGCCCCGGGCCGCGCGGCCGAGATCGCGTCCGCCGCCTGCACGATCATCGCTTCCAGGGACGGCCAGTCGATGTCCATGTGATGGGCCGCCATGGCGTCGACCACCGCGGCGCTCTCGCCGTGCTGCCTGAGGAACTCGATGCCGATCTGCAGGTGCGTGCCCTCGATCTCGCGATCCATCGCCTTGCCGATGTCATGCAGGAACGCGGCGCGGATCGAGACATGCGCGTCGAGGCCCACCTCGCGGGCCATCACGCCGGCCAGGTACGCGACCTCCTTGGAGTGCGCCAGCATGTTCTGGCCGTAGCTGGTCCGGTACTTGAGGCGCCCCATCATCCGGTAGATCTCCGGATGCATGTCATGCAGCCCGAGCTCGAAGCCCGCCGCCTCGCCTTCCTTCAGCGTCGCCTCGTCGACCTCGGTCCTGACCTTCTCGACGACCTCCTCGATGCGCGCGGGGTGGATGCGGCCGTCGGCAACGAGCTGCTCGATCGCCTGCTTGGCGATCGCTCGCCGGTAGGAATCGAAGCTGGAGAGGATGATCGCGCCGGGCGTGTCGTCGACGATCAGCTCGACACCCGTCGCCGTCTCGAGAGCGCGGATGTTCCGTCCTTCGCGTCCGATGATGCGCCCCTTGAGGTCGTCGCTCGGCAGGTCGACGACCGAGACGGTCGTCTCGATGGTCTGCTCCGCGGCGCTGCGCTGGATCGCCTGGGTGATGATGTGCCGCGCCTTCTTGTCGGCGTTCTCGCGCGCCTCGTGCTCGAGACGCTTGACCAGGTTCGCCGCGTCGCGCCGCGCGTCGGACTCGATCTGTCGTATCAGGACGTCCTTCGCCTCGTCGGCGGTCATGCCGGACACGCGCTGCAGCTCGCGCTGGTGGTCGGCGGCCAGTTGGTCGCAGCGCTCGATCTGGGCGGCGACCTCCTGCTCCTGGTGCCGGACTTTCTCTTCCCGCCCACCGAGCTCGTGCTCGCGCTTGTCGACCTCCGCGGTGCGGTCGGCGAGCGCGCGGGTCTGGCCGGCAACGGTGTTCTCGAGGTTGGCGACCTCGTCCTCCCGCTTCCGCGCCTGCTGCTCGGCGTCGCGCAGGAGCCGGTGCGCTTCCTCCTTGGCGGCGAGGACGAGCTCCTTCTGCTGCGCTTCGGCGTCGCGCTGCGCATCGCCCAGGATGCGCGCGGCGTCCTGCCGGGCGCGGCCGACGGTTTCGGCGGCTATTCGCTTGCGGGTCCCGATCCAGACGAAGAAGACCCCAACGCCCGTCAGAAGGGCGAGGAGGGCAGGAGCGACGGTTGACAGGAACTGGCCCATGCGCGTCGTCCCGACGGACCTACGGCCAGTCCCGCTCCAGGCGTACGACGTCGTGGCCCGGCATCAGCCACTGCTCGACCTCGCCTGCCGCGGATATTGAAGAGCCCCGCGTTGCCGTGTGGGGGGGTCGTATGAACCTGCCTGGGCAGGGTGGAGCTGCTACGGAACCGTTGCTTCAGGCTTCCTCACTCGAAGGCGTGCACACCGCACGGCATCGCAGCTCTCTTGGACGCAACGTTGGCTCAAACGAGCCCCCGGACCATCACGCACAAAGCAGGGTATTCCAAATTCAATGGCCGGCAGCATCTGCCGCCAGCATCACACTTGCCGTTTTCCGTCTGACCTCATCTTAGAACGAACGTCGGCGGGTGGCAAGACGTGGGGCTAGGACTGCCCCAGCGCGTCGTCGACCAGTTGCTCGAGCTCGAGCGCGAGCCGCTGCGCGTCCATCTCCCTGTCCTCCTGGGCCGCCAGCGTCTTGAAATGCTCGTCCGCGATGTTCAGCGCGGCCAGCACCGCGACGCGCACGGAATCGCCGCCGTGGACCTGCTCGGCGGCCGCCTGCATCTTGCGGTCGAGATACCGCGCGAGCTTCAGAACGTAGACCTGGTCCAGCTGGCTCCGGATGGGGTACTGCTGGCCGAAGATTTCGACGTTCACCACGTCGGTCGGCGTATCGTCCACGAGTCCTGTCGCGCGCTGCTAGATGTCGATCGCTTCGAGCTGCTCGAGCAGCTCCTCGACGCGCGAGCGAACCTGCTCCCGCTCGGCCAGCACCGTCGCGAGCTCGGCGGCGGTCGCCTCGGCGGAGCTCACCCGCGCGCGCAGCTCCTCGTTCTCGAGCCGCAGTTGCTCGTTCTCCTCGCCGGCCCGGACGAGATCGGCCCGGTTCTGCTCCGTCAGGGCGATGAGCCCCTTCACCTTGCCGACCAGGCGCTCGATCTGGTCGACCTGATCGCCGCCGAGCGCCGGACCCGCGTCCGGGGCGGGGACCGCCGCCGACTCGTCCAGCTCTTCTTCCATCACCTGCTCTTCGACGACCTGCTCCTCTGGCATCGCTCCAACTCCCTTGATGTCGCGGCGGCTTCAAGATGGGGCTGCGCCCCAAGCCCCCGGCGTCAGCATCCTTCAGACGGGGCTGCGCCCCAAGCCCGGGCGTCCGCTTGCGGGGACCCCTTCGCCCCACGCTGCTCGCGCCGAGCCGCGCTGCGCGCGCCTAGCGGAGCTGCGCATCGTGCTCTGCTGTCAAGCGCGCCACGATGACGCGCATCGCCTGCTCCACCTCGGTGTCCGTCAACGTTCGATCGGGTGCTCGAAATGTCAGGCGGAAGGCCAAGCTGACGCGGCCTTGCGGAACGCCCTTGCCGGCGTACCGATCGAACTCGCGCACCTGCCGCAGCGCCTCCGGCGCCGCTGAACGAATCGTGCCACGAACCGTGGCTGCGGGCAAGGCGGCATCGACGATGACCGCCAGGTCGCGGACGATGGAGGGGTAGCGCGGCAGCGGGGCCGCGGCCATCCGGCGGCGGTCGGTCGCCGCCCGGGCCAGCAGGTCGAGGTCCAGCTCCGCCACGTATACCGCCTCGTCGCCCGCGGGCAACCCGCGCGCAGCCGCGATCTCGGGTGCGAGCTGGCCGGCGTAGCCGAGCGTCAGGGCGGTTGCCGTGTCCGGCACGGCGGCCCTGACCACGGCCGTGCGGCCCGCGACGAGGTGACCGGGCGCCGGCGCGGCGGGCGCTTCGAATGCTGCCGCCACGCCCAATGCAGCGCACACGCGGCCGACGATGCCCGTGACGTCGAAGACGTCGACGGGCGGCGCCTGCCCGCCCCAGCGGGCGCTGTTGCTCCAGTGTTCGGGACTGCTCGCGCCCGTGAGCGCAACGGCAAATCCGGGTGTCTCGCCCCGGGCGGCCGTGAAGCGGTGGCCGATTTCGAACAGGCGAATGTCGCGGTGCGCGCGCCGGCGATTGTAGATGAGCGCATCGACCAGGCCCGGGACGAGCGAGGGCCGGAGCACGGCGGACGTCTCGGCCAGCGGGTTGGCGATGCGGACGAGATCGTCCGAGCCGTCGACGAACGGCGCCGCGGCGGCCTGCTCGATGAACCCGTAGGTGATCGCCTCGCTGCAGCCGCTCGCGGTGAGCACGCGGCGCAGCAGCCGCCGCCGGGCGAGCGCTGCGCTCGGCGGCGCCGGCGGCCGGACCGCCGCGGGGAACGTGGCCGGCAGGCGGTCGTAGCCGTGATGCCGGGCCACTTCCTCGATGAGGTCGATCTCGCGGCCGACGTCGACCCGGTGCGCCGGCACGGTGACCCGCCACGCGCTGCCGCCGTCCCCGGCCGGCAGCGGGTCGGCGTCGAAGCCCAGTCGCTCGAGCGTGGCCGCAACGAACCCGGCCTCGACGTCGACGCCGAGCACCTGCTGGATGCGGGCGTGGCGCAGCATCACGATCGCCGCCGTCCGCGGAGCGGGGTAGCGGTCGACGATGGTGCCGGCCGGCGCGCCGGCGCCGATGTCGCGCAGCAGCGCCTGCACGCGCCGCAGCGCCCGCACCGGCGCCTCGATGTCGGCGCCGCGCTCGAACCGGTAGGAGGCGTCGGTCGACAGCGCCAGCCGCTTGCTGGTGCGGCGCACCGAGAGCGGATCGAACCAGGCGCTCTCGAGGGCTACACGCTTCGTCGCGCCGGTTACCTCCGAGTCGGCGCCGCCCATGACGCCGGCCACGGCCTGCGCGCGCCCGGCGTCGGCGATGACGAGCGTCCCGGCGGGCAGCGTGCGCTCGACGCCGTCCAGCGTGCGCACCGTCTCCGCCGGCCGGGCCAGCCGCACGCGCAGCTCCTCTCCCGCGAGCCGGTCGAGGTCGAAGGCGTGCAGCGGGTGGCCGAGCTCGAGCATCACGTAGTTCGTCACGTCGACGACGTTGTTGATCGGACGCACGCCGGCGGCCTCGAGCCGGGCGGCCAGCCAGCCGGGCGACGCGGCCACGGACACGTCGGCGACGGCGGCGGCGTAACGCGGGCACAAGTCGCGCGCGTCGTCCTCGATGGTGACCGGCAGCGGCTCCCTGCCCGGGACCACGGCGGCCAGCGCCGGCGCGCTCAGGGGACGGGCGTAGATTGTCGCCACCTCCCGGGCTATCCCGATCATGCCGAGGCAGTCCGGGCGGTTGGTCGTGATCTCGAGGTCGAGCACCGCGTCCGCCGCCGCGGCCGGCCGCCCCGGCACGGCCGGAGCCGGATCGATCGCCGACACCTCGAACCCGTGCCGGGTGAGCGCGTCGGCGAGCTCCTCGACGCCCGCCTCCACGGGCACCAGCTCGCGCAGCCACGAGACGAGGATTCTCACAGGGGGAACTGCTCCAGCAGCCGCAGGTCGTTGTCGTAGAACGCCCGGATGTCCTCGACGCGGTACTTCAGGATCGCGATGCGGTCGATGCCCACGCCGAACGCCCAGCCGGTCAGCCGCTCGGGGTCGTAGCCGACGGCTTCGAGCACGGCCGGATGCACCATGCCGCTGCCGAGAATCTCCAGCCAGCCGGTCCGCTTGCAGACCGCGCAGCCGGCGCCGCGGCAGAAGACGCAACTGATGAATACCTCCGCGCTCGGCTCCGTGTACGGAAAGAAGCTCGGGCGGAACATGACCTGCGTGTCCGGCTCGAAGAGCTGGCGCAGGAAGCACTCGAGCGTGCCCTTCAGATCGGCCATCGTCACGTTCTCGCCGACCAGCAGTCCCTCGACCTGCTGGAACATCGGCGAGTGGGTCAGGTCGGGGGTGTCGCGCCGGTAGACGAGGCCGGGTGCGATGATCCGCACCGGCGGCTCGTGCGTCTCCATGTAGCGGATCTGCATGCCCGAGGTGTGCGTGCGCAGCAGGGTGCCGGGCGGGCCGGCCGGCGTCGTCAGCGGCGACTCGAGGTACAGCGTGTCCTGCATGTCGCGCGCCGGATGTTCCGGCGGCATGTTGAGCGCTTCGAAGTTGTGGTAGTCGTCCTCGACCTCCGGGCCCTCGACGATCTCGAAGCCGAGCCCGGTGAAGATGGCCTCGATCTCCTCGCGGACGACGGTCAGCGGGTGGCGGTTGCCGATGCGGACGTCACGCCCGGGGAGCGTGACGTCGACCGGCTCGCCGCGCCCGGCGGCGTCGCCGGCGCGCGCGGACCCGTCAGGCTGCTGCCGGCCGGCCGGCGCCGCCGCCACGGCGACGCTCCGCTCGGCCAGCGCCCGCTCGATCTCCCGCTTGAGCGCGTTCGCCTGCTGTCCGAGGTCGCGACGAGCCTCGGGCGGCGCCTGGGACACCGACTTGAGCAGCGCCGTGACGGCGCCGCGCTTGCGGCCCAGGTACCGATGCCGAACCTCCTGGATCTGTTCGAGGGAGGCCGCCTGCCCGAGCTCGGCCAGGAACGCGGCCCGCACCTCGCCGACGGCGGGAGCCTCGGGCACCAGGGCTTCTAGCCCGCGGGGGCGGCCGCCGCGGCGCACGCGTCCCGGGCGCGCCCTGCCAGGTGCGTGAAGGCTTCGGGGTCGCGCACGGCCAAGTCGGCCAGGGTCTTGCGGTCGAGGACGACGCCGGCGAGCTTCAGGCCGTTCATGAACTGGCTGTAGCTCAGATCGTGCAGGCGCGCGGCGGCGTTGATCCGGATCACCCAGAGGCGGCGGAAATCACGCTTCTTGCGGCGGCGGCCGACGAAGGCGTAGCTCAGCGACGTGTCGACCGCTTCCTTGGCGGCACGGTACAGCTTGCTCTTGGTCTGATAGAAGCCCTTGGCCCTGGCCAGCAGGCGCCGCCGCTTGGCGCGCCGGAGGCTTCCGCGTTTCACTCGGGGCATGTCTCGCTTCCCTCACCGGACCGGGTCCGGCCTCACTTGTACGGAATCATCCGCTTCAGCCGCGGCGTGTCCGCGTCGGCCACCATCGTCGTGCCGCGCAGGCCGCGCCGCCGCTTGGCGGTCTTGCTGGTCAGGATGTGCTGCTTGAACGCCTTGCTGCGCCGGAGCTTGCCGGTCCCGGTCGCGCCGAAGCGCTTCGCGGCTCCCCGGTGCGTCTTCAATTTCGGCATCTCGGTACCTGCTAGTGCCGCTTGCGCTGGACGGTCTTGCTGGCCAGGATGGTGTGCATCTGGTTGCCTTCCATGCGCGGCATGGTCTCCTGGGTGGCCACCTCGACCAGCTCTTCCACGAGCCGGTCGAGAATGTGCCGTCCGAACTCCGGATGGGCCATTTCCCGGCCGCGAAAGAAGATGGTCGCCTTGACCTTGTCGCCGTGGGCGAGGAAGCGCTCCACGTGCTTCTTCTTGAACTGGTAATCGTGCTCGTCGACCTTCGGCCGGAACTTGATTTCCTTGATCTCGATCGTCTTCTGATGCTTCTTCGCCTGCCGGGTCCGCTTCTGCTCCTGATACTGGTAGCGGCCGTAGTCGGTGATGCGGCAGACGGGCGGCTGGGCCGTGGGCGAGACCTCCACGAGGTCGAGCCCCTTGCTGCGGGCAATCGCCAGGGCCTGCTGCGGGGCCATCACGCCGAGCTGCTCGCCCGCGTCGTCGATCACCCGGATCTCTCTCACGCGAATGCGTTCGTTGATGCGCGTGCGGTTCGCACGAAAGTCCCGGCGCGGTCCTCTTCCGAAAGCGATAGCGAGCTCCCTTCTGGTTGATTCTACTCCGCCGCCAATCGCTTCCGCCGCACTTCCTCCAGTGCCGCGCGGGCGAACGCGGAGACATCCTGCGCGCCCTGGTTCCCGCCGCCGCGCGCCCTGACCGCCACCGTGCCGTCGGCCACCTCGCGGTCGCCGACGACCAGCATGTAGGGCACCTTCTGCAGCTGCGCCTCGCGAATCTTATACCCGATCTTCTCCTGGCGGGCGTCCAGCTCGACCCGCAGGCCGGCCCCGGTCAGTTGCCGCTGCACCGCGGCCGCCTGCTCGGCATGGCGATCCGCAATCGGGATCACCGTGGCCTGCACCGGCGCGAGCCATAGCGGAAACGCGCCGGCATAGTGCTCGATCAGCAACGCGATGAAGCGCTCGAAGCTGCCGTAGATGGCGCGGTGAATCAGGACGGGCATGTGCTCGGCGTTGTCCGCGCCGACGTACTTCAGGCCGAAGCGCTGCGGCATCTGGTAGTCGAGCTGGATCGTGGCGCACTGCCACCGCCGCCCCAGCGCATCGGTCACGTGCACGTCGATCTTCGGCCCGTAGAAGCTCCCGTCGCCGTCGGAAACGGCATACGGCTCGCCGGTGGCCTCGATCGCGCCCCTGAGCTGGGACTCCGCATGGTCCCACGTCTCGACGCTGCCCAGATGGTCCTCCGGACGCGTCGACAGCTCGATGCCGTAGTCGAGCCCGAAGTCCCGGTAGACCCGATCGACGAGCCGCAGCAGACGCTCGACCTCGGCGCCGATCTGATCCTCGGTGATGAAGCAGTGCGCGTCGTCCTGGGAGAACTGGCGGACCCGCGTCAGGCCCGACAGCACCCCCGAGGCCTCGTTGCGGTGCAGCACGCCCTGATCGGCGTAGCGCAGCGGCAGGTCGCGGTAGCTCCGCACCTCGCTCGCGAAGAGGAGCATGTGGCCGGGGCAGTTCATGGCCTTGAGTCCGGACGCCTCGCCGTCCGAGTCGACCAGGAACATGTTCTCGCGGTAGTGCTCCCAGTGCCCCGAGGTTTCCCAGAGCGTCTTGTTGAAGACGAGCGGCGTGCGGACCTCCTGGTAGCCCTCGCCCGCGATCGCGTCGCGCATGTAGTCGGCCAGCAGGCGGTAGAGCGTGGCGCCCTTCGCCTGCCAGAACGGCGCCCCCGGGGCGACCGGGTGGAACAGGAACAGCCCCAGCTCCCGGCCCAGCTTGCGGTGGTCCCGCTTCCTGGCCTCCGCCAGCCGCGTCAGGTGCGCGCCGAGCTCGGACGCCTTGAAGAAGGCCGTGCCGTAGATGCGCTGCATCGGCTGGTTGCGCGCATCGCCCTTCCAGTACGCGTTCGAGCTGCTGAGCACCTTGAATGCCTTGAGCCGGCCCGTGGACGGCACGTGCGGCCCGGTGCAGAAGTCGATGAACGCGTCCTCGATGGTGTAGCACGAGACGACCGGCCCGCCCTTCTCCTCGATGAGCTGGACCTTGAGCGGCTCGCCCCGCTCGCGGAAGTACGCCTTGGCGTCCTCCTTGGGCATCATCTTGCGCTCGTAGCGCAGGTCCTGCGCGGCGATCTCGGCCATCTTCCGCTCGATGGCCTCGAGATCGTCGGGAACGAACGGCCGATCGACCACGAAGTCGTAGAAGAATCCGTCGTCGATCGGCGGCCCGATGCCGCACTGGGCCTCCGGAAAGAGCGCCGTCACGGCCGCGGCGAGCAGATGCGCCGTGCTGTGGCGGTAGAGCTCGAGCGCCTCGGCCGCGTCGGGGGTGACGAACCGCACCGCCGCGTCGCCCTCGAGGCTGTGCGACAGGTCGACCATCCGCCCGTCGACGACCGCGGCCAGGGCCTGCTTCGCCAGGCGCGGCGAGATGCCGGCCGCCACGGAGGCAACGACCGTGCCGGCCGGCACGTCTCGCGTGGACCCATCCGGCAGCGTGACGGTGACTTGGCTCATGCGGTGGTTCGGGTTGAGGCAGGCGTGGTAGGCACGGGCGGACTTGAACCGCCGACCTCCTGCATGTCAAGCAGGCGCTCTAACCAACTGAGCTACGCGCCTATCGTTTGAAATCAATGACTTACAGGGACGCCTCAGATTCTGCCAGCCGAGTCTGCCAGCCAAATCGCCGCGAAGCGCCACGCGGCGCGCCCGCTCGGACGTGCCGTGCTGCCGCCCGCCCCCTGCTCGTCGTCGCCGAGTCATCTGATCCCGCCCATATTCACCCATAGCGGCGAACGGCGTCAACTGCGCGGCGAGGAAGTTCCGGCGCGGCGCAAATCCGCGTCGTTTCGGCGTCGGTGTGCCCGTACAGATCGCGACCTGGCTCCGTGTTCAAGCCCGTGCTTGACGAGCATCAGTCCGAGGGTCCCCCGGCTGCGGCAACTCTGGGGGAGAGCGCCCGGTAGAGCCGCTGCATGGCGCTGACGGTCTGTTCGATCGCGGAGGGCCACGTCTGGTCATCCGCCCAGCCGCCGGGCACCGTGACGCTGATGCGCGAGGCACGCTTGTCGTCGAGGCGCTGCCACGAGAGCGCGCCTCCGAAGTCGGCCTCGATCGCCAGCCGCTCGGCGTGGAGGGCGTCGAACAGCGCCTTGTTCTCCGCCGCCTCGGGTGCGTCGATGTACAGCTCGGCACGGGTTTCGTCTTGTAGGACAACGTAGTTCCACCACTGCCCGTGCCTCCGCGTGCCGAGCCAGTGAAAACGGTTGGAGGAGATCCGCGCGTGGAGGTCTGACTGCTCGTTGGCGTGGGCCAACAGAGCCTGCCAGAACGCGAACCTCGCGTCATGCCTGGTCGGCGGGTCGACGGTGTCCGGCGCGTCGTCCTCGGGCTCGGCAATCGGTTCGGGCACGGGAGGCTTCTCTCCGTCCAGGTCTAGCCGGGACGGGTTCCACACCCACTCCGCGATGCGGATGTACAGCTCCTGCCGTTCGGCCTGTTGCTCCGGGCCGAACAAGCTGTAGGCGCGGAAGGGCAAGCCGGTCCGGTCCCGCAGCGAGCGGAAGCTGGGCAGGTTCTCGTAGGCGAGCGGGTGGAGGCTCCGCGCGAGCAGGTTCTCGCTGTTCGAGACGTAGGCATTCCGCTTGTCCTCGTAGGTGGCGTCGCCGATGCTCTGGTTGACGCCGCGCTGGAGAAGGAGCAGCCCGCCAAGGTGGTTGTGCTCGGTCTCGAAGTCGGTCGGATTGGGGAAGCACTCCTTGAAGCGGTCGTAGTGGTCTGCCCAGATGTGCTCGATTTCGAAGGGGCGGGCCCGGCCCTGCGAGACTAGGTCCTCGAAGCTCGACGACAGCCCACACTGTGTGTCCACCCAATGGGTGAGTCGGGCGAGGACGTGCCGCACCTGCCGGTAGTTCTGGTTGTGCAGTCGAAAGCGGGGCTGACCGGCGAAGCTCTCGGGTTGCTCGTCGAGCTGCTCGCGCAGGTACTCCGACAGGCTTGCCGCGTCACGCCCCCGCAGCTCCTTGGTGAGGATGAACAACGTGTACTTGACCGAGGAGTAGCTGATCGTGCGGAAGTTCCAGACGCGCCGGGCGAGCCAAATGTCGAGGTAGTCCGCCACGAGGGCAACCTTGCGTCGGATCTCTTCAGCGGTGTCGTCTGGCGTGAGAGGGGCGAGGAGGGCCTGCGTTTGGAGGGTGAAGCCCCGGTCCTCATTGTAGCGGATAGACTCCCATCCGTCCCTGAGGGACCGCGCGGCGGTCCTGACTTCGACCGCGCGGCGGGCATAGAAGTCCAAGTCGCGCGCCACGAACTTTACGAAGGCGTCGGAGTCCGTGACACCGAGGTGGTCGCGATGGTCGCGGACCCAGCGGTGAAATTCGGATCCGATGCGTTCGTAGTCGCGGTTTTCCGCACCCTTGCGACCTGGGCGAATCGTCTCGGCGTGCCTCGCGCGAAGCCAGTTCTTGAAGAAGTCGACGTCCTCTTCCTCGCCCAGCGCTTTCAGGCGCTGCATGTGCTTCTTCCAGGTCGCGTTCACGGCACGCTGGTCGCCCTCGTGGCGAACGTTGGCAAGCACGTAGCCCTTTAGCATTTCCGGCAGGCTGAGGCTTAGCCGTCGATTAGCTCGCGAACCTGTCGCTCCTGCCACGCGTACTCACGCTGGTAGAAGTCGATGGCGTACTTGGCCTTGTCGAGCAGCTCGCGGATGGTGCGTGCTCGTCCGTCAATCCTCTTGGCCTGCGTCTGGGTGCTCGTCATGCCGACACTTCTTGAACGGCGCCGGGGATGCCGACTGCACGGTTGCTCAGTCTCCGACCTCGCGTAGCTGGCCGGGCGACATCGTGGCCAGCGTCTGCAGGATGCTGTTGACGAGTGGCCGCAGGTGGACCATGCGGTTCGACGGTGCCCGGACTATCAGTACGCGCAGGCCGAGACCCTTCAGATTCTGCTGGTGCGGGAGACCTCGATCCATACTCAACAGGGCATCGAAATACTCGCCAGCCCGCCGGAGCAACTCGCCGTTCTTCGTTCCCGACCAACCTTCGGTCTGCACGCTGCTGACGTGGTGGCCGATCAACTCCGCCGCGAGAGCCCGTGGCAGGTTCTCGTCAAGCAGAACGCGCACGGGCCAGAACGAAATCGCGCGCCAGATCCAGCGCAGCGAGCGCCTGTTCCTTCGACACCGAGGGGAACTGGTCAAGGAAATGGTCGAGAGTTTCTCCGCCTTCCAGGTAGTCGAAGAGAGACTGAACCGGCACTCGCGTGCCGCGAAAGACGGGCGTGCCTCCGGAGATTTCCGGGTCGCTGTGGACGACGGAGTGCGATTCAGCCCGCATCGTTGGAGTCAGTTTGCCCCGCCTGTTGATCCGAATCATGATCGCTCACACCGGCGAATCGCGTCAACCGCTCGCGGCGGGCGGCGGACAATCCGCCTGCGCTCGGGGCAACCGCCTCGCGGGTTGGCGTCGCCGGGGGCGGTTTGGGGACTCATGGGCATGCGGTGCGTTCGAGGAATGGTGCTGGTCGGTGCGCTGGCGGTTGCGGCCGCGTGCGCGGCCCGGGTCGCTCAGGAGCCGCCCGTCCCT
Source organism: uncultured Vicinamibacteraceae bacterium (assembly GCA_964569405.1). Taxonomy (GTDB): domain Bacteria; phylum Acidobacteriota; class Vicinamibacteria; order Vicinamibacterales; family UBA8438; genus JAAXGX01. The sequence continues at coordinate 17,776 of CAZMWA010000042.1, read as the reverse complement.
GCGACGGACGGCGAATGCGGCGTTCGGCAGGACGGCTGTCCGCCGGCTGCGCCGCAGGCCGCGCCCGAGGAACGAGTTGCCCGGCGCCCTGTCGCGCCGGCTGCCGCCCCGGGCCAGCCGCCGCCGGGAGCGGGCGGCGCGCCGCCGCAGCCGGCCGGTACCGGCGCTGCCCCGGAGCAACCGGGCGCGCCGCAGATCGCGGCGTTGCTGGCGGCGAAGGCGGCGCGCACGCCGGCCCAGCGGAAGATTGGCTCGGACCTCCTGGCGCAGGCCGCGCCGGCCACCGCCGAGGCGTCGCCGCGAGACCGGCCGCCGGCTGCCGCGCCCTCCGCCGCCGCGCCGGCCGCCCCGGGGGTGCTGGTGGACATCCAGGCGGACGTGACGCCGGCGCTTCTCGCGCGCATTCGACAGCTCGGCGGCACTGTCGTCAACAGCGTGCCGCGCTACCGCGCCATCCGGGCCCGGCTGCCGCTGGCCGGCCTCGAGCCGCTCGCCGAACGCGCCGACGTGCAGTGGATCCGGACGGCGGACCAGCCGCGCATCCGGGCGCAGCAGCCCGTGGCCGCCGCCCGCGCCGCGGACCCCGCGGCGCCTGCCGCGAGCCACAAGGTCGACACGAGCGAGGGCGACGCCGCCCACCGCGCGGACGCGGCGCGCGGCACGCACGGCGTGGACGGCGCGGGCATCGGCGTCGGCGTGATCTCAGACGGCGTCGAGACGCTCGCCGCGCAGCAGGCGACGGGCGACGTGCCGGCCCACGTCACGATCCTGCCCGGGCAGGAGGGCGGCGCGTTCGACGTGGCCTGCGGCGGCCGGAGCAACGGCAGCGAGGGGACGGCCATGCTGGAAATCGTCCACGATCTCGCGCCGGGCGCCGAGCTGTTCTTCGCGGACGGCGGCGGCGGGCCGGCGCAGATGGCGCAGAACATCGAGAACCTCTGCGCGGCCGGCGCCGACGTCATCGTGGATGACATCGGCTACCTGCTGGCGCCGGCCCTCCAGGACGGCGTCATCGCCCGCGCGGTCAGCGCGGTGACCGCCAGGGGCTGCTACTACTTCTCGTCGGCTGGCAACAACGGCAACCTCCACCACCGCACGACCTCCGTCTGGGAGGGCGACTTCGCGGCCGGGACAGCGCTGGACCTGGATGGGGTCGCTACCGGCGCCACCTACCACGACTTCGGCCGCGGCGCGACGGGGAACGGGATCGTGGGCAGCGGCAGGTACTACATGAGCCTGCAGTGGTCCGATCCGCTCGGCGCGTCCGACAACGACTACGACCTGTTCCTGATCGGGGCGAACGACAACGTGATCGCCAGCTCGACCAACACGCAGGACGGCACGCAGGACCCGTTCGAGTACTTCCCCGGCGCATGCGCCGGCGAGTATGCGGGAGCCCGCCTCGTGATCGTCAGGAACGCCGGTGCGGCGGACCGCTACCTGCGCCTGGACGCGGGCAGCGCGCTCGGGATTCCGACCGGCGGCAACACCTTCGGCCATGCGGCGTCGCAGCATGCGGTGGGCGTGGGCGCGGTCCCTGTCCCGACGGGGGGCGGCGCCTTCGAGGCCACGGCGACGGTCGAGACGTTCAGTTCCGACGGTCCGCGGCGCATCTTCTTCGAGGCCGACGGCACGGCGATCACGCCGGGCGACTACTCGTCCACCGGCGGCCGGCTGCTGAACAAGCCGGACGTGGCGGCCGCCAATGGGGTCTCGACCTCGACGCCGGGCTTCTCGCCGTTCTACGGCACCTCGGCGGCCGCGCCGCACGCGGCGGCGATCGGGGCGTTGATGGTGGAGGCCGCGGGCGGCCCGGCTCACCTCACGCCGGCCGCCCTGCGCGCGGCGCTGACCGCGAACGCGCTCGACATCATGGCGCCGGGTGTCGACGCCGCGTCGGGGGGCGGCATCGCGATGGCGCCCCCCGCCGTGGATGCGGTCGACGTCGTTCTGGCGGACCGCAACCGGGCGCCGACCGTGACGACCCCGCCGAGCGACCGGAGGCTCGCGCCGGGCGCCGCGGTGGTGACGCTCGACCTCGCGGACGTCTTCGACGATCCGGACGGCGACGCGCTGGCCTACTCGCTGCGACCGGTTGCCGGCAACCTGGCTGCGTTGAGCGGCAACGTCCTGACCCTGGCGCCCGGCGCGCCGGAGACCTCGTACACCGTGACGCTGAGCGCGAGCGACCCCGGCGGCCTGACCACGACGCGGACCTTCCGGGTCGTGACGACCACGGCGGACCCGTGCGCGTACGCGGTGACGCCGCCGCACCGCGACGTGCTGTGGACGGCCGGCGCGGGGCAGGTGACGGTGACGACCGGGCCGGGCTGCACGTGGACGGCGGCGAGCGAGTCGGCGTTCCTGACGGTGACCGGCGGCGCCATGGGTACGGGGCCGGGCACGGTGCGCTACGCGGTGGCGGCGAACGCGGGCGGCCCGCGGCGCGGCGCGCTGGCGGTGGCGGGCCGCCGGGTGACGGTCTACCAGGCGTCGCCGACGGCCTTCACGGACCACCCCGTCGAGCGGGGCGTGACGCCTGTCAGGGCCATTCACTTCCGGGAGCTGCGGGCGCGCATCGACGCCCTGCGGGCGGCCGCGGGACGTCCGCCGTTCCAGTGGACGGACCCGGTGCTGACGCCCGGAGTGACGCCGATCCGCGGCGTGCACGTGACGGAGCTGCGGGCGGCGCTGGCCGCGGCGTACTCCGCGGCGGGGCGTCCGGCGCCGATCTACGCGGACCCGGTGCTGACGGCCGGCGCGACCGCGATCAGGGCGGCGCACCTGATGGAGCTGCGGGCAGCGGTCGCGGCGCTCGAGTAGAGCGCCGGCTGCGCGGCCGCGGGCCGTCGCTACTGATACACCGCGACGATGTTCCCCTCGACGCGGCCGCTCAGCACCGTCGTCGTGTGCACGCCCTCCGTCCCGATGCGGATGACGCCCGATTCGCCGTCCGCGCCGGCGTTGGCGATGTAGACGTTCCGGTCGCCGGTGAGGTTGTCGTTGCCGGCCTCGTACCCGATCGCGATGTTGTTCGAGCCGTTCACGTTGCGGCGCAGCGCGTCGGCGCCGATGGCGATGTTCCCGGTGCCCAGGTTCTCGCGGAGCGCCGACGAGCCGATGGCGACCGTGTTGGCTCCCGACACGTTCCGGCGCAGGGCGCTGCCGCCGATCGCCACGTTGAACGAGGCGTCGGTCGCCGCGAACATCGCCCCCGTGCCCAGGGCGAAGTTGCTGCGCCCGGTCGTCAGGCTCTGCAGGCTCGTCGCGCCGAACGCGTTGTTGAAGCGGCCGGTGGTGAGACTGCGGAGCGCGCTCTCGCCCAGGGCGCTGTTGCGGAAGCCGGTCGTGAGGCCGCCCAGCGCGTTGCTGCCCAGGGCGCTGTTCCCCTCGCCCGAGGTCACGGAGGCCAGCGCGCCGCTGCCCAGGTGCGTATTGCTCGTGCCGGCGTGGTCCCGGGTGGTCCACTGACCGGCGCCGGGATCGCCCGGGGCGAACGTCGGGTCCGTCGTCGCGCCGCCGGCGCTCGCCGCGGACATGAACGGCCCCGCCGGCCCGGCCGGTCCCGGCGGTCCGACGGCGCCGACCGTCAGATAGAAGACGGCGCCCGCGCCGTCCGTGCTGCGGGTGAGCGCGAGCAGGTACGTGCCGGGATCGAGCGGCGGGAGATTCGTCACGACCGACGTCGCCGTCCCGGCGGTGACGGTCAGCGGCGTCATGGCGAGCGTGACGGTCGGGATCGCGTCCGCCAGGTTGAAGCCGTTGATCGTCAGCGTCATCGCGGCGTTGTCGGTGCGCACGTCCGTGATGATCGGCGTCGGCGCCGCCTGCGAGCTGGCCTGCACGGCCAGCAGCGCCGCCAGCAGCAACGTGACGGCGGCGAACGCGGAAACACGTGCCATCTTCATCGTCCATCTCCTTGTTCGGTGTCGACGAGCATGCCGGGACGCGGCGTCGCGCGCGGGGCTCGTGCGCGCGGCTCCGCCTCCGTCGCGGCGGCGGCCGACTCGCCGCCGCTCTCGCGCGGACGGAGGAGGAGCTGCAGCCGCTCGATCTGCGCCGCCTCGGAGAGCTCGGCCGGCGGCGGCCCGTTGCCGCGGCCGTCCTCGGCGCGGCCGCCGCGGGCCGCGCCCGGAGCGGGCGCCGCCAACGCCGGCGCCGCGGCGGCGGATCGCGGCCGCGGGGGCGGCGCGCGCGCGGCAAGGATCTCGACGCGATCGTACCGCGATGCGCCCGGGGCCGAGGGCGCCCGCGCCACGGCGATGTAGCCGGCCGCCGGGCGCAACAGGAGGCGCAGCGCCATGGCCTCCGGGACGTCGACCAGATGCAGCGACACGGGCACCGCGTCGAGCCCGCCCGCGTCGACGAAGCGCGTGCTCCCGGCGCGCTCCCATGCGGCGAGGACTGCCCGCAGCGGCGCGTTCCGCGCGATGAGCGTGACGCGGCCCGCCCCGATGGTGAGCTGGATCCCGCCGCCCCCGGTGTACGCGAGCGGACTCATCCAGATCGCGACGGCCATCACGCCCCCGGCCCACGCGCAAGCACGGCCCGCCACCAGCGCCATCATACAGATGCCGCACGATTCGCGAGGAGCCTGCGCTACCGGGCAGCTTGTCGGGATGCCAATGATGCCAATGAAGCCAATGAAGACGAAGCCGCAGGCGCGCGTGCCCGGGCCGGCGGGGTCGCCGCTCGCGGGAAGCGAACGCGCGGGCGGCGCGGACGAGTGGAGCTACGCGCCGGCCGCCTGCCGCGACTCCGCCCCGAGGTGCTCGAGCGCCCGCTCGAGAATCGGGTCGCCGGCCGGCGCCGGCTCCCCGAGCTCCACGCGCGGCACGTTCACGGCGATCGTCGGCTCCACGCCGCGGCGGTGCAGGGCGTCGCCCGAGGCGTGCTGGTAGCGTGCCCATGACAGCCAGAGGCCGCTGCCGTCGGGCAGCCTGACCAGCTTCTGGACGCTCGCGCGCCCGGCCGTGCGCTGGCCTACCGACTCGGCCCGCTCCCCGCCGGTCGTCAACCCGGCCGCGAACAGCTCGGCCGCATCCGCCGTGCCGTAGTTCGTCAGCAGGACGAGCGGGGTGTCGATGGCGCCGTCGCCCGCGGTCGCCTCGATCCGCGTCTCCTGCCGCTCGCCGCCGGTCTCCTCGCGGCGCAACAGCGTTCCCGTCGCGACGAACAACCGGGCCGCGGCGATGCCCTCCTCGAATACGCCGCCGGCACAGTTGCGAACATCGACCAGGAGCTGCGTGGCGCCGTCGGCGGCCAGTTGCCGGGCCGCGCGCTCGATCTCCGCGGACACGCCGGCCGGGAACGCGGCCACGCGCAGATAGCCGATGCCGTCCGGCAGCATCCGTGTCGTCACGGTCGGGCCCTGCGGCGTCTCGCGCGCCAGCTCGACGTCGTACGGCTCGGAGGTGTTGCCCCGCAGCAGCGACAGGCGGACCGTGGAGCCGGGCGCGCCCCTCAGCCGCTCCGCGCTCTCGAGGCTCGACAGACGCCGCGTGGGCTCGTCGTCGATGGCCCGAATGTAGTCGCCCGGTCGCAGTCCGGCGCGGGCGGCCGGCGACCGGTCGCGCACGGCGACGATCTGCGTGTAGTACCGGCTCGTCGTCTCGACCCCGATCCCGGCCCCCGCGGCAGGCGCGCCGGATTCGAGACGCGCGACCTGCGCCGGCGAGAGGTACGTGCTGTCGGAATCGAGTCCGCTGGTCAAGCCCCGGAGCGCCCCGGTCATCACTTCCTCGAGGTCGGCGTCCTCGACGTAGTTCTCCGTGATGAGCGAGACGACGTCCTCGAAGATACGCAGGTGGCGATAGGTGTCTTCGCGGGCGACGGCTTGACCCAGATAGCCGCCCACGAGCGTGAAGGCGACCACCGGCAGGGTCAGCAGCAGAAAGGCGAGGCGCGTGCGCGTAGACATGATAGCCACGCATTCTAGTCGATCGTTGGACAGGGCCGCTACCCGCCGTTACCCTGAGTCGATGCGCACGCTGGGCATCGACGTGGGCACGCGCCGCATCGGGCTGGCGCTCAGCGATCCCTCGGGCACCCTGGCTACCCCGCTGCTCACGCTGCAGGCGCCCGGGCGGCTGGCCGCGCGGGTGGCGCAGGTCGGCGGCGAGATCGACCGGCTGGCTGCCGAGGAGCCCGGGCTCGGGGGGATCGTCGTCGGCCTGCCGCTGGACCTCGCAGGCCGCCCAAGCCGGGAGACCGCGCGGGTGACCGCGTTCGTGGCGGCATTGCGCCGCCGCACCCCGCTGCCGATCGCGTTGCAGGACGAGCGGCTCAGCAGCCGCGAGGCTGAGCGCAGGCTTGCGCTCCGCGAGCCGGACTGGCGCCGCCGGAAGCGGCGGCTGGACGCCGCCGCCGCCGCCGTCATTCTGCAGGACTACCTGGACGACGCCCCACGGACCGCCGGCGGAGGCGGGACGGGGTGATGCTGCGGAGGCTCCTGGCGATTGCGCTCCTGCTCGGCGGCCTCGCCGCGGCCGGGGCCGCGGTGCTGGTCGGCGAGTGGACACGGCGTCTGGAGGCGCCCTACCGGGGGTACGCCGGGAACGAGGTCTTCGTCGACGTGGAGCCGGGCGACTCGACGCGGACGATCGCGGCGCGCCTGGCCGCGGCCGGCGTCGTGCGCGACGAGCTCACCTTCCGTCTCGCGGCGCGGCGCACGGGGCGCGACCGGGAGCTCAAGGCCGGCGAGTACCGCTTCGACCGGCCGCTGTCGGCGCTGGAGGTGCTCGACCAGGTCGCCCGCGGCCGGGTGCACCTGCGCTCGATCACCTTTCCGGAAGGACTGACGATCGGGCAGATGGCGGCGGTCTTCGAGGCGACGGGGTTCGGCGCCGCCGGCGCGTTCGAGTCGGCGGCGGGACAGGCGGGACTGGTCGCCGACCTGGATCCCGACGCGGCGAGTCTCGAGGGCTACCTGTTCCCGGAGACGTACGCGCTGCCGCGCGAGGCCACGGCCCGCGACCTGGTGGCCGCGATGGTGGCCCAGTTCCGGGCCGAGTTCGACGACGAGTTGCGCGCGCGCGCCGCCGAGCGCGGGCTGGGCGTGCGAGCGGTGGTGACGCTCGCCTCCATCATCCAGAGGGAGACGGGCGCCGCGGCGGAGCACGCGCTCGTCTCGGCGGTGTTCAACAACCGGTTGCGCATCGGGATGCCCCTCCAGAGCGACCCCACGGTGATCTACGCGCTCGAGCGCGCGGCGCTGTACGACGGCAACCTGACGCGCGCCAACCTGCAGTTCGACTCGCCCTACAACACCTACCGCTACGGCGGACTGCCGCCCGGCCCGATTGCGGCGCCGGGCCGCGCCGTGCTGCGGGCCACGCTGGCGCCGGCCGACGTGAGCTACCTGTACTTCGTCAGCCGCAACGACGGCACCCACGCCTTCGCCGAGACGTTGCGCGAGCACAACCGCAACGTGCGCGAGTTCCAGGTGGAGTACTTCCGGCGGCGCCGGGCGGGACAGTAGGGGTTTTCAGGCAGACCGGCGCGCTCTGCCGGGGCCGCTCTACGGCTGGTGCGCCGGGCGCAGGGAGTCGCGCCAGCCGTCGACCTCGGTGTAGAAGAGCGGCGTGGCGTCCCGGCCGGTCGCGAGGTTGTGCTCGATCACCGTCCGCGCGCGCGCCTCGGCCCCGGCGGCGGCAGCGGTGCGCGGCCGCTCGAACAGGATCCCGCCGAACGCCAGGTACGCCGCGGCCAGCGTCAGCAGCACGTTGAACGCCTGGCCGGTGACGTAGAGCTGAATGGGTCGGCCGCCCGCCGTGTGGCGGGCGAGATCGCGGAAGCGGGACTCGAGGCCGATGCTGACGAACGCCAGGCAGAAGAGCCAGCCGCGCACGTCGGACGTCAGATCCAGCACGTCGCCGACGCGCGCCTCGCCGAGCGCGGGCGTGAGCACGAACGAGAAGAGCAGCGATGCGCCGAGGAAGCCGATGATGAACTTCGGCAGGCGGTGCCAGATCTCCATCGCCTCCGGCTTGCGCGCCCCGCCGGCCTCGACGCGGGTCACCCAGAAGACCGCCACGAGGAAGGCGACCACGCCGATCAGCGTGTTCTGGATCATCTTCACCACGGCGGCGATCTGCTCCGCCTGCTCGCCGAGCAGGGCGCCGGCGGCGACGACCGCCCCGGTGGCGTCGACCGTGCCGCCGATCCAGGCCGCGCCGACCACCGGATCCATGCCGGCGGCCCGGATGCCCAGCGGCATCACGATCATCATCACCACCGTGAAGATGAGCGACATGCCGACGGCCAGCGTCAGCTCCTGCTTGTGCGCCCGCGCGGCCGCGGCGACCGCGATGGCGGCCGAGACGCCGCAGACGGACGTGGCCGCGGCGATGACCATCACCAGCGATCGGCTCCCGATCTTCAGGAACCGCACGCCGAAGCGGTACATGAAGACGATGACGAGCGGCGTGACCAGCCAGGCGACGAAGAGCCCGGGCAGGCCGAGGCTCAGGATGTTGCCGAACAGGATCTCCGCGCCCAGCAGCACCAGGCCGGTCTTGATGTACAGCTCGCTGCGCAGGGCGGGGCGCAGCCACGCCGGCGTCCCGCGCGTGTTGGCGATGACCAGACCGATGAGCAGCGCCCAGAAGGCGTAGCCGAAGCCGGCCGCGCGCACGCCCGCCTGATTGGCCAGCGTGTACGCCGCGACGGCGAGGAGGAACAGCGGCGCGAAGCCCGCGGCCTGGCGCCGTCCCTCGCGCGAGATCACCTGGACGGCCGTGGCGGTCAGCGCGAGCAGGCCGAGTCCCAGCCCCAGCAGACCCGGCACGCGGCCGGCGAACGCCTCGGTCGGCAGCGTGGTCCAGCGCCCGACGCCCGGCACGGCGCCCACGAGGCCCGCCGCCGCGGCGGCCATGACCAAGCCGCCGAGCCAGACGGCCCACCAGTCTTCGGCGGCGACGAGCGGATTTCGCCCGTCCTTCGCGGCGGCGTTCATCCCAGGACGAGCTGCGTGACGCCGACGATGCGGCGGCCCTTCGGCTCCTGGAGGAACACCACGAGCCGAAGGTGCTCGCGCTGCCACGTCGACCGCACCCGCACCCGCCCCTCGACGGGATAGCTGGCGCGCGCCGGCCCCGACAGGGACCCGAGCCAGGTCAGGCTGCGGACGACGCCCGTGTGGGTCAACGTCCGGGCAGCATTCTCGCCGCGGGTGACCTCGGTGGTGATCGGGCTCTGCGTCACCGCGGCCCAGACGTCCGGGGCCTCGGTCGTGGGCGGCAGGTGCTCGACGCTGCCGTCGATCCGGATGGTGCCCTCGGCCACGCCCGTCGCCTCGATCGTGAGCTTCGCCTTGGGCGCCTTGCGCGCCGCGACGATCGCCTCGCGGGCGGTGATGGGCCGGCTGCCCACGAACGCCGTCCGGCCGTCGACCACCATCATCGGCGTGTACATGTGCTCGCCGCCCAGCGCCTCGACGTAGACCCGCTGGCGCGAGCTGAACTGTCCGGACGAGTACGGATCCTGCCAGCCGAGGCGGTTCCAGTAGTCGACGTGCTCGCTGAGGACGATGACCCGGGCGCCGGCGACCGGCTGATTGCGCTCCAGCGAGCGGAGCAGATCGTCGGCCGGCGGGCAGCTCGAGCAGCCCTGCGACGTGAACAGCTCGACGATGACGGGGGTCAGCGCGTCGTCGCCGGCGGCGGGCGCGGCCCGCCCCGAAACCGCCAGGACGACCGCGACCACGAGGAGCGCCGACGTCGCCGCAAGAAAAGTTGTACGCATGATATTTAGTGCGATCCTATACTAGTGCCTCGGAATTTCCAGTCCAAAAGGAAGATAGTGAGGAGCAACATGTCCAGACACTCGATCGCGGCCGCGCTGCTGGCCGCCGCCGCCCTGACGTTCGTCGGCGCGGGCGCCGCGCAGGCCCAGCTCAGCCCCACCAGCTCGTTTCTCGCCACGCTCGACAACGCCTACCGCGTGATTCCCAACGTGACCTATCACGAGGCGAGCGGCGTGGAGAACAAGCTCGATCTCTACGTGCAGCGGAACCCCGAGGGCCCGGCGCCGGTGCTGCTGATGATCCACGGCGGCGGCTGGGTGGGCGGCCAGAAGGAGACCTACACCATGCGGCTGCTGCCCTATCTCGAGATGGGGTTCGCGGTCGTCAACGTGGGGTACCGCCTGGCCGACGTCGCGCTCGCGCCCGCCGCGGTGGAGGACTGCCTGTGCGCGCTGCGCTGGATCGCGCGCAACGCCGAGCAGTACGGCCTGGATGCGTCGCGCGTGGTCGTGACCGGGATGTCCGCCGGCGGCCATCTGTCGCTGACCACCGGCATGATCCCGTCCGCGGCCGGTCTCGACCGGCAGTGCGCGGCGCGCGCCTTCTCGGGGCCGCGCCCCGCGGACCCGGCCACCGTGGTCGCCATCGTCAACTGGTACGGCATCACGGACGTCGTCGACATGCTCGACGGCCCGAACGTCAAGGGCTACGCGGTCGAGTGGCTCGGCAGCCTGCCGAACCGCGTGGAGGTCGCCTCCCGCGTGTCGCCCGTCAACTACGTGCGGGAGGGGCTGCCGCCGATCCTGACCATTCACGGCGACGACGATCCGATCGTGCCGTACGAGCACGCGGTGCGGCTCAAGGACAGGCTCGACGCCGTGGGCGCGGCCAACGAGCTGCACACGGTGCCCGGCGGCGGCCATGGCGGCTTCAACGACGAGGAGACGCTCGCGATCTACGAGAAGATCTTCGACTTCCTCGCCCGGCACGGGCTGCCCGCGCGCAGCGCGACGAACCAGCAGAACTGACGCCGGGCCATGACCAGGCAACCGCGGCGGCGCACGCGCTGGCGATTGCCCGCGTGCGCCGCGCTGGTGGCGGCTGCCGTGGCCGCCGCCCCGGCGTTCCAGGCAGGCGGCGCGGAGGATCCGGCGCTCGACGCGGCGTTCGCCGCGTTCTGGGCCGCGGAGTCCGAGCAGGCCGTGGCGAGCGCCGTCGACGCCATCCTCGCACTCGAGCCGACGCCCGCCGTGGTCCGCGCGCGGCTGCGGGCCGGCCGCGAGTACGCCGCCGACGTGCCGACCGGCCGCCAACTGCGCAGCCGGCGCAACCGGAACGGGCTCGAGCACGAGTACGTGCTGCAGGTGCCCGCCGCGTACGATGCCCGCACGCCGTATCCGTTGCGCATCTATCTGCACGGCGGCGTGATGCGCCCGCGGCCGGCGGACGGCGCGTGGTGGCGGAGCGAGGAGCGCTGGCTGCGCGACGATGCCATCGTCGTGGCGCCCGCCTCCTGGAGCGAGTCGGTCTGGTGGCAGCGGAGCCAGATCGAGAACCTCGCGGGCCTGCTCCGCGATCTCAAGCGGACCTACAACATCGACGAGAACCGCGCGTACCTCATGGGCGTCTCGGACGGGGCGACGGGCGCCTACTACCACGCCTTCAAGGCCACGACGCCCTGGGCCGGCTTCCTGCTCTTCATCGGCCATCCGGCCGTGCTCGCCAATCCGAGCACGGGTGTCGACGGCGAGATGCACGTGGCGAACCTGCGCGGCAAGCCGCTGTTCGTCGTCAACGGCGCGCATGATCGCCTGTACCCGGCCGCCGTGGTCGAGCCGTACGTCCGGTTGTTTGCCGAGGCCGGCATCGCGGTGGAGTTTCGCCCGCAACCCGACGCCGGCCACGACCTGAGCTGGTGGGACGCGGAGGTCGAGCACGTGGAGGCCTTCATTGCGGCCACGCGCCGCGAGCCGCTGCCGGACGAGCTGACCTGGGAAACGGAGACGACGCGGGAGTTCAACCGCGCTCACTGGCTCGTCGTCGACGAGCTCGGCGCCGTGGAGGGCGAGAGCGCCCTCGCTGCGTTCGACCGCGTGACGGTGCCCGGACCGCGCCGGCCGCTCGGCATCAACACCGTCGGCGAGCTGCCGGACGGGGCCGGGCTCGTGCTGGTCGAGGTGGGCGCCGGCTCGCTGGCCGAGGACGCCGGCATCGAGCCGGGCGACGTGCTCCTGGACATGGGCGGGGCTCCCACGCGGACGGCCGAGGCGGCGCGGGACGCCATTCTCCGCATCCGGCCCGGCCAGGATCTGCCGGTGACCGTCGAGCGCGCCGGTGCGCCCGTGCGGCTGACGCTGCGCTTTCCGGCGACGCAGCCGGGCGAGTCGCGGCTCGCCTTCTCCCGCAGCCAGCCGTCCGGCCGGGTCGAGCTGCGGCGCGACGGCAACACGGTCAGCGCGGCGACGCGCGGCGTGCGCCGGTTCACCCTGCTGCTCTCCGCGGACCGCTTCGACTTCTCGCGGCCGGTCCGGGTCATCACCAACGGCGTCGTGGCCCATGACGGGATGGTGACCCCGGACGCCGCGACGTTGCTGCGGTGGGCCGCCGTCGACTGGGACCGCACCGCGCTGTTCAGCGCCGAGCTGGAAATCGAGGTCGTCCCGAGGTAGGGCCCGCGGCAACCGGGCCGGGGGTGGCCGGTCCGCCGCCACGGCCCTCACTTACGGCATGGAGAACGCTCTCGCCGCCCGGGTGCGCGCGCGCGTGGCGGACCTGGACTCGCAAGGGTTGCTCCGGACGCTGCGGCCCCCGGCCGGCATCGACCTCTCTTCCAACGACTACCTGGGCCTGGCGACCCACCCGCGCCTGGCGGCCCGCCTGGCCGAGGCGGTCGGGCAGGACGGTTGCGGCAGCACCGGCTCACGGCTGCTGCGTGGTCACCGGGAGCGGTTCGCGGCCATCGAGCAGCGCTTCGCCGCGTTCAAGGGCGCCGAGCGCAGCCTGTACTTCTCGAGCGGCTATCTGGCCAACCTCGCGGTGCTCGCGACGTTGCCGGAAGCCGGGGACGTCATCTACTCGGACGAGCGCAACCACGCGAGCATCATCGACGGGGTCCGGCTGTCGCGGGCCGCCCGGGTCATCGTGCCCCATGGCGATGTCGGGGCGCTCGAGCGCCGGCTGGCCGCGCACGACGCGACCGGCCAGCGGTTCGTGGTGATCGAATCGCTGTTCAGCATGGACGGGGACGTCGCGCCGCTCGCCGACTACGCCGCCGTCTGCCGGCGCCATGGCGCGTTGCTGCTGGTGGACGAGGCGCACGCCGTGGGGATCTACGGACCGGGCGGCAGCGGGCTCGTCCGGGACTGCGGCATCGACGACGACGTGCTCGTGTCGATCAACACCGCCGGCAAGGCGCTGGGCGTAGCCGGCGCGTTCGTGGCGGGGCCGGCCTGGGCCGTCGACTACCTGCAGCAGCGGGCGCGGCCGTTCGTGTTCTCGACCGCGCCGCCGCCCGCCCTGGCCGCGGCGCTCGACGCGGCGCTGGACGTGCTGGCGGCCGAGCCGGAGCGCCGCGAGACGCTCCGCGCCCGGGTCCGCTTCCTTCGTGCGCGGCTCGTGCGGGCCGGCCTCGCGCGCGCCGCCGGCACCTCGCAGATCGTGCCGATCGTTGTGGGCGCGAACGAGGCGGCGGTCGCGCTGGCGGCGGGCTTGCAGCGGCGGGGCTTCGACGTGCGCGCCATCCGGCCGCCGACCGTGCCTCCCGGCACGGCCCGCCTGCGGGTCGCGGTGAACGCGCAGCTCTCCGAGGCTGACCTCGAACGGTTCGTCGCCGCCCTCGGGCAGGGCCTGAAGGAGATCGAGCCGTGCTCCGCGGCCTGTTCGTGACCGGCACCGACACGGGTGTCGGCAAGACCGTCGTCTCGGCCGCCCTGCTGCACCGCTACGGTGGAGGGGCGCCGCCGCTGCATTACTGGAAGCCGATCCAGACCGGCACGCGGCTCGACGACGACACGGCCGAGGTGCGGCGGCTGACCGCGGGCGTCGGGGTCGAGATCGTCGACGACGGCGTCCGGCTTGCCGAGCCGGTGTCGCCGCATCTGGCCGCCGCGCTGGCCGGTACCGAGATCGACCTGGCTCCCCTGGTTGCTCGCCGCGCCGGGGGGGCGGCGGCGGGCGCGTGGATCGTCGAGGGCGCCGGCGGTGTCCTCGTGCCGATCAACCGGTCGAGCCTGATGGTCGACCTGATGGGCGCGCTCGGGCTGGCCGCGCTGGTCGTGGCGCGCAGCTCGCTGGGAACGATCAACCACACCCTGCTCACGCTGGCCTGCCTGCGCGGCCGGTCGGTGCCGGTGGCGGGCGTGGTGCTGGTCGGCGAGCCGGACCGGCACAACCGGGCCGCCATCGAGGACTACGGACGAGTGGTCGTCGTGGGCGAGATGCCGCGCTTCGAGCGCGTGTCGGCGGCTGCCTTGGCGGGCTGGGCTCCGCGCCGGCTCGATCCGGACGCGCGGCTCGGGGAGTGGCTGCCATGACCTCGCACGCGAATCTCGCGGCGCGCGACCAGGCGTGCCTGTGGCATCCGTACACCCAGATGCTCAGCGAGCCGCCGCCCCTGGAGGTGGTGCGCGGCGAGGGCGTGTATCTCTACACCGCCGACGGGCGGCGGGTGCTCGACGGCGTCTCGTCGTGGTGGGTCAACGTTCACGGGCACGCCCATCCGGTGCTGAACGCGGCGCTGGCCCGGCAGGCGGGCGAGCTCGAGCACGTCATCTTCGCCGGCTGCACGCACCCGCCGGCGGTGGAGCTGGCGGAGCGGCTGGTGGCGCTGCTGCCCGGCGGACTCACGCGCGTCTTCTACTCCGACAACGGCTCGACCGCGGTCGAGGTGGCGCTCAAGCTGGCCTGGCAGTACTGGCAGAACCGGGGCGAGCCGGCGCGGCGGACGTTCGTCGCGCTCGATCACGCCTATCACGGCGACACGGTCGGCGCGATGTCGGTGAGCGCCGCCTCCAGCTTCACCACGCCGTTCGAGCCGCTGCTGTTTCCGGTGGTGCGGGTCGACGACCCCTACTGCTACCGCTGCCCGGTCGGACTCGACCGGAAGCGCTGCCGGATCGACTGCCTGGCGAGCCTGGAGGCGCGTCTCGCGGAGCTGGGGTCGCGGGCGGCCGGCGTGCTCGTCGAGCCCATGCTGCAGGGAGTCGGCGGCATGATCGTCTGGCCGCAGGAGTTCCTGGCCGGCGTCCGTTCGCTCTGCGATCGGTACGGCACGCTCATGATCGCGGACGAGGTGCTGACGGGCTTCGGGCGGACCGGCCGCATGTTCGCCTGCGAGCACGCGCGGGTCGCACCCGACATCATCTGCCTGTCCAAGGGGCTGACCGCGGGCTACCTGCCGCTCGCGGCAACCGTCGCCAGCGAGGCGATCTACGAGGCGTTCCTGAGCGAGGACCGCCGCCAGGCGTTCTTCCACGGGCATTCCTACACGGCCAACCCGCTGGCCTGCGCCGTCGGCGTGGCCAGCCTCGACCTGTTCCGGGACGAGCGCGTGCTCGAGCGGATCGGGAGGCTCGAGGCGCAGTTGCGCGCCGGGCTCGAGCCGCTGCGGAGCCTTCCGCACGTGGGCGACGTCCGCGTCATCGGGGGCGTCGGGGCAGTCGAGCTGGTGGCTGATGGCGGGGCCAGCGAGAACGACCCGGACGGCGGCTACTTCGATCGCATCGGGCCGCGGCTGGCCGACGCGTTCCTGCGCCGGGGCCTGTTGCTGCGGCCGCTCGGCAACGTGCTCTACTTCATGCCGCCCTACGTCATCACCGACGCCGAGGCGGCCTGGGCGCTCGACACGATCGGCACGGTGCTCGGCGATCTGGACGCGGTCCAAACTTAGACGGGGCTGCGCCCCGAACCCCCGGCGTCCGCTTGCGGGGACCCCTGCGCCCTGCGCCGGGCTACGGCGCCGTCTCCGGTTCGGTCTCCCAGGCCAGATACGTCTCCTCCGGCAGGAAGTACATGTGCACCGTGTAGCGTCCCTTCATCGACATCGGGCCGCCGAAGTGCAGCACGTGGGCGTTGTCGATGGGCGGGATGGGCAGGTAGTGCAGCGGCATCGCCGGCCAGGAGACGCCGTTCGCCAGATCCTCCTGTCCCAGGACGTACTCGATGAAGATGAGCTTGCCGGCCGCCTCGCCGTAGATGACGCCGTCGTCTCCGGGCGAGTTGGGCAGCCGTCCGCCCGGCTTGGTCAGATCGGTGTAGTGCCGTCCCATGCCGGGACAGAAGTCGTCCGGATACTGCTCGCACGCGTACATCGTGAAACGGTCGGGCAGGTTCTCGAGGGGCGGTAGCTCGCCGGACGGCAGCCCATGCGCGACGGCCGGCAGGAAGTGCCAGAGCAGCAGGAACTGGTGGTCGCCGGACGTCTCGTCGGGCAGGAAGTCGGTCGTGAAGGAGTGCGGCGCCGGGAAGTCCAGCTCGCGCAGCGTCAAGCCGTGGAAGCTGCGGCCGGCCGTCAGGTCCGCCTGGCGCAGCAGGTAGCCGGCGGAGACCACGCGGCCGCCCTCGACGCCGTATACGAGGCCGTCCGTCCGCGTCTCGATGTCGCTGGCCCATACGCCGGGGCCGTCGTAGCCGTGGTAGTGACTGCCGTCGTCCTTCCGGGACGTCCGCCGGCCGCCGGCGGCATGGAACGTGCCGCGACCGGCGAGCTCGCCGACCGACTGGTACTCCGGCGGCAGATCCGTCACCAGCGGCAGCGCGGCCGCGGCGGCCGCGCTGCCGGCGGCAGACGTCTGCGCGGCGGCGGATCCGGGCGCGGCGGCGACGCACAGCAGGACCGCCGCGGCAACGGCGAGCGCCGCGGCCGGGCGGTGGGACAGATGCAGGTGAACCGTGTTCACGACGTGACCTCCTTGTCCTGGTACACCGAATGCGAGGACGCCGTCCCGGCACCGCGCGGCTGCACCGCGCGCAACCCCAGACGCGCCAGCAACGCGAAGTCGTCGCCGGCGTCGGTGTTCGGGGTCGTCAGGAGACGGTCGCCCAGAAAGATCGAGTTCGCGCCTGCCAGGAAGCAGAACGCCTGCAGGGTGTCACTCATCTGCAGGCGGCCGGCGCTGAGCCTGATTCTGGCCTGCGGCATGAGAATGCGGGCCGTGGCGACAACCCGCACGAGGTCGTCCCAGGGCAGCGGCGGCCGGTCGGCGAGCGGGGTGCCCTCGACGGCGACGAGCGCGTTGATCGGCACGCTCTCCGGCGGCGGCGTCTGGCGCGCCAGCTCGCAGAGCAGGTCGATGCGGTCGTCGTGGCTCTCGCCCATGCCCAGGATGCCGCCGCAGCAGACCTTCAGGCCCGCCTCCCGGACGGCCTCCAGCGTTCGCAGGCGCTCGTCGTAGCAGCGCGTGGTCACGATGCTCGGGTAGAACGCCCGGCCCGTGTCCAGATTGTGGTTGTAGTAGTCAAGCCCGGCCGCGCGCAACCGGACGGCCTGCGGGCCGGTGAGCATGCCGAGCGTGACGCAGGTCTCCAGCCCGGCGTCCTTGACCGCGCCGACCATGGCCAGGATGCGATCGAACTCGGGTCCGTCATGCACCTCGCGCCAGGCCGCGCCGAGGCAGAAGCGGTCGGCCCCACCCGCCCGGGCCGACCGGGCGGCCTCCGCGACGGCCTCGACTGTCATGAGCGGCGCGGGCTCCACGCCGGTGCGGTAGTGCGCCGACTGCGGGCAGTACGAGCAGTTCTCCGCGCAGCCCCCCGTCTTCACGCTCAGCAGCGACGCGCACTGCACCTCCGCCGGATCGTGGGTCCGGCGATGGACCGCGGCGGCCTCGAACACCAGCTCGAGCAGGCCGCGGTGGTAGATCGCCTCGACGTCGCTCCGGTGGAGGGCGGCAGGCGGGGCGGCGCAACGTACTGACGACACGGCTGACTAGGGTACCACGGGCGCGCAGGGCGCCGGTGACAAGGCGCGACGAGGGAACATATTGGGTATATTCGACCGCAGAGCCGCAAGGCGCGCACGGCGCGCCTCGGCGG
>CAZMWA010000041.1:0-10903 GCA_964569405.1 uncultured Vicinamibacteraceae bacterium | reverse complement strand
GGTCGGTGGTGGCGCCGATGAACACGAGCCCGCCGGCGGTAACGATCCCGCCGCCGACGTGCGGGCTGCCGACGCGCTGCTTGTCCTCCGGAAGCAGCGCGTTGATGCCCAGGGGCACCTCCCAGGCGATCTCGCCGCTCGCGGCGTGGACCGCGTACAGACGCGCCCAGGGCGGCTTGTAGCACGGCAGCGCCCCGAGCCGCGTGCCGTCCTCGTCGTAGATTGCGGCCTCGAACGGCGGTCCCGGCACGCGCACGTACGCCACCTGATCGTCCGTGTCCGGGCCGTACAGCGGGTTCTCGTCCATCCAGCCGTTGAGCGGCCGGTCCTTGGAGTTCACGAAGATGTAGCCGAGCTCGGGATCGTAGGCGGTGCCGTTCCAGTTCACGCCGCCGCTGTTGCCGGGGAATACGAGCGACGGCGGGGTGCCCTCCTGCCGCAGCCGCTGGGGCGTGTAGGGTCCCTCGTTGTAGTAGCCGACCTTGTCGTACAGCTCGCGGCAGGCCGCCGCGTGCTCGGGCGTGGTGTCGTCGGCGGTCACGATGTCGTCCGGGCCGAAGCTGACGCGCGCGAGCGGCGGCGGCTTGAGCGGTATGGGCTGCGTGGGCGCGTACTGCTCGCCGGGGACGTCCCCGACCGGCACGGGCCGGTCCTCCACGCCGTGCACCGGCTCGCCGGTCACGCGGTTCAGGATGAACATGAACCCCGACTTGCCGACCTGCGCGAGGGCCGGGATGCGCTCGCCGTCGCGCTCGATGTCGAGCAGCCCTGGCGCCGGCGGCAGGTTGTAATCCCACAGCTCGCGGCGGATGTTCTGGAAGTACCACTCGAGGTTGCCGGTCCGGATGTCGATGGCGATGGTGGAGTTCGCGAAGAGGTTGTCGCCCGGGCGGTCGCCGCCGTAGTAGTTCGACCCGGGGCTGCTCACCGGCATGTAGACCAGGCCGCGCTCCTCGTCGACGGTGAGCGTGAACGCCCACACGTTGTTCCCGATGCGGTTGCGCCAGCTCTCGTTGCCCCACGTGTGGCTGCCGAAGTCGGTCTCCGTGGGGAGGGTCGGGAATTCCCAGAGCAGTCCGCCGGTCGTGGTGTCGATCGCCCGCGGATAGGCCTGCTCCGGCTCTCCGCCGCCCCGGGGCTGGTTCAGGTGGGGCGCGATGTGCTCCTGGCCGGGGCCGAAGGCGCTCGACCCGAGCACCAGGGCGCCCTGGTAGACCACCGGCACGCCGGTGTACGGAACGCGCAGCGTGACCTCGCCCCCGTTCCCGAACGTGGTGTCGCGCGCGCCGGTGTCGGCGCTGAGGGCGATGACCTTGCTCAGGCTGGTGAAGTAGATGCGCGGCCCGTGCGCGTCGGTTGCCGGACCGTAGGCGACGCCCCGGAACGACGCCAGCCCCTCGCTCAGCTCGTGCCGCCAGATCTCCTCGCCGGTCTCGGGCCGCAGCGCCACGACCCGGTCCCCCGCCGCCAGGTACATGACGCCGTCGACCACGATGGGCGTGACCTGCTGGAAGAGCTCCGCCGGCTCCGGCCCCTCGACGAAGCCGTCCTCGGGATGGAAGCGGTACGACCAGACCTCCTGCAGCTCGGCGACGTTGCCGGTGTCGATCTGATCGAGGGGCGAGTAGCGCGTGCCGGCCAGGTCGCGGTTGTAGGTCGGCCAGTCGGCGGCGGCGCTCCGCCCGGGCTCTTGCGCCAGGAGCGTCGGTCCGGACGCCGGCATCGTCGCCATCAGCAGCACGACGAGCCCAACCACCCCGACCGCACGGCCCGATCGTCCGCCGCAAGCGTGCGTTCCGCTGACGAGCTGCATGAGGCTGACCTCCTGTTGTCCGTGGAAGGCACCATCTTACCCCCGAACCGGTCGGTCGCCCGCTTTCGGCAACCCCGGCAGGGCGGGCCGCGCCCGCACCGGCGCATTGGGCAAGGCCGGCGGCGGCGACGCGCGTTGAATTCCGCGAGGTGCCGGAGTACGATGGCCCGGTTGGCGCCGGCGCGGTCCGTCGGCGTGAGCAACGTTGTCACGACCGTCGCGCCAGCCCGGCCCTCCCGCGAGGAAAGCGAGTATCCATGCGAACCAGACTGCCGTTCATCGCACTCCTGCTGCTCCTGGCGCCGGTCGCCGCGTGGCTGGCGGCGCCGACGGGCACCGCCCAGAGCGCCGAGCCGGCGCCGCGCGTGAGCCAGCTCGCCCGCCTGCTCGACGCCGGCACCATCGTCTTCGGCAGCTTCGCCAACTTCGGCGGCATCGGCAACGCGCCCATCGACGCGATGACGCACTCGGTCGACGAGACGTTCGACGTCGTGATGTACGACCTCGAGCACAACCCGTTCGACGTCGAGGACATGCGGACGTACATGCAGTTCCTGCTCGATCCGGGCGCGCTCACGGAGACCGGCGACCTGAGCGTGACGAAGACCGTCATCGCCCGGGTGCCGGCCTACGGCCGCGAGCTCGAGTACAACACCTGGCAGGTCAAGAGCGTGCTCGACGCCGGCGTGCAAGGCGTGGTCTTCCCCCACATCGAGACGGCCGAGCAGGCGCTCACCGCCGTACGCGCCATGCGCTACCCGCAGGCGCCCGGGGCGCCCGACGTCGAGCCCGTCGGCATCCGCGGGTCCGGCGCGGCGGTGGCGGCGCGCTACTGGGGCTTGTCCGCCCCCGAGTACCGCGAGCAGTCCGACATCTGGCGGCTGGATCCCAACGGCAACCTCATCCCCTGGTTCATCATCGAGAACCGGCTGGCCGTGGCCAACGTGCGTGACATCGCGCGGGCGCTGGCCGAGCGCAACATCGGCGCCGTGCTGTGGGCCGGCACCGGAGACCTGGGCGTCTCGCTCCACCAGGACCAGGAGGCGCTGGCCGTGGCGGTCGACGAGATCCTGGCCGCCGGCAAGGAGTTCGGCCTGCCCGTGGCGATGAACGGCGCCGCCGACGTGACCCGCCGCATCGAGCAGGGCGCCCGCATCTTCATGGGCGCGGCGACCGCGGAGGCGCGGCGCGAGGCCGGGCGCCAGTAGGCGCCTCGGGTCCGCCCCGCATCGCCGGCGTCGCCGCGGGCGGCTGCAGCCAATCCCTCGGCCGCCACCAGATCAAGAGGAGAACGCGTGAACGGCGACAGCAACCTCGCGGTGTTCTGCGACTTCGAGAACATCGCCCTCGGCGTCCGCGACGCCAAGCTGAAGAAGATCGACATCCGGCCCATCGTCGAGCGGCTGCTGCTCAAGGGCAGCATCGTGGCCAAGAAGGCCTACTGCGACTGGAACCGCTACAAGGAATACAAGGCGACGATGCACGAGGCGGCGTTCGAGCTCATCGAGATTCCCCACACGCGGCAGTCGGGCAAGAACTCGGCCGACATCCGGATGGTCGTCGATTCCCTCGACCTGTGCTACACGAAGGAGCACATCGACACCTTCGTCATCGTCTCGGGCGACTCCGACTTCTCGCCGCTGGCCAGCAAGCTCCGCGAGAACGCGAAGTCCGTGATCGGCGTCGGCGTGAAGAGCTCCACGTCGGACCTGCTGGTGAACAACTGCGACGAGTTCATCTTCTACGACGATCTCGTCGCCGAGCGCCAGCCGTCCCGCCGGCGTTCCCGCGGCCGCGGCCGGTCCAAGACAGGCGCCCAGGCCGAGAGCCTGCCGGACGAGAAGAAGGCGGCGCCGGCCCCGGACGATCCGACCCAGAAGGGACTCGACCTGGTCGCGCAGACCGCCGAGGAGATCTACGCCGAGCGCGGCGACCGGGCCAAGCTGTGGGGCTCGATGATCAAGCAGACCCTCAAGCGCCGGCGGCCCGGATTCAACGAGTCGGCCTACGGGTTCGGCTCGTTCAACGACCTGCTCGAGGAGGCCCAGGCGCGGGGGTTGCTGGAGCTGGACCGCGACGAGCGCTCGGGCGGCTACGTCATCGTGGGCATCGCCCGGGAGTAGGTGTCCGCGCGGCAGAACGGCGCCGGCACGCCACGCGGCGTTCAGCGGAATCGGTGTCTGCTACATTGGAGTCGCGATGGCGGAACTCGCAGGCGTGCGCCGCGACTCGCTCCGCCGCCTGGGCGACGACCTCGCGCGCGGCCTGCGCGCCGAGTCCGCGGTCCGTCTCGCCTGGCTGTTCGGGAGCCGGGTCAGGGATGCGGCCCGCGCCGAGAGTGACGTCGACGTCGCCGTCCTCGTGGACGACGCCGGCGCCGACGGCGCGCAAGCGCTCCAGGACACCCGCCGGCGACTCGTTCCGGCGATGACCCGCGCCGTTCGCAGCGACCTGATCGATCTCGTGATCCTCAACCATGCACCCCCGCTGCTGCGCCACCGCGTGATCCGCGACGGCATCCTGCTGTACGCGCGCTCCGATGTCGAGCGCGTGCGCTTCATGCGGCGCACGCTCGGCGAGTATCTCGACATGGAACCGTGCCTGCGCGAGCAGACCCGCCTCGTGGTCCGCCGCATGAAGGAGGGGCGGCCGCGCCATGATGGTCGATATCGCGATCTTCTCGAGGCGGCTCGACGCGCTCGAAGACTATCTCCAGCGGCTGCGGAGCCTCGGCCGGACGACCGAGTCCGAATACGTGGCCGACCCTGACATCCACGATCTCGCCGCGCGTTATCTGCATCTGGCGGCGGAAGCCGCGATCGACATCGCCAATCACTGGATCTGCGACGCCGGCCTGCGGACGCCGGACACGAACCGCGATGTCTTCCTGGTCCTGGAGCAGGCGGGCGAGATCGACCGTGCGCTGTCCGGCAGACTGCAGAACTGGGCCAGCTTCCGCCACGTGCTCGTGCACGAATACCTGACCATCGACCACGCCATCGCCTACCGCGCGATCCGCGACGAGCTCAGCAGTCTCGACGCGCTCAGGCACTGGGCGCTCGGCAAGCTCGACGCCGACCGAAGCTGAGCCGAGAGCCTGCGCCAACACTATCCGCCGCGGCGCCGGGTCCATGGCCCCGCCCAACGCCGACGAGAATCACCGGGACTTCTCGCCCTCCGCGACGGCGAGCGCGTCGGCCACGTCGTCGATGCTGCCGATCGCCTCGAAACTCAGGCCGCGCACTCGTTGCATCCGCTCAGCCAGGGCGGCCACGTCAGGATCCAACGTCAGGGTCGTGCGCATACATCACAACGTAGATTTCATGATTCCCCGATGTCAATCAATCGAAGTCCAGGGCGAACAGAAGCGCCGCGCGGACCTGTTGCAGCGCCGCCGGAGAGACCGAGCCGACGAACCGCCGGAGGCCGGTCTTCGGAACGGTGACGACGTGATGCAGGTTGATGGCCGACGTGCTCTTGAGGCCGCTGTCCGCGTCGACAACCACCTCCGAGGCCACACCGCGAATCGTGCGCGTGAGCGGCGCGACGGTGATGGTGTTCAGAACCGGGATCATGTCGGAACGTGTCAACAACAACACCGGCCGCTGCTTGTCCGGCGGTGCAAACCGGAACATCCATATCTCCCCGCGCCTCACCAATCGTCCCCGTCCTCGGACTCGGGCGGTTCCTGTATCGCGTCCGCCTGGGCCGCGATTAGTCCCTCGAATTCTTCCGGATGAACCGGATGGATCTCGTAGCCGGCCCGGTCTTCGGCGACCATTCGGCTCCGGCGTTGACCGTGCAGCCACTCCCGCAGCACCAAGCGCAACAGCTCGGACCGCGTCTTGCGAGCAGTCGTCGCCGCACGGTCAAGGTGGCCGAGCAATCCCTCGTCTATGGTTATGGATATTGTCTTCATATTGTAACTTATACTGTGATTCTATTGTAATACCCGCACGCGGGCAAGCAAGGGCTCGGGACGCCTCGCTGGTGAGGCAACCTGAAGGTCACGAACTCGGGCCGCCTTCATCCGACCCCGCCGTGTCGGGAACCGGCGGCCGACGCCAGTGCTGGCCGCCCGCCGCCAGCTCCTCGGCATTTGCACACCCCTCCGGCAGGCCGAGGCTGCACGCGCGTGCGAAGGCGGCCGGCGCCGGGAGCGGCGTGGACGCCAGACCTTCGGCAGCCAGGATGCCGAGCTCGTTGCAGGCCCGCGGCGACCCGGCCACGCACTCGGGCGCGTACGTCGCCGCGAGCGCCCGGCACGCGTCGGCGCGGCCCCGGTCGCAGGCTTGCCGCCACGACGGCCGGCCGGCTTCGCGAACGTCCCCCACTCCTTCCAGCGCGTTGATCGGCAGGAACGCGGCGGCCCAGACCGCCATGTAGGCGAGGTGGCGGCGGCGCGGCGACAGCGACCGGCCGAGCGACGCCGGGTCGAGCCGCCGCATCGCATCCGAGCGGGCCCAGCGGTCGAGCGCCTGGATGGTGAGGTTCAACAGCGGTACCGCCAGCAGCTTGTCGTAGAACGTCGGCACCCCCAGCGCGCCGAGCACCGCGTAGAGCACGGCCACGCTCAGGCCGTACAGCGCGCCGAAGGCCAGACGTCCCAGCTCGGTGCGGGGCGACGTGGACGGGTCGGTGAACAGCAGGTTCATCCCCAGGAAGACCGCGGCCGGGATGTGCGAGTCGACGAAGAAGTAGGCGCCGGTGGCGGCCCGGTAGGCGGCGCTCAGCGCGAACAAGGTCGCCGTGGCCGCCAGCGTCATCGGCGCGACGCCGAAGAGGAGCTGGCCCGGCAGGGCGATCAGGAAGATCCACAGGCCGATCCCCGGCGGGATGTCGAACGTCCTGGCGATCTCCTGCCCCAGCGTCCGGTCCGTCGTGGCCGTCAGGAGCAGCACGAGCGAGCACAGAGCCAGCGGGAACGACGACGGGTTGAAGATGTGGACGCGGCGGCCGTCCTTCTCCCAGCGGAGCAGCTCCTTGGCGCCGAGGCCGACGGCGATCATGAGGAGCTGTAGCAGGAACAGGTCGGGCTCGAACCAGAGGAACAAGTTGATCCCGAAGATGACGGGAAACGGCCCCCAGCCGAGCGCGTACGTGTCGCGCCGCGACCACGCCAGCAGTATGTCGAACGCGTAGGCGAACAGGAGCTGCGCCGCCACGAGCGGCAGGTGGTCGTAGACCGGGCGCCAGTACCACCCCCAGTACAGCAGCACGGATAGCTGGGCGCAGGCCTGAAGGTAGTGCTGCGCCCGCGGCAGGAACACCACGCGGAGGCGCCGCTCGCCCGCCTGCGCCCGCAGCAACAATCCCGCGTGCCAGCCGGCCAGCAGGACGGCGGCTGCAACCAGGGACTGCGCCAGCCCCGGATGCCGGGACGCCGCCGGCAGGAACGCAAACGCCGCCAGCCCCGCCGCAGGGGCCAGCGGCAGCACTGGCGCCCAGCGGGGGGCGAGGTGTGCTGGCGCGGCCGAGAGAGACTGAGCCGAGGGAGTCATGGCTGCGCGGATCGCCGCATCGCACCGGCGTGGGGAGCATACTACCCGCGCCGTTGCCGGTCTTCCGGAGCCGGCCGGTCGTTGCATTTCTGCCGCTGCATTCGTTGCATTCTTGCCCCTGAAATCGTTGCATTCCTGCCCCTGGCTGCGTGACAATCGCGCTCCTGATGATCCTGAAGCTGACGAGGCGCGACTTCATGGCGGCGTCGACCGCGCTCCTGGCCGGGACTGGGCTGCGCGCGCAGCCGCGGGCGTCGCCGTTCGCCATCCTGGACCTGAACCACGTCTCCATCGGCGTGGCCGACATCGAGCGCTCGCTCGAGTTCTACCAGCGCCTGTTCGACCTGACGGTGTTCACGAGCCAGGACGGCGGCAACCTGCCGATCATGACCATCGGGTCCGGGCCGCAGTTCGTCGCCCTGAGCCGGCGGCGGCCGGGGTCGCGCGGCGGCGTGGGCCACCACTTCTGCGTGCACATGGAGAATTTCGACCCGGACCGCGTGATGCGGCAGCTCGCCGAGCTGGGGGTCGAGGCGCGCATCTTCCCCTGGACCTACGACGGCGTGCGCTACGACCTGCGGCCGGCCGCGGCGCAGCGGCCGGTGGTGGTGGACGCCGCGGACACGCCCGAGCTGGTGTTCAGCGATCCCGACGGCGTGCTGCTCCAGATCCAGGACGCCAGCTACTGCGGCGGGACCGGCGCCCTCGGCGAGCTGTGCAGCATCCCGGCGGCGCCGCCGCCGCGGAGCGCCGCGTTCACGGCGCGCACGCTGAACCACGTCTCGATTCCCGCCTCCGACCTGCAGCGCTCCCTGGCGTACTACCAGCGGGTGTTCGGATTCGCCCACCGGATGTCCCAGGCCGTGGGCGCGGTGCCGATCCTGACCGTCGGGGCCGGTCCGCAGTTCGTCGCGCTGCGCGAGGGAACCGGCGGCGGGCACCACTTCTGCCTCGGGATCGAGGGCTTCGACCCGGACCGGGCCATGGAGACGCTCGCCGACCACGGCGTCGAGGGACGCCTGCGGCTGCGGCCGGCCGCCGGGCAACGTCCGGCGGCGCCGGCCGGTGCCGCGGACACACCCGAAATCACCTTCCTGGACCCGGACGGCATTACCGTCCAGATCCAGGACGTCAGCTACTGCGGCGGCGTCGGACGGCTCGGCAACATCTGCTCCTGACGACGGCCCGCCGCCGACGGACTACACCTCCGAGATGGTGTCCGGCCCCAGCCCGTGCAGGCGGCCGGTGCTGTCACCGAAGCGGTCCACCGGCACGTCCAGCTTGTCGAGCAGCGTCAGGTAGAGGTTCGCGAGCGGCGTGTCCTTCGGCAGCACCAGGTGCCGGTCGCCCCGGACGCGGCCGCCGCCGCCGCCGACCAGCGCGATCGGCAGGTCGTCGTGCGAGTGCAGGTTCGCGTTGCCGATGCCGGCGCCGTAGACGATCAGCACGTTGTCGAGCAGGTTGCCGTCGCCGTCGGGCGTGGCCCGCAGCCGCTCGAGGAACGACGCGAAGAGCGACATGTGGAACGCGTTCACCCGGGCGACGTTGGCCACCGCCTCCGGATCGTTGATCAGGTGGCTGATCTGGTGGTGCGCGTCGGCGACCCCGACCTCGGGGTACGCCCGCACGGTCGTCTCGCGCGTGAAGAGGAAGCTGAAGACGCGCGTCAGGTCGGCCTGGAAGGCGAGCGCCTGCAGCTCGTACAGCAGCTTCGCATGGTCCGCGAACGCGGGCGGGATGCCGCGCGGCTTCTCGACCAGCGGCAGCTCCCGGTCGCTCTGCTCCTCCGCCCGCTGGATGCGCTGCTCGATGCCGCGCACGGCGTCCAGGTACTCGCCGACGCGCCGCCGGTCGCCCGCGCCGAGCGTACCGTTCAGCCGCCGCGCCTCCTCGTGCACGACGTCGAGGATGCTGCGGTCCTGCGCCATGCGGGCCAGCCGCGCCTCGCGGTCCGTCGAGTCGCTGCCGCCGAACATGCGCTCGAACACGGCCCGCGGGTCGCGCTCCATGGGCAGCGGCGCGGTGGGGCTCGCCCACGAGATCGTGTTCATGTAGGCGCAACTGTAGCCGGGGTCGCAGGCGCCGGAGATCTCGTTCGACTCCATGGCGAGCTGCAGCGAGCCGAGCTGCGTGTCGCGGCCGAGCACGCGGGCCGCGAGCTGGTCGGCCGTGGTCCCGGCCCGGATGTCCGAGCCCTCGGTCTTCCTGATGTGCACGGCGCTCAGGAACGTGCCGGCCCCGCGCGAGTGGTCCCCCACTCCTTCCGAGCCCTGCGCCTGCGCCTCGAGGTTGGCCAGTCCGCTGAAGACGACCAGCCGGTCCCGGAAGGGCGCCAGCGGCAACAGCGTCGGCGACAGCTCGAATCCCGGCCCGCTCGTCTTCGGGAAGAAGTGCGGCAGCGACATGCCGTTGGGCACGTACACGGCCCCGAAGCGGCGCACGGGCCGCGGCGAGGCGAACGCGGGGACCATGCCATCGAGCAGCGGGAGCGCCAGCGAGGCGCCCACGCCGCGCAGCACGGTGCGCCGCGAGAGCGTGCGTCGGGTGATGATCATTGAGCGCTCCTCATCTGGAACGGGGGGCTCGCGACGATGCGGCCGATGAGCGCGGACCAGCGGTAGTCGTCCTCCGCCGCCTCCTGCATGATGCGCCGCACCGCCGGTTGATCGTAGTGCGCCAGTCCGCGGCCGAGGGCGTAGGTCAGCAGCTTGCGGACGACGTTGGCGGCGAACAGGTCCCGGCGCGCCAGCAGCGCCTGCCGGAGCTCGACCGGGCCGTCGAACGACGCGCCGTCCGCGGTCGTCCCCGACGCATCCACCGCCACGCCGTTGTCGGTCTCCCGCCAGGCGCCGATCGGATCGAAGTTCTCCAGCGCGAAGCCCAGCGGATCGATCTTCGCGTGGCAGGTTGCGCAGGCGGGATTCCGGCGATGCCGCTCCAGCCGCTCGCGCGTCGACCGGGGCCGCTCCGCCGCGCCAGCATCCTCCAGCGCCGGCACGTCCGGCGGCGGGGGCGGCGGGGGCGCGCCGAGGATGGCCTCGAGCACGAACTTCCCGCGCAGCACCGGCGACGTGCGGTTGGCGTAGGAGGTGGCCGTCAGGATGCTGCCGTGTCCCAGCAACCCCGCCCGGCGGCCGCCGGGCAGGCTCACGCGCCGGAAGTGGCTGCCGTAGACGTTCGGCACGCCGTAGAAGGCGGCGAGCCGCTCGTTCAGGAACGTGTACGGCGCCCGCAGCAGGTCGACCACGCTGCGGTCCTCGCGGAGCTGGCTGGCGAGCAGCAGCTCGGTCTCGCGGCGGAACGCGTCGCGCAGACCGTCGTCGAAGGCGGGATACAGCTCCGCGTCCGGCTGCAGGCGGCCGAGGTTGCGCAGGTACAGCCACTGCCCGAAGAAGTTCTCCACCAGCGCCGCCGCGCGCGCGTCCGCCAGCATCCGCCGCACCTGCCCGGCCAGCACGTCGGGCGCGCCCAGCCTGCCCCGCTCGGCCAGCGCCAGCAGCTCGTCGTCGGGAATGCTGCTCCACAGGAAGAACGACAGGCGCGAGGCCAGCTCCACGTCGCCGATGCGGTAGACGGGCGTTTCGGCGTC
>CAZMWA010000040.1:0-4039 GCA_964569405.1 uncultured Vicinamibacteraceae bacterium | reverse complement strand
CCTCTACCGGCACCCCCCCAGGGAGCGACCCCGCCCCGTACGCCACCCGCGCATGCCGCCCCGCGTCCCGAAACGCCTCCACCATCAGGTCCGAGAACCCGTTGATCACCGCCGGCTGCTCCCCGAAGTCGGGGACGGCGTTGACCAACCCCATGACGCGCACGACCCGTACGACCCGGTCGAGGTCGCCGATGGCGTCCTTCACCGCCGCCAGCGCCTGCAGGGCGCACGAGCGGGCGGCCTGGTACGCGGCGTCGACGTCCATCGTGTCGCCGACCTTGCCGGTGATCAGCCGGCCGTCCGCGTCGCGGGGTATCTGGCCGGCGATGAACAGCAGGTTGCCGGTGCGCACCGCGGGGACGTAGTTGGCGACGGGGCTGGCTGCCGGGGGCAGGTCGAGGCCGAGTGCGGCTAGGCGATCTTCGACGGTGGACACGATTCGCGCCTCCTTGGTTCCGCAATCGCCGGCGCCTCAGGCCGGCCCGGTCGGCTCGTCCGGTTCGGCGGGCTCGCCCGTGTAGAACGCGGCCGTGCGCCGTGCCGCGGCCCGCGCGGCGTCGGGATCCTCGCCGGCCGCGACGGCCGCCTGCTCCCACCCCTCGCTGCTGCCGGTGATGAACGCCTTGCCCTCCGGCGACGCGGCGAAGGCGGCCGCGTCCGGCTTCGGCTCGGCCGGCTGCTCAAGATGCAGCGCGAGTCCCGCGAGGGCCTGCTCCCAGCCGACGCCGGTTGCGCCCGGCCCGTACTGGTCAAAGGGGGGCGCGAGGTGCGAGGTGTGCGTGAGCGCGAGCCGCGCGCGGCCGGCGCCGTCGTCCGCGAGGCGCGCCTCCACCCAGCTCATCTGCCCGCCGAACTCCCACGTCAGCGCGAAGGCCGCTGGCGGCCGACAAGAGAGGATCGTGCCACCCGCATTACCCTCCAGTTGATAGTGGCCGCCGGGCTCGAGCTGGCCGCTGACGGGCAGGAACCAGCGCGGGATGCGCTCGCCGTTCGTCACCGCGTCCCACAGCTCCTCGACCGCCACCGCGTAGCTGCGCGCGATCGTGACCGTGCGGGCGGGGCGGCCGTCGCGCTTCAGCAGCGACGTGGAGCGCTCGACGGCGCCGAGGTGGGCTGCGGCGTCGAAGTCCATGGTGGGAGACTACGCCCCGGACACCGCGGCGTCCTCCTTGTCCCAGTAGCGGGCGTACTCCTGGAGGAAGGTCAGGCTCTCGAACGACGCCATGCGGTCGAGGAAGAGCACGCCGTCGAGGTGGTCGGTCTCGTGCTGGATGACGCGCGCCGGGAAGCCCGAGGCGGTCATCGAGACCTGGATGCCGAAGCGGTCGAAGGCGGTCACCCGGATGTCGGACGCGCGCGGGACACGGCCGCGCAGGTCGGGGATGCTGAGGCAGCCCTCCCAGTCCTCCTCGGTCGCGACGCCGACGGGCTCGACCTCCGGGTTGATCAGCACCACGGGGGGCATGCTGGAATCGGGGTCGTCGACGCCGGCCACGAACAGGCGCAGGCTCTCGTGCACCTGCGGCGCGGCCAGGCCGATGCCGCGGTACTCCCGCATCGTCTCGAACATGTCGTCGATGAGGCGCTGGATGGCCGGCGTGTCGATCTCCGACGGGTCCACGGGCTGCGCCGGGGTGCGCAGCACGGGGTGCCCCATGCGCGCCACCTTCAGGATGGACATGCTCGTCGATTATACGGTAGCGTCGGTCTGCGGATGGCGGCCCACCAGCACGACGCGCCCTACCGGTTCTGCCCCCTGTGCGGGGGCGGGCTCGAGCCCCGGGTGGTCAAGGCCGGCGAGGCCGAGCGGCCCGTGTGCCAGGGCTGCGGCCACGTCGTCTACCTCGACCCGAAGATTGCCGTCGGCACGGTCATCCGCAACGGCGACGGCGCGCTGGCCCTCGTGCGGCGCTCCATCGAGCCCGGCTACGGCAAGTGGGTCTTCCCCGGGGGCTACGTGGACCGCGGCGAGGTGCTGGGGGCGGCGGCCGCCCGCGAGGCGCTGGAGGAGGCCAACCTCCGCATCCGGCTGGACGGCCTGATCAACCTCTATTCCTACGCGGGCCGCGCGCCCATCATCATCGTCTACGCCGCGACCATGGTCGGGGGCGAGCTGCGGGCCGACGACGAGTCGCTCGAGGCCGCCTGGTTCCCGGTGGACACCATTCCCTGGCAGGAGCTCGCCTTCCGCAGCACGCGCGACGCGCTGCGCGACTACCTCAGGGGGATCCTGCACCCGCATCTGCCGGAAAGCTGAAGTCCTCGCGCTCGGCGTTCTCGACCGCGTGGGCGACCAGCGCGTCGATGGGCAGCCCCCGCTCGGCCGCCTCCGCCTCGCCGCGCCGGGCCTTGGTCACCGGATGGCGCGGCGTGAAGAGCTGGCAGCAGTCCTGGTCGGGGATGATCGAGATGGGATACGTGCCCAGCGCCGCCGCCTCGTCGGAGATCTCGTTCTTGTCGGAGCCGACCAGCGGGCGGAGGATGGGCAGGCCCGTCACCACCGAGTCGATGACGCCCAGGTTCTCGAGCGTCTGCGACGCCACCTGGCCCAGGGCCTCGCCGGTCACCAGCGCGCCCGCGCCCGCGGCCCGCGCCAGCCGCTCGGCGATGCGCATCATCAGCCGGCGGTAGAGCACGACGCGCAGCGGCGGCGGGGCGGACACCACCACCTGCCGCTGGATGTCGCCGAACGCCACCATGTAGAGGCGCGATGCGAGCTGGTACTGCGTCAGCAGCCGGGCGATGTCGCGCACCTTGTCCTGCGAGGCGTGCGACAGGATGGGATAGCTGTGGAAGTGCACGAACCGGACGCGGCAGCCGCGCTTCATGAGGCGGTAGGCGGCCACCGGCGAGTCGATGCCGCCTGACAGCAGGCACAGCACCCGTCCGCTCGCCCCCGACGGCAGGCCGCCGGGGCCGGGATGCCGGTCGAGCGCGTAGAAGGCCTCGCGCGGCAGGATCTCGATGCGCACGTTGAGCTCGGGGTTGCCGAGGTCGACCGGCCAGCCGCTGGCGGCGTGGATGAGCCCGCCCACGTGCCGCTCGATCTCGGGCGACTTCAGCGCGTAGGCCTTGTCGGCGCGCCGCGCGGTGACGCGGAAGCTGCGCGGCTCGCGGCCGTCGAGGTCGGCCAGGACGGCGGCGGCCAGCTCGTCGAGGTCGCGGCCGGTGCGGCGGGCGCGCGAGAAGTTGGCGACGCCGAAGACGCGGCCGAGCCGCGCGCGGACCTCGTCCCAGTCCGCGTCCGGGCCCAGCACCACCTCGATGCGCCCCATCAGCGCGCGGACGCGCACGACGTCGAGTCCGGCCAGGACCTGCCGCAGGTTCGTGACGAGGCGCTCGACGAACCAGGGGCGGTTCCGGCCCTTGAGGGCGATCTCCTGGTAGTGGACGATGACCGATTCCATACCGCTCTGCCCGCCGCCGGCCGGCGCTATAGCATAATTCCCCGCATGCGCGATCTGATCGGGATCGCCGTCGTCATCCTGCTCGTCTTCGCCGCGCTGCGCATGGCGACGGCGCTGCAGGGCTACCGCCGGGGCCACGAGCAGCGGCGCGAGCGGCTCGACACCGCGGGCCGCTCGGTCGTCGCCGAGGTGCCGGTTCCGGACGGTCTGCTGTTCTTCGCCGAGGACGCCGGCGCGTTCTACTGGGGCGAGCGGCGCATCCCGAAGCCCGACATCCGGGCGGTCGAGGTCCGTTTCGGCGACGTGCCGCTCTCGACGGCCCGCGCGCGCCGCTTCGGCGGGCCGGAGGCCGCCGGCCCGGAGGCGTCCGCCGCGATGCCCGAGGTGCACGAGCGCGCCGCCTGGGACGTCGCGATCGAGACGGCGGACGACACGGTCGTGGTGGCCTGCGGCGCCATCCGCGAGCACGTCTCCCAGGAGCTCGCGCGCCGCATCTTCGAGAAGGTCGGCCAGGCGATCGCGGCCTGCGACCGCGACGACCAACAGGAGTCCGCGCCGTAGAACCGGCGGCCGCCTCAGGCCTCCCGGGCGGCGGCGGACGACGGCTCGACGAACGGCGTCGCGGTGACGAC
>CAZMWA010000039.1:0-2888 GCA_964569405.1 uncultured Vicinamibacteraceae bacterium | reverse complement strand
GCAGCGCAAGCGTGGTCCCGAGGCCCCGCAACACGGTGCGACGCGGCAAGTGCTTTCTGGTGATGAACATGGCGTAGCCCTCTCCTGCCACTACAAAACCGCCTAGCGATTATCTCCCCGATGCGGTTCGTCCGCAACCGTTGCCGCGGCGACCAGATTGGCGGCGGCCGGGGCCTGCCGCATCCGGAACGGCGTGCTGCCGACGATGCCCTCGATCAGGGCCGACCAGCGGTAGTCGTTCGCCGCGAGGTCGCGGACGAGGCGCCGCACGGTGGGCGCGTCGCGGTAGTCGAGGCCGCGGCCGAGCGCGTAGGTCAGCAGCTTCTCGGCGACCGTGCTCACGAACGTCGTGCCCTGCCCGAGCAGCGCCTCGCGAAACGCGCGCGGACTGTCGACCGTCCGTCCCTGCCAGTCGATCGTCGCGTTGATCGGCGCGCCGCCGTCCGTCTCGCGCCACTGGCCGATCGCGTCGAAGTGCTCGAGCGCGAACCCGAGCGGGTCGATCATCGCGTGGCAGCTCGCGCACACCGGATTGCTGCGGTGCTGCTCCATCTTCGCGCGCAGCGAGGTCGGCTCGCCGGCCGGGTCGTTCTCCGCGAGCGGCGGCACGTTCGGCGGCGGGGCCGGCGGCGGGGCGCCGAGGATGTTCTCCAGCATCCACTTGCCGCGCAGCACCACCGACGTGCGGTTGGCGTAGGAGGTGATCGTGAGGATGCTCGCGTGCCCCAGCAGGCCGTGGCGGCGGTCGTCGTCGAGCTCGACGCGGCGGAAGCGGCTGCCGTAGACGCCGTCCACGCCGTAGTGCCCCGCGAGCTGCGCGTTCAGGTAGGTGTAGCCCGCGCGCAGCAGCTCCGGGATGGGCCGGTTCTCCCGCACCTGGCTCCGGAAGAACAGCTCGGTCTCGGTCACCATGGCCTTGCGCAGCGTGTCGTTGAACTGCGCGAACAGGCCGCCGTCCGGCGACTGCTCGTTGATGTTGCGCACCTGCAGCCACTGGCCGACGAAGTCGTCCATGAAGCGGGCGGCCTTCGGGTCGGCCAGCATCCGCCGGACCTGCCGCTCGAGGACGCCCGGCTCGCTCAGCCCGCCCCGCGCGGCGACGTCGAGCAGCTCGTCGTCGGGAATGCTGCGCCACAGGAAGAACGAGAGGCGCGAGGCGAGCTCCGGATCCGACAGGCGGTACGGCTCGCCCGCGGCGACGCCGCCCGGCTGGCGCTCCGCCCGCAGCAGAAACGCCGGCATCGACAGGATGGCCTCGAGCCCGCGCTCGATGCCGGTCTCGAAGTCGCCCTCGCGGCGTCCCGCCCGGTAGAACGGCAGCAGCACCCCGAGATCGCGCTCCGTCACGGGCCGCCGATACGCGCGGCGGGCCAGCGCGGCGAGGATCTCGCGCGCGCACGCCTCCTCGTCCGCGGCGGCCGCGCCGGCGGGACGGCAGACGAAGATCCGCGCGCGGCTCGGCGTCGTGTCGGGCACGGTCCCGCCGTAGGGGCCCGCGATGAAGACGCGGTCGATCCCCGGCCGGCCGTAGACGCCGTCGACCGGCGACGGATTCGAGTCGGTGAAGGCGACGCTCACCAGCCGCTGGCCGGCCTCCACCGGGATGCGCAGCTCCATCTCGTGGTCGGCCGTCATCCGGTACTGGTTCGTCCGAATGGCCTCGACGTTGTCGTCGGCAATGGTGAGGCCGGGTATCTGGCCGCGGAACCGGCCCCCGATGTTCCAGCGCTTGACGAGGGCATGGTCGATGCGCAGCTCGACGTCGTGGCCGTCCTCCGCGATGCCCTGGATGGTGCCGCTCCGCGCCCCCGCGGTGCGCTTCATCCGGATGGTGAAGAGGTACTCGCCGTCGAGCGGGAAGACGTGGCGCGCCGCCAGCCCGCCGTACGTGCCGAACGGCATGTCCTCGTGCATCCGCGCGTCCTGCGCCTCGAAGCCGAGCGAGTAGACGCGGCCGTCCGGGCGGTTGTCCGGGCTGCCCACGGCCACGCGGCTGATGGTCGTCGCGGCGGTGATGTAGCGCGCCATCAGCGACGGGGTCATCGCGAGGACCTCGGCGTTGTTGTCGAAGCCGAAGCCGGCCATGTCGCTGGGCAGCAGCTCCGCGCCGTCCACGCGCAGATCGAGCAGATCCTCGACGGCGTTGACGTACTCCACCCGGTTCAGCCGCCGCGAGGCGACGCGGCCCGGCGCGAGCTGTGCGGCGGCCTCGCGGTCGAGCGCGGCCTCGAGGTTCGCGACGAAGGTCTCGACGGCGTCGCGCCCGGGCCGCGGGCGTCCCTCGGGCGGCATCTGTCCGGCCCGGAGCTTGCGCACCACCTTCTCGAGGGCCTCGGCGTGCTCGCCCGGCTGCTCGAGGTCGACCCGATCGAGCAGCAGGTTCGCCGTCTGCAGCCGCTCGTTGTGGCAGGTGACGCAGTAGCGGTCGAGGAGCGCGCGCGACGGCGCCTGGGCCCCGACCCCGGAGACGCTCGCGCCAGCGAGCGCGAGCGCGCAGCCGATGACGCCGGCTGTTCTCTGCAGCATGATCGCGGCTGTCTCAGCGGTCTTCCGGACCGCCGACGGTCTCGACGAGCGCCTCGCGGTCGGCGCGCTCGTGGATCGTGCCCGGTATGCCCAGGCGCGGGTTGGCGCCGAGCTGTGCGAGGAACGCCGCCGTCTCGGGGAAGGCCTGGTACTGGAACGACTGCTTGGCGCCTTCCGCCATGCGGTAGGCGGTGCGGCCGCGGTAGTCGCGCGCATCGATGTCGGCCCCCTGCTCCACCAGATACCGGATCACCTCGTTGAGGCCGCGGAACGTGGCGCCGTGCAGCGCCGTGAAGTCCCCGTGGTTCACCGCGTTGACGTCGGCGCCCGCCTCGACCAGCACCCGGACCGCCTCCTCGGCC
>CAZMWA010000038.1:0-8865 GCA_964569405.1 uncultured Vicinamibacteraceae bacterium | reverse complement strand
GGGGTAGATGATGGCGGTCAGCACGGTGATGAAGGCAAAGAACGACCACAGCTTGACACGTTCGGCAAGAGCGCCGGAGACGATCGAAGCGGCGGTGGCAACGAAGACCATCTGGAAGAACCAGTCGGACATCGTGGAGTAGTCGTTCGCGATGACCGCGGCCCGCGCCTCCGCGTCGCCCGCCACCAGCGCGAGCTCGTCGGCCGACGAGCCGTGGAGGAACGAGAAAGACCCGACCAGCCCGCCGACGTCGACGTACATCAGGTTGTAGCCGATGACGAAGTAGGCCAACCCCGCGATGGCGTAGAGGCCGATGTTCTTGAGGCAGATCAGCGAGGCGTTCTTGGTCCGCACGGAGCCGGCCTCGAGCATCGTGAACCCGGCGCACATCCACATGACGAGGGCGCCCCAGACGAGAAACGAGAACGTGTTCAGGATGAACTGCAGCTCATCGGCGGGAAGCTCGCGCATCGTGCCGCTCCTTTCTCATCGGCGCGACAGGGCGCCGTCGACGTCGTACTGCACGTGGGCGGCCATGACGAGATCGTGCAGCGTGCGGCACCGGGCCTGCATCCGGCGCAGGCGGTCCTCGCGCTCGTCGAGGCTTGCGCCCGCGGGCCACGGTCCGCGGGCGGTCACGACCAGCTCGGCGGCCAGCTCCCGGGCCGCGCGGACCGGGTTCGGACCCGGGGCGATGGTGCCGAGCCTGGCGGCGGCCGTCTCGAGTGAGCGGTACAGCGAGCGCGACAGCAGCGGATCGTCGACGAGCAGGTCCAGCGCCCGTTCCGCGCGCAGCTCGATACCGAAGCAGCGTCTGTAGGCGTCGAAGGCCTCGCAGATGCGCAGCAGGCCCAACCACTCCTCCTCGGCCGCGTCGTCCCGCGTCCGGACCGCGTCCAGTTGCGCAAGCAGCAGCACGAGCGTTGCCTGGGCCCGTTCGACGGCGCGGCCCAGTTGCAGAAAGCGCCAGCCGTCGTCACGATACATGGTCGCGTCCATCACGCTCAGGAAGGTGCCCATGTCCCGGGCCACCTCCGCGTAGAAGCTTTCCGGAGCCAGCTTCCAGATATCCTGGATGCGCCGCTCCCGGAGGCGCAGCCAGGCCAGGTTCAGGCACGTCCACATCTCGGCGCTGATGCAGTGGCGCGTCTGGCGCGCGTTCTCCCGGCCGTTCGCGAGGCAGTTCCTGACCGAATCCGGGTTCACGCGCTCGAAGGTGAGATCGTCGGCCAGCGTGAACGAATCGGCCAGCGCGAAGTCGTCGTCGGTGCCCGCGAAGCCGACGGCGGGGCTGGGCGGCTGCCTGCTCACCGCGGCATAGATCCGACGCCACCCCAGGTTGATCTCGCGGACCGGCCGGTCGACCAGCACCTCCATCTGCACGCGCAGCAGGCGGCAGACATGCTCGGTCCGCTCGATGTACCGTCCCAGCCAGTAGAGGCTCTCCGCGTTGCGCGCCAGCATGTCAGTCCTGCAGAACCCACACGTCCTTGCCGCCGCCGCCCTGGCTGGAGTTCACGACGATGCTGCCGCGCCGCAGCGCGACGCGGCAGAACGCGCCGGGCACGATGCGCGTCTCCCGGCCGGTGAGCACGAACGGGCGCAGGTCGACGTGCCGCGGCTCGGGCCGCCCGTCGACGAGGCAGGGCGCGCGCGAGAGCTGGAGCACCGGCTGCGAGATGAAGCTGGCCGGGTCGGCGCGCAGCTCCCTGGCGTAGGCCTCGCGCTCCGCCGGGCTGGCGTGGGGCCCGACGAGCATGCCGTAGCCGCCGGACTCGCCGACGCGCTTCACGATGAGATC
Organism: uncultured Vicinamibacteraceae bacterium; assembly: GCA_964569405.1. Lineage (GTDB taxonomy): Bacteria > Acidobacteriota > Vicinamibacteria > Vicinamibacterales > UBA8438 > JAAXGX01. The sequence goes on along the minus strand of CAZMWA010000038.1, from coordinate 7,064 downwards.
CGCGAGGTTGTCGAGCGTGTACTCGAGCTCCGCGGGACGCCGGCAGACATGGGTCGGCACGCTCGCCAGGACGGGCTCCTCGTGCAGGTAGTAGCGGATCAGATCCGGGACGTAGGCGTACACGCTCTTGTCGTCGGCGACGCCGGTTCCCGGCGCGTTCGCGAGCGACACGTTGCCGAGCCGGCAGGCCTGCAGCAGCCCGGGCACCCCGAGCAGCGAGTCGGGACGGAAGGCGAGCGGATCGAGGAAGTCGTCGTCCACGCGCCGGTAGATCACGTCTACCTGCCTGAGCCCTTCGGTCGTGCGCATGTAGACGAAGCCGTCGCGGGTCAGCAGGTCGCGGCCTTCCACCAGCTCGGCGCCGATCTCGCGGGCCAGGAACACGTGCTCGTAGAAGGCGGAGTTCCAGACGCCGGGGGTCAGCAGCGCGATGCACGGGTCCGGCCGACCCGGCGGCGCGATCTCCCGCAGCGTCGTGAGCAGGAGGTTCCCGTAGTGCTCCACCTCGCGTACCCGGCAGCGGCGGTACAGGCGCCGCATGCTCGACTTCACCGCCTTGCGGTTGGCGATCATGTAGGACACGCCGGAGGGCACGCGCAGGTTGTCCTCGAGCACGAGGAAGCCGTCGTTCGTGCGCACGACGTCGGTGCCGCAGACGGCCACCCAGGTGCCATGGGGCGGGGAGAAGCCGCGCATCTCCGTGCGGTACTGGGGGCAGCCGTGGACCATCTCCTCCGGCACGACGCCGTCGGCAAGGACGCGGCCGGCGCCGTAGACGTCGGCAAGGAAGAGGTTCAGGGCGCGGACGCGCTGGGCGAGGCCCACTTCGAGCTGGCGCCACTCGGCGTCCGGCAGGGTCCGCGGCAGGCAGTCGATGGGGATGATGCGCTCGTCCGCCTCGTCGTCGCCGTACACCGTGAAGGTGATCCCCTCGTTCAGGAACGAGCGGGTGACCCGCTCCTGAATCTCGCCGAGCTCGGCGCCCGACAGCTCATTCAACGCATCGTGAATGCGCGCGCTGTGGTCCCGGGGGACGCCGCCCGACTGGAACATCTCGTCGTAGATGGCGGGGTCGATCTCGTACTTGCTGAAGTCCATGCGGGCCTCGGCCGCAATAGCGGGATCTGGTGGGATTGTATACCCGGCCGGCACGGCGCCCGGCCCGCATCCGCGCCGATCGGTGCGGCTCGCGTCCCGTGTCGACGTGTTGATAGGATGACGGCGTGAAGCGACTCATGAGATTCCCGCTGACCGCGTCGACGGCGGCGCCGGCCCTCGGCGCGGCGTTGGCCGTCCTGATTGCCCCGGGGGCCGGGGCCCAGGAGCCGACCGAGTATCCGCCGGTGACGGACGCGCGTCTGGTGCGCCCGGGGCCCGGGGACTGGCTGATGTACCGCCGGACCTACGACGGCTGGGGCTACAGCCCGCTCGACCAGATCACGGCCGCCAACGTGGCGCGGCTGGCGCCCGTCTGGTCGCTCTCGACCGGCTTGCGGCCGGGCCACGAGTCGCCGCCGCTGGTGAACGGACGCTTCATGTTCGTGACCACGCCGCGCAACAACCTGCTGGCGCTGGACGCGCGGACCGGCGAGATCCTGTGGCGCTACGTGCGCCGGCTGCCCGCCGGGCTCACGCACGGCCACCCCACCAACCGCGGCGCCGCGCTCTACGAGGACAAGGTGTACCTGGCGACGGTCGACGCGCACGTGGTGGCGCTCGACGCGGCCACCGGCGAGGTCGTCTGGGAGCAGCCCGTCGAGGACCATCGCACCGGGTACTACATGACGATGGCGCCGCTGGTGGTCAACGGCAAGGTCATGGTGGGCGTCTCGGGCGGCGAGCGGGGCATCCGCGGCTTCGTGGCCGCGCTCGACGCCCGCAGCGGCGCCGAGGTATGGAAGGCGTACTCCATTCCGACGCCCGATCAGCCGGGCGGCGACAGTTGGCCGGGCGATTCCTGGCGCACCGGCGGCGCGCCGGTCTGGCTCACCGGCACGTTCGATCCCGAGCTCAACCTGACCTACTGGGGCACGGGCAACCCGGGACCCTGGATGGGCGACCAGCGTCCCGGCGACAACCTGTACACGAACTCCGTCATGGCGTTGGATGCCGATACGGGCGAGCTGCGGGGGTACCACCAGTACCACTGGAACGGGTCGTGGGACTGGGACGAGGTCGACGCCCCGCTGCTGGTCGACATCGAGCGCGGCGGACGGACGCTCGACGCCCTGGTGCATCCGGGCCGCAACGGCTACCTGTGGCTGCTCGGCCGCAGCGCCGACGGCATTTCCTTCATCGAGGCCGAGCCGTTCGTGCGCCAGAACGTGTTCACGCGCCTCGATCCCCGCACCGGCCGCCCCGAGTACGATCCCGACCGCCGCCCCGGCACCGGGGTGCGCGCGTCGTTCTGTCCGTCGCTGTGGGGCGGCAAGAACTGGCCGCCCGCGGCCTACAACCCGCTGACGCGGTACCTCTACGTGCCCGCCAACGAGAATCTCTGCTCGTACATCGAGGGGCGCGAGGCGGAGTACGAGCCCGGCGAGCGCTTCATCGGCGCATCGTCCCAGACCTTTGCGCACGCGGACGCCGATCACTTCGGGGAGCTGCAAGCCTGGGATCTCGATGCCGGCGAGAGGGTGTGGACCCACGAGTTCGAATCGCCCAACTGGGGGCCGGTGCTCACGACGGGCGGCGGACTGGTCTTCGCGGGCGGCACGAACGATCGCTACTTTCGCGCGTTCGATGCCCGCTCGGGCGAAATCCTCTGGCGGCAGCGCACGAGCTCGGGCATCATCGGCGTGCCGGTGTCGTACATGATCGACGGCGTGCAGCACATCGCGGTGCAGGCGGGGTGGGGCATCGATGCGCAGCGGATGCAGGGCGCCATCGACCGCAGCCTCGGGCAGACGACGCACGTGCCGCAGGGCGGCGTACTATGGGTGTTCGCGCTGCAGGAGTGAGCGGCGCGGGCGTGTCTCGGATCAGGAGGAGGTAGCGATGAGAAGAGGATTCTGCGATGCGTTGTGCATTCTGACGCTGGCAGTGGTGGTGGGGCTGCCGGTCGCGGGCGAGGCCCAGGAGCCTGCGGGAGGCTGGACGGCGCCCCGCACCGCCCACGGCCATCCCGATCTGCAGGGCGTGTGGGCGAACAACAGCGCCACGCCGCTGCAGCGGCCGGCGGCGCTGGCGGACCGGGAGACGCTGACCGACGAGGAGGTGGCCAGCCTGAAGTCGCGCGCGGACGAGCTGTTCGCGCTGGACGCCGACGACGCCGCCTTCGGCGACAGCGTGTTCGCGGCGGCGCTGGCGGAGGCCCAGGGCTTCTCGTCGGCCGACACGGAGACGGGCAACTACAACCAGTTCTGGATGGTCGAGCGCGACTGGGACAACCGCACGTCGCTCATCGTCGATCCGCCGGACGGCCGCCTGCCGCAGCGCACCGAGGCAGCCGAGGCCCGGATAGAGGCGTACAACGCGGGCCGGCAGCGCCACGCGCAGTGGACCGACGACCGGAGCCTCGGCGAGCGCTGCATCACGTTCGGCGCGCCGCGCCTGGGCGCCGGCTACAACTCCTACTACCAGGTCTTCCAGACGGCCGACCACGTGGTCCTGCTGATGGAGATGGCGCACGACGCCCGCATCATCCCGCTGGCGGACCGGCCGCCGCTCGCTGACGACATCCGGCTCTGGCACGGCGACTCCCGGGGACACTGGGAGGGCGAGACGCTGGTCGTCGAGACGGCCAACTACTCCCCGAAGACCTACTTCATGGCCGCCGGGGACAACCTGCGCATCCAGGAGCGCTTCACGCGCGTGGCGCCCGACGTGCTGGAGTACGAGGTCCGGGTCGAGGACGCCGAGACCTGGGCCGAGCCCTGGACCGCGGTCATCCGGATGAGCCGGACCGAGGACTCCCTCTACGAGTACGCCTGCCACGAAGGCAACATCGGCATGGAGGGAATCCTGTCCGGGGCGCGCGTGCTCGAGCGCGCGGAAGCGGCGGGCGAGCGGTAGGAATCACGGGGCCGCGGCTCTGCCGTCGAGAGGGTCGCGGCCCCGGCGGCGTTTCTGGGGCGGACGCATGAAGACTCGCAGGCTTGCGGCGGTCCTGGCTTGCTGGTCCGTGGCGGTCGCCGGGTGCAGTCCGGGCACGGTTGTCCGGTGTGCGCTGACGGACCTCCTGACCGACGGGCCGGGGCCGCAGCCGGCCGACACGCGCACCGTCGCCGCAACGGCGGAGACGGCGCCGGTCCGCGACGCCTGCGACGCCGCTGACGATCCCGCCGTCTGGGTCAACGAAGTGGACCCGGAGGCGAGCCTGATCGTTGCGACCAACAAGGTGCGCGGCTTCATCGTGTACGGGCTCGACGGCGCGGTCGTCTCGACGAGCGATGTGGGCCGCGTCAACAACGTCGACCTACGGGACGGTGTGACAGTCGGCGGCGAGGAAGCGATCGTCGTCGCGGCCACCAACCGGACCACCGAGACGTTAGATGTCTTTGCGCTCGACCCTGACAGCGGGGAGCTCACCGCGCTGGTCGACGCCCCCATCTCGCCGGACTTCGATGAGGAGCCATACGGTCTGTGCTTGTACCGCAGCTCGGCGAGCGGTGCGTTGTACGTGTTCGCCAACGACCAGGGCGGCGCGGTGGAACAGTGGCGCCTGGATGGCGACGGCGCGGGCATGTCCGGGACGCGCGTGCGGTCATGGGCGGTCGGAAGCCAGACCGAAGGGTGCGTTGCCGACGACGCCAATGGGTGGCTGTTCATCGGCGAGGAAGAGGTGGGCATCTGGCGCTACGGCGCAGAGCCGGACGCGCCACCCGAAGAGCGGGTCGCGGTCGACCGGGTCGGGGTGGGCGAGCTGGAGGGCGGACACCTGGCGTCGAACGTCGAGGGCCTGTCGATCTACGCCCCGCGCGTCGGTGGTCCCGACGCCGGGTTCCTGGTGGCGTCGAGTCAGGGCAACCATACCTACATCGTCTACGACCGGGCGCCGCCGCACGCCTACCGCGGGACCTTCCGTGTGGGCGAAGCAGGGGCAGTCGACGGCGTCGAGGACACGGACGGCCTGCACGTGGTGTCGGCTTCTGTCGGTCCGCTCTATCCGATGGGCCTGCTCGTCGTCCAGGATGGGATCAACGTGGCCCCGGACGGCTCGCTGGCCAACCAGAACTTCAAGCTGGTTTCGTGGCAGCACGTGCTCGACGCCCTCGACCTCGCCGTTCCCGAGGGTTCCGAGGGAGAGTGAAGCCTTTTGCGGAAGTTTTTGTCCGGCGGCGCCGATGCCCCGTTCACCGATCCCCGAGGGCAGTTGCATTTCGGGTCGGGCCATGAACTGACGACAGCCGGCAGGTGCCGCTACGATGACGAACCCGCGGCGAGGGTCTCACGCGACGTGCCGCGGTTGGCCGTCAAGCCGCGAGCGTTGCGGCGGCGCAAGACGCGCACCTGCAACGCTGCCGGGGCGCCGTCGGGACGCCGCCGGGCGGGCTGTTCGGCCGTAAAGTGGTAGCCTGACGGCATGACGATTGAGCAGCGGGTCAGGGCCGCGGTGGACGAGATCGTCACGGCGACGGACCCGGAGCAGGTCGTGCTGTTCGGGTCGGTCGCCAGGGGGACGGCTGGGCCGGAGAGCGACATCGACCTGCTGGTCATCGGCGACCCTGCGCGGCACGCCGACGGGAAGCGCACCTGTCGAAGGACCGGTGACGAGGTGGACGTCTTCGTCACCGATCGCGCCAGCGCCGAGCGGTACCGGTACAGCGCGGCGTGCCTCGAGGGCATCGCGCTGGGCGAGGGCCGGACCGTCTACGCCAGGGATCCGGAGCGGGCGCTGGCGGCGGGACACGAGATGATCAGACGGACGCTGTACGACCCCGACAAGGCAGTCGAATGGGTCGAGGAGGCACGCCAGCGGCTGGGGCGGTTCGAGACCGACCGGCTGGACCTGTACAAGTGCGAGTCGCTCGCCGACGCGTTGGAGCGGGCGCTCAAGGCGCTGATCGTCGCCGGCGGACAGCGTGTGGCGCACCGGCACGGACTCGAGAAGCTCTGGAAGCAGGCCGAAGCCATCGCCGGGCAGTTGCCCGCGCGCATCGCCGTGGCCGATCTCAAGCACCTGACCAAGTACGCCGGGGAGTTCCTGTATCCGGCGCAAGGCGCCAGAAAACTGGACGCGCGCAGCGTCTGGGAACGGCTGGAGGGGCCGATCACCGAGTTCGTGGCGTACGCCGAACGGCGGGTGCCGGAGCTGGTGAAGGACACGCTGAGCCGGATCGAGTGACCATGCCGGTCGAGCTCCAGGTCGCGAACGCGGACGATCGCACGCTGGTCAAGGGCAGTGGCCAAGCACCGTCGCCGGGCCGGTCACCATCCGGATCGGCGGCCGGCAGACGGCGACGGGACTGCGAGCAGCACGCCGGTCACGAGGCCCGGCCCAACCGCAGTGCGACCAGGAACACCGCGGCCAGCGTGACGATCTGAAATCGCGATCACCGACCCGACCATGCAGCGCAGGACCCGGACCTCGCCGGCCAAGTCGCCGATATCGGCCGGAGCCCCGGCCGTCTCATGAGATGCCCTCGCCTCACGGTGCGCCTCTGTAGGTCCATCGCGCCATCGTCTCTGGCACACGTCTACGGTAGTCGTCGCTCTGGGTGGGGCGCTCTGGGGCCGGTCAACACCGGAAGCGGCCCGTCTACGACCAGATTCGCCCTGTGCTGCGAGAGCTCGACCTACGACGACCCCTCAGCACCCAGAGGGGGGCGTGGTTGCGAATAGTCCTGGTCCGAGGCCCATGCACGCCCGGGCCCGCTCGGTCACGCGGCTGATTCCATTGGGGCGGCGCCCGACGGACTAACGGCCGGACAAGACGTACCTCAATGCCCGGCCGACCACCCAGCACCCCGCACCGAGCGCCGTTAACCCATGTTTACCGTGCGCCGTGAAGGGCGTCGTTCCTCAGCGGGTGAGAATCCCGCCCGGCAACTGTCGCTCCAGCCGGTAGCAGTCGGGGCGGATGATGGAGGCAACGACATCGTCTGAAGCACGCCGACGAAACG
>CAZMWA010000037.1:0-15736 GCA_964569405.1 uncultured Vicinamibacteraceae bacterium | reverse complement strand
CCGCCTGCAGCGAGAGAATGACCGCCTGCGAGAAGAGGTCGCTGTGCAGTTCCCCAATCTCAGGCGTTTTCCGGTCGACGCTCGTCACGCCATCGTTATGTCACAATTCGTAAATTTGTACAAGTCAAAAAATTGACACCTCCGCCCAGACCCGGTAACCAAAGACGGCCCACGTTGGCGAGTTCGACGCCCGCGGCGAGTACGCGTGGAGCTACCTGAACGGCAAACAGAACGATCCATTGAAGCCGGACGACCCCCGATGTGATGACCTCCGCGGGCACCGGCTTCTCGATGTCGTCGACCACTGGCTGCAGGACGTGAGTCCCGGCGCGCATCTGCAACTCAGGTCGGTCCGTGCGGCCGATGCGGTTATCGCAGGGTTCACTTTCGATCGACCCGGGGACGTTGCGACGCGGCGTCACCGAGCCACGAATGTCGGTTTCGGCCTGTCGTACGTGGTGCCGGTCGTGCTGGCCCTGCTGGCAGAGCCCGGCACGCTCTGCCTTCTCGAGAACCCCGAGGCGCATCTGCACCCTCGCGGCCAGACGAGGCTGGCGGAGCTCGCGGCCCGCGCGGCCGCGGCGGGCGTGCAGGTGTTCGCCGAGACCCACAGCGATCACTTTCTGGATGGGGTACGGCTTGCCGTCCGCGACGGTTTGATCGCCCCGGACCAGACGGCGATCCACTTCTTCGAGCGGCGTGACGGTCGGACAACGGTGACCTCTCCAGAGATTGACGCCGACGGATTCCTGCCGCACTGGCCTGACGGTTTCTTCGATCAGCGCGACGACAACCTCGCGCGGCTGCTCGGGCCCCGGGATTGACGTGCGCGAGTTGGTCCTGAACCACGCTAGCTTGGCGTCGGCCGGAGAGCGCGAGTCACTCGATTGGTTGGGTGGCCTTGCAGACGGTATCGTGGCACTTGTCACCGGCAGGGTTACGCCAAAGGTGCTGCGAATGTGTCGCGCGACCACCGAGCTCGTGTGTCTTGATGGCCGTTCGTTGCACGAGCTCTATCTGTTGCTGCTGAAAAGGGGAGGGCGTGCTCGCGAGCGCGCCGCGTATCTGCTGGGTCTGAGCGCGAAGACGCCGCTTCTGAGCGGGGTCACCCGGCAGGCCCAGGATCGGTTCTTGGCGTGTGAGGCTAAAACGTTGCCAGCCGAAGATGGTGCGCCGCTCGTCTTTTGCGCCGTGGCCGACGCGATCGCCGTGAGCGTGCCGTCGGAGTCCGTGTGGGATCGCGATCGAATCCCGGTCGCGTTCCAAGAGCTGTTGTCGGACGAAACACTGGGTGATGCGGAAGAAGAGATCGACAACCTGGCGCGGTCCGTGCACGCTGGTCCGATTCGGGATCGCCACCGGGAGCGCCTGCGACATCAATGTACTGATTCGGTCGACCTCTGGAATCGCCGGGCGCAGGTGTTCCCGAACTTGATATTCGGTCCCGACGTGGAGGGGCATCTCGCACGGCTGAATGCTGGACTGCTATCGACTCTTCTCAACCGGCTGGCCGATCTCGACGCGACGGGTGCTGAGTGGGCAGTCGCCGGCGGTGAGGTCCCGCCGTGGAAAACACGCGTGACCCCTGAGAGCCAAGGTACTATGGATAATCCGAAGCTACGGGACGCGCGGCTATTCAGGTCCGTCAGCGGAGCGCGGCTGCTGTTCGAATGGCATGCTCGCTTCGGCAGTGGAGGACGTATCCACCTACGATTCGATGCGAGCGCGCTCGAAATTGAGGTCGGCTACATTGGCGGTCACCTACCGTTGAACTGAACCCCGTCCGGCGGGCGCAGCCTGGGTATGCACGCCTCAGAGATGTCGTCAGCGGACGGGATCTGCACTACCGGCGGTGTCGTCCGCACGCATCGGGGCGTTCCTGTGCTCCGCGCTCAGGTTAACCCAACAACCCACGCTGCTGTGAGAGAGGGGCGCGTTGCGCCTTGGGCCGTTACGACCATGCTTTGGTCTTGCCGCATGTGGGCAATCATCCGTCAGTTCCGAGAATCAAATCGGGTGCGCTGGAATAGATCGACACAACGTGGCGCTGTACACCAAACTTCTTGTCGATCATCAGACTCACAATCTCCTCACCGTCTATCAGCACGACCGGTACAGCCCCTTTCTTAATTGACACATTCTTCGCGCTTGCCGAGAATGTGGATGTGGTAAAGAATATGCCCTGCTCGTATTCGCCTTGAATCGTCCCGCGAAACTCGTCAATCTTACCGCGGCCAATAGACTTGGCCGTCCAGCGCTTGCATTGGAATGCTACGTTCATGTGCGCCAGCCCAACCTTCAGTTTGCCGTGCCCATCGATGCCGCCGTCACTGCTTCGTCTCGTAACCCTGACATCCTGAAAGCCATAAATTCGTAATAGTCTTGAGGCAAAGTGTTCAAAGTCTTCCCAGTTTAGCTGTTGCAGAAATTCAAGCAAGTCCTTACGACAGCCCGCATTATACGTGTTGACCTGCTCCTGCAACGTCGCATAGTCTGGCCGATCGACTCGCGATTCTTTCTCGTGCCCCGGTGTTCCTACTGTTGGGCCTGAGTATCCCGTGACTTGATTGGGCATCTCGGTGGGCGAAGTAAGTGCGAGGAACTTCCCTCCGTCAACAAGTCGAAAAAGGCGAGTCGTCTTGCTCGATGGATTATTGATGTTGTCGGAGCGTGCGCGTATTGCTGATCGGAGCACGCTCATCGGCTCTCGGGCCTTGAAGTCATAGAGCTGGAGCTTCGTGATCCGATCGTATATGTCCTTTATCGAAAGGGGCGTGCCCGCTTCCAACAGCACCTTTCTTGCAGCATCAGGTATCGTCATGGTTGGGCAATCCTCCGGCTCCAAGCAGCATCACTTCGGTGCTTGTAGCTCACGGCTCGTGGTTTGCAACAATCAGGTCGACGTACGGCGGGTCCTCGGGCCGGCACAGCTCGGCGTCGAGGGCCAGCGCGCAGCCGGGGCAGACGTAGCGCCGCAGCACGAGCCGCTGGCCGGCCTGCTCGGCCGGGTCGAGGTGGAACTCGGAGAGCGCGCTCATGTCGTCCTCGAGCTCGCGGCATCCGAGCCGGTAGCAGCCGGCGGCCGTGGCGAGCAGGCGGCCGCAGTGGCGGCATGCCTGCGCCGGGCCGGCCGCGGTGTCGGCGAGCACCACGCCGGCGAGCAGGCCGCGCACGACGCGTCCGGGCTCGACGCGGCCCTCGACCGGCTCGCGGGGCGCCCGGCTCGCGGCGAGCCGCTCCGCGCGCAGCGCCTCGCGCCGCGCGGCGGTAGCGTCGACGTCGACGCTGCCCGCGTCGTCCAGGACGACGCCGTAGAATCGCTCCGCCTGCGCGCGCGGCAGCCGGCCGGCCTGCAGGTCGGCCTCCAGCAGCGCCGGGGAGCGGAGCAGCGGATCGCCGAACCCGCCGCCGGGATTGGGGATGATCTCGAAGACGTCGTCGGGCATGAGGCGGATGTCGAGCGACTTCGGCGGCGCCATCCCGCCGTGCGGCGCCATCGCGCGCAGCTCCTCCGGGTCCGCCGGCATGCGGCCTTCGCGCAGCCACGCCTGCACGGCGGTGCCCTGCGCGTACCAGTTGCGGCCGCCGGTGGCCGGCAGCGCCCCGTTCAGGCCCAGGCCCTGGGTCACGCTCTGCAGCAGGCCCCCGTTGGACGCGAACGCGGCCTTCGTCCTGTGGCCGATCCAGGCCGCCACGATGGTCGCCCCGCCGCGCCACTGCCCGTGCGCGCCGGTCTGCGGCAGCTCGCGGCGGTACAGGTACAGCATCGGGATCTTGCGCTCGGAGGTCTCGATGTCGGTGATCGGGACGATGACGCCGCAGATCGGCCCGGCGTGGTCCATGCCGTCGCGGTCGGTGAACGCGCCGCCCCCGCCCGCAATCCCGTCGAGCGGGCTGTCGAGGAACGGCTGCCCGTACTGATCCAGACCCTTGAGGCCGGCCGTGCTCAGCGTGTGGATGGCGCAGGGGGCGAGCGCGCGGCTCGCCAGCTCCGGATCGCCCGCGATCATCTTGGCGCCCAGGTAGTGGGCCTGGTTCAGGACGGCCATGCTGCCCACCGACGTGCTGACCGCCGCCGGGTGCGACGCCGAGGTGATGCTGCCCTGCTCGAACTCCCAGTCGATCTGGCGCAGCAGGCCGGCGCCGCAGAGGTACTGGTCGTAGGCCAGCAGCGGGAACAGCGCCGCCAGCACCGAGCCGCGCAGCATGCCCGGCGAGACGTTGAACGAGCCGACCGACGGCGCCGTGCCCCGGTTCGAGACCGTGAGGCGGTCGCCGCGCTTGATCAGCGCGAGGCAGATGCGGTAAAGGCCGAAGTCGCCGGTCTTCGCGCCGCACAGGTAGCGCTCGTCGCGCCACGTCGCGTCGGGCAGCCGCGCCAGGCGCCGGCCCACGGCGCGCGCCGTGTTCTCGGTCATGCGGTGCATGGCGCCCTTGACGCGCGCCGGGCCGTACTCGTCGAGGATCTGCCGCATGCGCCGGCGCGCGAAGTTCAGCCCGGCCAGCTGCGACTTGACCTCCAGCGCGATCAAGTCCGGCAGGCGCGAGCGGCGCGTCCAGGCGTCGAGGATGTCGTCGCGGAGCACGCCCTCGTCGACGAGCCGGACGGGCGGCATGAAGCTCGCTTCCTTGAAGCAGTCGTCGGTGTCGGTGACGAAGCTGCCCGGCTCCGATCCGCCCAGCTCGCGCTGGTGCACGCAGTTGTAGATCCAGGCGAAGAGCCGGCCCTCCCAGAACACCGGCGCGAAGACGGCCGTGTCCTGCTGGTGGTTGGTGCCCACCCACGGGTCGTCCTGGATGAAGACGTCGCCCTCGCGGATGCCGGGATTCGCCGAGCGGTGCTCCAGGGTCCACTTGATGACGGCGTCGGCGCAGCCAGCGAAGAAGATCGCGTAGGGGCCGAAGACCACGCCGTCGCCCAGCTCGGTGGTCAGGCTGGCGTTGAAGTCGTGGCCCTCGATCACGATGCTCGAGCCCGAGACGTGGCGGATGGTGTCGCCGTGGTCCAGGTTCAGGTTCCACAGCTTCGAGCGGATGACCTCGTAGGTGATCGGGTCGATCGCCGCGTCGCTCGCGGTATGGAACGCGAGCGACGGATCGACCTCCAGTTGCGCGCCCGGGACGTAGCCGTGGCGGAAGCTGTGCTGCTTGCGCAACGCGGCGCGGGCCGCGGCGGCCCCGGCGATAGCCTGGGTCATGTCGTTGCCTCCAGGTCCAGCACCAGGTGGCCGGCCGGGTGCACCGAGAGCGCCTGGCCCGGCCGCACCGCCACGGTCGTGGTCGGGTACTCGACGACCGCCGGCCCGACGACGCGCGCGCCGGCGTTCAGCTCGGGGCCGTCGTGGATCGGCGTCTCGACGGCGGCGTCGCGCTCCTTCCAGAAGACGGAGCGGGCGCCCGCGGGCGCCGGCGCATCCTGCGCCGCGGCGGGCGGGCGCCGCAACGCGGGCGTCCTGCCCGTGGAGCGCACGACCACGCGCAGCGCCGTCAGCGTGACCCCCGCGGCGGCGTAGCCCGTGCCGGGCCCGAAGCGGTCGGCGTAGGCGCCCTCGAACGCGGCGATCAGGCGCTCGGCCCAGCCGTCGTCGACGGGTCCGTACGGCAGGGGCGTCTCGACCTCGAACACCTGCAGCGCGTACTGCAGGTCGCCGGAGCGCTCCAGCTCGAACTCGCCCGCGCCGAGTCCGAGCAGCTCGGCGTAGCCGCGGGCCTGCCGCTCGAGCCGCGCGAGGTGCGCGCGCAGGGCCTCGAGATCGAAGGGCGTCCCGAGGAACGTCGAGGTTTCGCAGCGGCGCTGCTGGTCGAGCAGCGCGCAGCCGCAGGCCGACCACACGGAGGCCGTCTCGCCCAGCGGGATGAGCACGCGCTTGACGCCGAGCCCGCGTGCGAACAGGCCGACGTGCGCCGCGCTGGCGCCGCCGTAGGCCCACAGCGAGAAGCGCCGCGGGTCGCGGCCCGACTGGATGGTGACGCGCCGCAGCAGATCCTCCATGCGGCGGTCGACGATCTCGACGATGCCGGCGGCGCAGCGCAGCGTGTCCAGGCCGATCTGCTCTCCCAGCGCCGCAATCGCCCGCCGCGCCGCATCGACGTCGAGGCGCAGGCCGCCGGCCAGCGGGCGCTCCGGATTGAGCACCCCCAGCACCAGGTCCGCGTCGGTCACGGTCACCGCCGTTCCGCCGCGCCCGTAGCAGATCGGGCCGGGGTCCGCCCCCGCGCTGTGCGGGCCGACCCGCAGCACGCCGCTCTCGCGGTCGAGCCAGGCGACGCTGCCGCCCCCGGCGCCCACCGATTCGATGTCGACCTTGCGCAGGTGCGTCAGGTGGCGCTCGATGACGCTCTCGTTGCGGCGGCGCAGGACGCCCCCGGAGAACGCCCCCACGTCGAAGGTCGTGCCGCCCATGTCGGCCACGATCACGTCCGGGTCGCCCACGGCGGCGCTGGCCCTGGCGGCGCCGGCGATGCCGCCCACCGGTCCGGACTGCAGCGTGCCGATCGGCAGCTCCCGCGCCGCGTCGGCCGGCAGCAGGCCGCCGTCGCACTGGGCCATCAGCAGCGGGCCCCGGTAGCCGCGCCGGCGCGCGCCGTCGGCGATGCGGTCGATGTACGCGCGCATCAGCGGGCCGATCTGCGCGTTCATGACGGTGGCCGTGGTGCGCTGGTAGGAGCTGATGCGGGGCGCCACCTCGTGGCTGCACGAGACGTACAGGTCCGGGAACCGCCGCTGCACGATGGCCCGCGTCCGGATCTCGTGCGCCGGGTTGGCGAAGCTCCACAGGAAGGCGATGGCGACCGCCTCGATGCCCTCGTTGGCGAACCGCTCGAGCGTCGCCTCGACGTCGTCCTCGCGCAGCGCGACCACCACGTCGCCGGCGTAGTCGACCCGCTCCGTGATCTCGAACACCTGCTCGCGCGGAACGATCGGCTCGGGGCGGCTGCTGATCGACCAGTCGAGCTGCTCCTCGATCGACGCGCCGAGCGCCCGCCCCATGTCGTTCATGATGCGTATCGCGTCGGGGTGGCCGCGGGTGGTGAGCAGCGCGACGCGGGCGACCCGGCCGGTGACCAGCGCGTTGGTGCCGGCCGTGGTGCCGTGGGCCAGCTTGGCGGCCGACGCCAGCACGCGCTCCGCGTCGAGGCCGAGCGACCCCGCGGCAGCGTCGATCGAGGCGAAGAAGCCGCGCGCCAGGTCGGCTGGCGCCGTCGGCACCTTGCCCGTCGCGATCCGGCCGTCGGCATCGATGATCGCGCAGTCGGTGAAGGTGCCGCCGATGTCGACGCCGACCAGATAGCGGCCCTCGCCGTTCATGGCGGGGCATTCTCGCAGAGTGGGTCGGGGCGGTTCAACCCGGCGCCGGGTGGCGCACCGGAGGCGCCTTGGGATACAAAGGGCTTGCGATTCGCGAGGGGTGCGAGATCCGGGGTTCTCGGGAAAGGAAGCGAGGCATGCGAGCGAATGCATCGATTTGTGCGGCCATCGTCACGGTGCTGTGGGTGGCGGGCGGGCCGCAGGCCGGCTCGGGCCGGGCGCACGAGCCGGAGTCCGCATCGCAGGCGGGCGCCGGCGAGGGGGGCGGCGTCACCGCGGAGCAGTTCGATCGCTGGATGACGGAGCTGTCGAACTGGGGGCGCTGGGGCGACGACGACGAGCTCGGCACGCTCAACCTCATCACGCCGGCGAAGCGCGTGCAGGCCGCGGCGCTGGTGACGGAGGGCGTCACCGTGTCGCTCTCGCGCAGCCTGGCGCTCGGCGAACGCGTCACGTTCCAGCGCGGCTTCGAGAACGAGTTCGCCATCGGCGCGCAGGACTTCGGCGAGCGCATGGCGTGGATCGAGGAGCAGCACCGCATCGGCTATCACGCCAGCCCGCTGACGCACCTCGACGCGCTCTGCCACATCGCGTGGGACGGCCTGACCTACAACGGCCGCCGGTTCGACGAGACGGCGACCGCCGGCGGCGGTTGCACGCACAACGGGGTCGCCCCGCTGAAGGACGGCATCGTCACGCGCGGCATCCTCATCGACCTGCCCGGCGCCGGCAACGTCGGGATCGACGACATCGAGGCCTGGGAACGCGAGTCCGGCGTCACGATCGCGGCCGGCGACGCCCTGCTGCTGCGGACCGCCGGCCCGGGCGGCTTCGACAGCTCGCTCATGCCGTTTCTCAGGGAGCGCGACGTGGCGATCATCGCCGCCGACGCGGGCGTCGACGGCGGCCCCATCGAGGGGCGCGCCGCGCTGCCGATGCACATCTTCACGCTGGTGGCCCTCGGGATGCCGCTGATCGACGGGGTCGATCTCGACGCGGCGGCCGCCGCGGCGGCCGCCGCCAACCGCTGGGAGTTCATGCTCGTCGTCACGCCGCTGCCGGTCGACAACGGCGCCGGCTCGGCGGTCAATCCGGTGGCGGTGTTTTGACGCGACCTCCCCGCGCACGATCCGCCGCCCGGGGAGCGCCGTCCGCCCGCGGCCGGCCGCTCGGTTTCCAACCGGGCTCGCGACGTGCTATAAGCGTCTGCGATACTGGCGAGCCGGCCGCGTCGGCGCGACTTGCAATGGGTACCAGTCCGTACGTCCGACCGTCACGCGAGGCCGCCCTGGATCTGGTGCGGGCGCCCGACCTGCCGGCGCTCATGCAGCGCGCGGCCGAGCTGCGGGACGCCGGGTTCGGCGGCGCCGTCAGCTACTCGCGCAAGGTGTTCATCCCGCTCACGAAGCTGTGCCGCGACGTGTGCCACTACTGCACGTTCGCCCAGCCGCCGCGGCCCGGCGAACGGGCCTACATGACGCTCGACGAGGTGGTCGACGTGGCGCGGCGGGGCGCCGCGGCGGGCTGCCGCGAGGCGCTGTTCACGCTGGGCGACAAGCCGGAGCTCCGTTATCCGCAGGCCCGCGCGGAGCTGGACGCGCTGGGGCATCCCACCACGGTGTCGTACCTGGTCGCCGCCGCGCGCGCCGTCCTCGACGCCACCGGCCTGCTGCCGCACGCCAACCCCGGCGTCGTCACGCGCGCCGAGCTGCTCGCGCTGCGGGAGGTGTGCCCGTCGCAGGGGCTGATGCTGGAGAGCGCGTCCCCGCGCCTGCTGGAGCGCGGCCAGGCGCATCACGGCTCGCCCGACAAGGAACCGGCCGTGCGCCTGGAGACGATCCGGCTGGCGGGGGAGCTCGCGGTGCCCTTCACGTCCGGCATCCTGATCGGGATCGGGGAGACGCGCGAGGAGCGCATCGCCGCGCTGCTCGCGCTGCGGGATCTGCACGACGCGCACGGGCACCTGCAGGAGATCATCATCCAGAACTTCCGGGCCAAGCCAGGCACGCGGATGGCGCAGGCGCCGGACCCGACGCTCGCCGATCTGCAGTGGACCATCGCGTGCGCCCGGCTCGTCTTCGGCCCCGGCGTGGCGATTCAGGCGCCGCCCAACCTGACGCCGGACACCTTCGGCAGCCTGATCCGGGCGGGCATCAACGACTGGGGCGGCGTGTCGCCGGTCACGCCCGACCACGTCAATCCCGAGGCCCCCTGGCCGCACCTCGACCGGCTCGCCCGCGCGACCGCGCGCGAGGGCAAGGCGCTCACCGAGCGGCTCACGGTCTACCCGGCCTACGTGGCGCGCCTCGACGCCTGGGTGGCGGAGCCCCTCCGGCCCGCGGTCCGGCAGGCATCCGATGCGGAGGGATTCGCGCGCGAGAGCGCGTGGTCGCCGGGCGACCGCGACGCGGTGCTGCCGGCGGCGCTGCTGCGCCGCCTCGACGACGCGGCCGCGCCGCGCCCCGCCCTGCGGATCGCGGCGCTGTGCGCCCGGGCGTCGCGCGGCGACGCGCTCGACGAGGCGGAGATCGCCGAGCTCTTCGCGGCTCGCGGCGACGATCTGGTGGCGGTGCTGCGCGCGGCCGACGCCCTGCGGCGCGAGGTCAACGGCGACGAGGTCACCTACGTCGTCAATCGCAACATCAACTACACCAACGTCTGCTACTTCAAGTGCCAGTTCTGCGCGTTCTCCAAGGGCAAGCTCAGCGAGAACCTGCGGGGGGCGCCCTACGATCTCGATCTGGAGGAGATCGCGCGCCGCAGCGTGGAGGCCTGGGAACGCGGGGCGACCGAGGTGTGCATGCAGGGCGGCATCCACCCCGAGTACACCGGCGCCACGTATCTGGACATCTGCCGCACGGTGAAGGACGCCGTGCCCGCGATCCACGTACACGCGTTCTCGCCGCTGGAGGTCTGGCAGGGCGCCGCCACGCTGGACCTGCCGCTCGAGGCGTTCCTGAGGCGGCTGCAGGCCGCGGGGCTCGGCACGCTGCCGGGAACGGCCGCCGAGGTGCTGGACGACGAGGTGCGCCGGGAGCTGTGCCCCGACAAGCTGACGGCCGGCCAGTGGCTGGAGGTGATGGAGACGGCCCATCGCGTCGGCTTCCGGACGACCGCGACCATCATGTACGGCCACATCGACCGCCCGCGGCACTGGGCGCGGCATCTGGCGAGCATCCGCGAACTGCAGGCGCGCACGGGCGGCTTCACCGAGTTCGTGCCGCTGCCGTTCGTGCACATGGAGGCGCCCATCTATCTCAAGGGGCGGGCGCGCCGCGGCCCGACGTTCCGCGAGTCGCTGCTCATGCACGCGGTCGCGCGCCTGGCGCTGCACCCGCTCGTGCCCAACATCCAGGCGTCGTGGGTGAAGCTGGGGCCCCGCGGCGTGCGCGCCTGCCTGCAGGCCGGGGTGAACGACCTGGGCGGCACGCTGATGAACGAGAGCATCACGCGGGCCGCCGGCGCGAGCTTCGGGCAGGAGCTGCCGCCGGCCCGCATGGAGGCGCTCATCGGCGCCGCCGGGCGCGTCCCGAGACAGCGCTCCACCACGTACGGGACGCCGTCCGAGCAGCAGGTGACGCGCTCGTTCGACGCCGTGGATCTGCGTCCGATCGTGCAGACGCCGAGTCCCGCCTGGGCGCGGTCGGGCACCCGCGAGACGCTGGTCAAGCCGGGGCTCGAGGCAGCCGCCGGAAGCGGCCCCCCGGCCGGGAACACGACGACACGGAGGGAGGCGAACCGATGACGGAAGGGGCAGCTCGAGGCCTGCGGGGGAAGCAGCTTCAACGCGCGCTGCTGAGCGCGGCGGCGGTCATCCTGGTCCTGCTGGTGGGCGGGTTCGTGGCCTGGTCGGCCACCTGTCCCTGCGACTACACGCCGGGGGGCTGGCTGTTCGGCGACGAGCGCGAGGAGCCGGTGAGCGACTGGACCTTCGCGAACCAGGTGACCCTGTGCCAGATTCAGGTCCGCGCCGGTTTGCTGCCGCACGCCATCAACCTGAACTGCTTCGCCACGCGCGCGGGCGACCTGTACCTGAGCTGCTCGAACTGCGACGGCAAGCGCTGGTCCGGCATTGCGGCGAACGACGGCTGGGCCAGGCTGCGGCTCGACGGCACCGTGTACCCGGTCATGTTGACGCGCGTCCTCGATCCGGGCGAGCTCGACCGGGTCTGGAGCGCCCGGCTCGACAAGCTGCACTCGCTCGCGGCGCCGGCCAACCCGCCCGCGCCGCTCGGCTCGCCGCGGCCGGATGGCTGGTGGTCGTTCCGCGTCGTGTCGCGCAGTTAGACCACATGAGGTTCGTCACGCGCAGAGCGGTGCTGCGGGCCGGCGCGGCCCTGGTCATGGGACGCCCGGCGCTCGCGCGTGCGCAGGAGGACCTGCCGCGCGCCTTCGTGGGCACCTTCACGGACGCCCTCGGCGCGGAGGTGCCGGCGTACTTCCGGGCGCGGCCGGGCGGCGAGCGGAGCCGCGGGCTCTACACCTTCACCTTCGATCCGGCGACCGGCCGCGCCGGCGGCATCTCGCTCGCGGCCGAGGTGAGCAACCCGTTCAATCTGACCGTGCACCCCCACCGGCGCGTGCTGTACGCGTGCCGCTGGCCGACGCAGGTCGACGGGCAGAACCTCATCACCGCCTTCGCCGTCGAGGGCGCCCGGCTGCGCGAGCTGAACACCGTGCGCAGCGGAGGCGGTGGGCCGACGGTGGGCGTGGTCGATGGCACGGACCGCAACCTGCTCACGACCAACTTCGTCACGAGCAGCATCGTGTGCTTCCGGCTGCGGCCGGACGGCTCGCTCGGGGAGCGCACCGCCCTGATCGGCAGTGCGCCGGGCGAGGCGGCCGCGGGCGGGCCGCCGGCTGGAGACGACGCACCCCGCGGCCCGCACGCCATCGTCCTGTCGGAGACCGAGCGCTATGCCATCGTCCCGGAGATCGCGGCGAACCGCTGCCGCGTGCTGCGCTTCGACGCCGAGCGGGGCACGCTGGAGACGCATCGGCTGGCGGCGGACACCCCCGGCGCCGGACCGCGGCACCTGGTCTGGCACCCCGGCGGCCGCTACCTGTACACCGCGGGGGAGACCGGGTCGTCGATCTCCGCCTGGCGCTGGGACGAGACGGCGGGTGAGCTCGAGGCGTTTCAGAGCGTCACCACGTTGCCGGCGGGCTTCACCGGCCGCAACACGCCGGCCGACATCGCCATGCATCCCGGCGGCGGCTTCGTCTACGTCACGAATCGCGGCGCCGGCACGCTGGCGGGCTTTCGTATCGACCCTGCCGATGGACGCCTGAGCGCGATCGCGCCGGCCGACATCGGCTCGCCCTCG
Organism: uncultured Vicinamibacteraceae bacterium; assembly: GCA_964569405.1. Taxonomy (GTDB): domain Bacteria; phylum Acidobacteriota; class Vicinamibacteria; order Vicinamibacterales; family UBA8438; genus JAAXGX01. Next base: position 3,100 of record CAZMWA010000037.1, on the reverse strand, counting down.
TCCTGGAGCATGGTGTTCGACCCGAGCGGCGCCTGGGCCCTGGCCGCGGCGCAGATTGGCGACGAGGTGGTCGTGTACGCGGTCGACCGGGACACCGGACGCCTGCGGCCGACCGGCCAGACGCTCGCGGTGACCTCGCCCTCGTGCGTGCGCTGGGCCTGATGAAACATCCGGCGCGGGCGATCCGCGATAAAATGTCCGGGTACGCGATGGCCGCCGGCGGGCTGCTGCCTGCCCCGGCGCGGCCGGATTGGATCGACCCCTGATGAGATTGCGCGGCGCCTTCTGGAAAGAGGTCCTGGCGAGCCTCGCCAAGGCGCGCGGCGGGCTCAGGGGCCGGCGAAGCGGAAGACCGGCGCCGGACGAGGACATCCGCGACGTCTGCCGCACGCTGCTCAGCACGCGGGGCGAGGCGTCGGTCGTCGCGCTCGCGCGCCGCGCCCTGGACGCGTTCCGCCGGCTCGACGCCGACGGCCGCCGGGCGTTCTTCGAGTTCCTGGCCCACGATCTGGGTCCGGAGCCGGCCACCCTCGAGTCGGCCATCGACAGCTACCGCGCGGCGCCCGGGCCGGAGACGGTGACGGCGCTCGCCCGCGCGGCGGATCCGCCGCGCCGCGAGCTGCTCGGCCTCTTCAACACCTCGCCGAACGGCATGTCCGATCTCCTCGCCATGCGCGAGGCCCTGCTCGACCTGCTGCCGGCGCATCCCGAGCTCAAGCCGCTCGACGACGACTTTCTCTACCTGCTGCGGGCCTGGTTCAATCGCGGGTTCCTCGAGCTGCGCCGCATCGACTGGCGCACGCCGGCCCTCGTGCTGGAGAAGATCGTGACGTACGAGGCGGTCCACGAGATTCTCGACTGGGAGGATCTGCAGCGCCGTCTCGGGGCGGACCGGCGCTGCTTCGGCTTCTTCCATCCGTCGCTGCCGGACGAGCCGCTCATCTTCGTCGAGGTGGCCCTCTGCAAGGGGCTCGCGGGCTCGGTGCAGGATCTGATTTTCGGCGCGGTGGAGCCCGAGCCCGAGGCGGATACCGCGGTCTTCTACTCCATCAGCAACTGCCAGCGCGGCCTCGTCGGCATCTCTTTCGGCAACTTCCTCATCAAGCAGGTGGTCTACGAGCTGGCGGCGGAGATGCCGGGACTGCGCACGTTCGCCACCCTGTCGCCCATCCCCGGCTTCCGCAAGTGGCTGAGCGCGGCGATGCGGGAGAATCAGCTTGCCGGCGAGGGGGATCTGGGCGACGTCGAGGATCCCGGCTGGCCGGCCGACCACGGGCCTGCCGAGGATGCGGAGCCGCGCCTGCTGCACCTCTGCGCGCGTTATCTCCTGCACGCCAAGCGCGGGCGCCTGCCGCTCGACCCGGTCGCCCGCTTTCATCTGCGCAACGGCGCGCGCCTCGAGCGGATCAACTGGATGGGGGATCCGTCGCCGTCGGGCCTCCAGCAGTCGGCCGGCATGATGGTGAACTACGTGTACGACGAGGCGGACGTCGTGGCCAACCACGAGGCGTTCGTCAACGAGGGCCGCATCGTGCATGCCCGCGCGGTCGGGGAGCTGGCGGGCAAGCCCGGCGACAAGCGGCCGGCTCGCCGCAGGTCCCGTCGCAAGGCCCGGCTGCCCCGCGTCCCGGCGACGCTGCCGGCGCCGGCCGTCAGCGAGGCTCCGGCCCGCCGCTAGCGCGGCGCCAAGCTGCTGGATGCCGTTCCCCTGTTCGACGCCGCCCCCATGAATCTCCCGGCCATGTCCTGGTTCCAGTGGCTGGTCGTCGCGCTGGTCCTCGGATTGGCGGGCGTGCTGGCCTACGTCAACCTGATCGGCAATCCGCGGGTCGTCCGGGATCTCACGGCGAACCCGCAGGGCGAACGGGCCGGCCTCGTCATGCTGCTGCGGCTGCCCGGCGGCCGTGTGCTGCCGGTGAACTACCGGCGCGAGGGCAATCTGGTGTACGTCGGCGCCGACGGCCCCTGGTGGCGCGCCCTGGGCCGGGGCGGCGCACCCGTCACCGTGACGATCCGCGGCGAGACGCTGTCGGGCCGGGCGCGCGTGGTGTTCGACGATCCCGACTACAAGCGAGAGGTGTTCGAGCGCCTGCGGCCCGACGTGCCGCGGTGGCTGCCGGGCTGGCTGGACGCACACCTGGTGGTCATCGAGCTCGATTGAATTAGATCCCGCGAGGACTGCGTCGTGCGGCGCGCCTGGCCGGGCGCACGGCGTGCTTGACAATGGCGGCCGGGCGTCCAGAATGGAGAGGCTGGATGAGGGGATTGTCCCAGGGGTGCGGGACGGGCCCGGACCGCGGAGGGAAGCGATCGATGACGACTCGACACCACTGGCAGGCGGCGACGGCCGGCGCGGTTCTGGCGCTCTGCATCGCCGGCCACGCCTCGGCGAATCCGCCCGACTGGGCGCCCGGACCGGCCTCCTGGCAGGATGATCTGACGCCGATCACGGCCGCGGACTGGAACTACGACCGCGCCGAGCACCTGCTGGGCAGAGCGGGCTTCAGCGGCACGCCGGAGGACATCGAGCGGCTGGCGGCGATGACGCCCGAGGAGGCGGTCCGCTCGCTCGTCCACTACGATGACATCCCCAACGACCACCTGCAGCCGTTCGAGCACTCGGGGTTCTGGGACGAGACGCTGGCTCACTTCCCGCCCAGCCGTCCGGCGGCCACCGACCTGGCGCTGGCGCGCGGCGCGAGCATGGGCGTGCGGGTCAAGCCCGAGGGTGTCAACCGCCACATGCAGCCCGTCTCGGACCGCTTCTTCTACTGGCTGCGTGCGACGCAGCTCGAGACCCGCCGGGTCGCCTACTGGTGGGCCGAGCGCATGCTCGATACGCACCGGCCGCTCCAGGAGAAGATGGCGCTGTTCTGGCACGGGCACTTCGCGACGGCCGAGAACAAGGTCCGCGACTACCGCAAGATGCTGCTGCAGATCGAGACCTTCCAGCGTCATGCCGCGGGCAACTTCGGCGACCTGGCGATCGCGGTGGCGCAGGACCCGGCGATGCTCTACTACCTCGATGCCGGGGTGAACGTGAAGGGCGCGGCCAACGAGAACTTCGCGCGCGAGGTGATGGAGCTGTTCACGATGGGCG
>CAZMWA010000036.1:0-14481 GCA_964569405.1 uncultured Vicinamibacteraceae bacterium | reverse complement strand
ACCTCATCGTTCTCGACCGGCCGCAGGCAGAGATCTTGTGCGGGCGCATCCGCGAACGTTGCCAGGAACCGATCGCGGTCGATCGTGCCGCGGATGCGCCCGCACAAGATCTCTGCCTGCGGCCGGTCGAGAACGATGAGGTAGCCCCCGGCGTTGACGTCGGCCGCCTGCGACGCGGTCGCCCGCGTCTCTTCGTGATGCGCCTTGCCGTGGATGACCGCCGTGTAGCCGTCACGCGCGTACTTGCGGACGTTCTTCCAGACGTTGAGCACCGAGCCGCAGGTCGTGTCCACGAGGGTGCAGCCCTGGCGCTGCAGACGCTCGAGAGCCTCCACCGTCACGCCAAACGCGGGAACGATGACGACGTCCGCGGGCTCGAGGCGGTCGATCGAGTCGCCGAGGTCGTCGAGGAAGCGCACGCCGGCCGCACGCAGCCGGCCGTTGACGTTCGGGTTGTGAATGATCTCGCCGGCCAGGAAGACGCGCCGGTCCGGGAACCGCCGCCGTGTCTGATACGCGTAGTCGACCGCGCGGTCGACGCCGTAGCAGAAGCCGAACTCGCGCGGCAGACGGACGGTCAGACGACCGGCCTGCGTGGCGTGCCCCGCCTCCCGCATCGTGTCGATCAGCCGGCTGCGGTAGTCGCTCGCAATGGCGCCGGCAACGTCCTGCTTAAGATCGAGGCCCCTGCGATACACGGTTCCGGACATGGGCTGAACGCGATCACCAGGGATCGATCGCCGCCTCACGCAGTTGCGGCGTGAGGGTGTCGAAGGTGCTGAGCTCGGGAACCTGCGGGCCGTGCAGCGCCCGGTCGACCGCGTCCATGAACGCCTCGTCGGACGCGCCGCCCGCCGCGGCCGCTGCCGCCTGCTCCGGCGGGGGCGCGGGCGGCGGCAGGTGCGCCAGGCCCAGCGCGATCAGCAGCGCGGCCGCAGCCGTGGCGCCGAGCAGCCCGCGGTTGCGCGACAACAGCCGGCGGGCCGCGACGATGCGCGTGAAGCGGCCCGGACGGTCGGGAAAGCGCAGAATGCGGGCCCGCGGGGGACGACCGTTGCCGGCCCGCTCCAGCCCGCGCAGGATGCCGTCCTGCAGGGCGGCCAGCCGGCGGGCCGGAAAGGCGTCCTCGAACGCGCCGTCGTGAGCGGCGGCGAGCTCGTCGAGCAGTTGCTCGATCTCCGCCAGGCGGGCGGTGCACGCGGGGCACCGGCGCACGTGTCGCGCCGTTGCCGCGGCCGGGCGCCCGCCGGCGCCGGCCCCCGGGAACAGCACGGCCAGCACATCCGCGTCGGACGGGTGCCGCGAGTCGGCAGGGGGTGACATGCTCATGCGCTCTCGGCCTGCCGCCGCCCCGCGGACCGCGGGTGTCCGCCGCCCAGACGCGCTCGCAGGGTCTGCACGGCACGAAACAGGTGCACTCGGACGGTGGCCTCGCTGAGTCCGAGAATGGCGCCGGCCTCCCGGGGCGAGTACCCCTCGAAACGGGTGAGCAGCACGGCCGCTCGTTGCCGATCCGGCAAGCGCTCGACGGCCGCCAGCAGGCGCCGGCGGGTCTCGCGGGCGAGCAATGCGCCCTCGGGGGACAAGCCGCCTGCCGCGTGCCGCTCGTGCAGGCCGTGGCCGTCGGCGTCGGCGGCCACCAGCCAGCGCCGCCGCCGCGTGCGCGCCTTCAGCCGATCCAGGCAGCCGTTGACGAGGATGCGCGTGAACCACAGGTCGAACCGCAACTCGGCGCGGCATGCGGGCAGGTGCCTGAAGACCTTCAGGAACGCATCCTGCACGGCTTCCTCGACCTCGACGGGGTCGCGCAGGTAATGGTACGCGATGCGGGCGGCGCGCCGCTGGTAGCGCTCGACCAGCGTGCCGAAGAGCCGTTGCGCCGCGGCGGAGTCGCCGCTCGCCAGCAGCACCTTGACTTCCCGGACCAGCGCCGTGTTGGCCGGCTCGCCGGCAGGTTGCGCGCTGGCCGCGAAGCGGACGTCGCTCATGCTTCGATGGGGCTGCGGGCAGACCGCGTTCCGCCGGCGCGGCGGCGGATGCCGCCGCCGCGTTGCCCTTGATTCCTAATGATAGACCAGCCGCCCGCGGCGCGACCCGCCGGGCGGGGCGGGCGCAGACGGCCGGGGCGCCTGCCGCGGCCGCCCCGTGCCGCGCTCAGCGCGCCTGGGTGAGGCGGCTGCGCGGCGTGCCGACGGCCGCCCCGTGGTAGTAGTGCTCCAGGATGGCGCGCGGCGAGTGACCCGCCCGCGCCCGCGCCCGCGCCCCAATCTGGCAGAGTCCGACCCCGTGGCCGAAGCCCAGCCCCTCGAACACCACGGTGTCGCCCTTGCGCTTCACGGTGAACCGCGTGCTCTTGACCGAACGGGCTCCGAAGCGGGGCACGACCGCGGCGCGCAGTTGCTCCCCGCGAACCTCGACCGTGTGCTCGCCGTGCAGCGCGACGCGCTGCGCGCGCCCGGCGGGATCGCGGTGGGTCACCACCAGGTCGTCGAGGCGCCTGCCGACCCGCGTGCGGGCGTTGCGGTTGAGCTCCCGGCGCAGCGCGGACACCGTGGTCTCGAAGCGCCACGGCGCCGCGCCGTCCCGGATGCAGAAGGCGTCCGGCGTACCGCGGAGATAGGCCGGCGCCGCGCCGGACCAGACGACGTCGGCAGCGCTGGTATGCCCCCCGCAATCGGCATGGAAGACCGCGTTGATGGGCCGGCCGGCATGGGTGACGAGGATGTTCCGGGTGGAGCTGACGGCGTCCTCGGCGAGCTGCACGAGGTGCGCCGGCCAGTCCTCGAGATCGCGGTAGACCTGGCAGTGCGTCGACGCGCACAGGTCGAAGCCCTCGTGGGCATGCCGGTCCAGATTCGAGAGTGCGTAGGTGCGCGCGAGAATCGCCTGGACCTGGGCCACGCGCAGGGCGGCGTCGGCATCGAGGTTCCCGAGCGCCGCCTCGGGGAGTATCGCGCCCCGCACGTAGTCGTCCAGCGCGATGCGCCGGCGCTTGCCGTCGTGCGTGCGGATCCGCAGCTCGATGCCGGACAGGTCCGCGCCCGGCGTCACGTCCGGGCGCGCGACGGGCGGCGAGCCGGAGCAGCCGGCCGCGACCAGCGCGATGCCGGTGAAGAGGCATGCCAGGGTCAGGGTGCGCGCAGAGCGGGGTGGGATATGCATGGTCATTCGTCGAGTCACCGTGGACAGGTATCGATGCCGTTGCTGCAGGATGTATCGGTTCGGGAGCCGCCCGCCGCCAGTCCCGGAAAGCCCCGCCGCGTTTGACTTTCCGGCGCACCGGCGTTTACGATTTTTCGTTCGTCCGGCACCCGGCCACCCCGACATGACCTTAGCAGACATGCAAGACGCCGCGCCCACGTTCAGCCTCGCCGCCCACGGCATCACCGAGCCGCGCAACGTGTACCGCAACCTCGGCACGGCGGCTCTGTACGAACACGCGATTCGACGCTCCGAAGGGGTGCTGGCCGAGCACGGCCCCCTCGTCTGCCGCACCGGCGTCCATACCGGACGGTCTCCGAACGACCGGTTCCTGGTCCGCGAGCCGACCAGCGCAGGCAACGTGTGGTGGGGGCCCGTCAACAAGGCCATCGAGCCGGATCAGTTCGAGGCCGTCAGGCAGAAGATGCTGGCGTCGCTCCGGGGCAGGGACCTGTTCGTTCAGGACTGCTACGCCGGGGCCGATCCGGAGTACCGGTTGCCGGTCCGCATCATCACCGAGCTGGCGTGGCACAGCCTGTTCGCCCGGACCATGTTCCTGTCGGGGCCGGCCGGCACCGTGGACCCGGAGCATGCCCCGGAGTTCACGGTGATCAACTCGCCGTCGATGGAGGCCGATCCCGCGGTCCACGGCACCCGCTCCGGCGTGTTCATCCTGGTGAACCTGGCCGAGCGCCTGGTGCTGGTCGGCGGGACCAGCTACGCCGGCGAGACCAAGAAGTCGATCTTCTCGGTGATGAACTATCTCCTGCCGCTGCGCAACGTCCTGCCGATGCACTGCTCGGCCAACATCGGCGCGGCGGGCGACACGGCCCTCTTCTTCGGCCTGTCGGGCACCGGCAAGACCACGCTGTCCAGCGACCCGCTGCGCCGGCTCATCGGCGACGACGAGCACGGCTGGAGCGAGCGGGGCGTGTTCAACTTCGAGGGCGGCTGCTACGCGAAGACCATCAAGTTGTCCGCGGAGGCCGAGCCCGAGATCTACGCGACGACCCGCCGCTTCGGCACGGTGCTCGAGAACGTCGTGGTCGACCCGCAGACGCGCCGGCTGGACCTCGACGACGGCTCGCTGACCGAGAACACGCGCGGCGCGTACCCGATTTCGTTCATCGACAACTGGGTGCCGTCCGGGCAGGGCGGGCATCCCGCGAACATCGTCATGCTGACCGCCGACGCCTTCGGTGTCCTGCCGCCGATCTCCCGGCTCAGCTCCGCGGGCGCCATGTACCACTTCCTGGCCGGCTACACCGCGAAGGTGGCCGGCACGGAGAAGGGGGTCACCGAGCCGCAGGCCACCTTCAGCACCTGCTTCGGCGCGCCGTTCATGGTGTGGCACCCGACCGTCTACGCCAAGCTGCTCGGCGAGCGCATCGCGACCCACCGCTCGAAGGTCTGGCTCATCAACACCGGCTGGACGGGCGGCGCGTACGGCGTCGGGCACCGGATGCCGATCGGGCACACCCGCGCGATGATCACGGCGGCGCTGTCGGGGGCGCTCGACGACGTGGCGTACGAGACCGACACGCGGTTCAACGTCGACGTGCCGCTCAGTTGCCCCGACGTTCCGGCCGGGGTGCTGACCCCCCGCGCGACGTGGGACAACGCCGCGGACTACGACGCCCAGGCCGGCAAGCTCGCGGGCATGTTCGCCGACAACTTCAAGCGCTTCGAGGCCGAGGCTGCCGACGACATCAGGACGGCCGGCCCCCGCGCGTGACGGCTGGCCGGGGCGCCCGCGCCATGGATTTCGAACCGGTCATCGGACTCGAGATACACGCCCAGCTCCTCACCGAGACGAAAATCTTCTGCGGCTGCAGCGCCGAGTTCGGCGGCCCGCCGAACTCGCACGTCTGTCCCGTCTGCCTGGGACTGCCCGGCGCGCTGCCCGTGCTCAATCGGCGGGCCGTGGAGCTGGCCGTGCGCGCCGGGCTGGCCCTGGGGTGCACGATCCAGCCGGCGTCCCTGTTCGCGCGCAAGAACTACTTCTACCCGGATCTCCCGAAGGGCTATCAGATCTCGCAGTACGAGCAGCCGCTGGCCACCGACGGCCGCGTCGAGTACGAGTCCGAGGGGCGGACCGTCGCGGTCCGCATCATCCGCGTGCACCTCGAGGAGGATGCGGGCAAGTCGCTGCACGAGGGCTTCGCCGGCGCGGGCCGCGCCACCCACCTGGACTTCAACCGCAGCGGCGTCCCGCTGATCGAGATCGTGACCCACCCCGACCTGCGCACCAGCGCGGGGGCGGCCGACTTCTTCAGCCGGCTGCGGGCGCTGTTCCGGGCGATTGCCGTCAACGACGGCAACATGGAGGAGGGGAGCCTGCGCTGCGATGCGAACGTCTCGATGCGGCCGGCCGGGACGCAGGGGCTCGGCGTGAAGGTGGAGGTGAAGAACATCAATTCCTTCCGTTTTCTCCAGCGCGCGCTCGACTACGAGTTCGAGCGGCAGGCCGACGTGCTGCGGCGCGGCGGCGCCGTCGTCCAGGAAACCCGCCTCTGGGACACGGCCACCGGCTCGACGCTGCCCATGCGGACCAAGGAGGAGGCGCACGACTACCGCTATTTTCCCGAGCCCGATCTGCCGCCCCTCGAGGTGCCCGAGAGCTGGGTCGCGGCCATTCGCGCGGCGCTGCCGGAGCTGCCCGAGCAACGGAAGCGCCGTTTCCTGAGCGACTACGGTCTCAGCGAGCAGGAAGCCGGGTGGCTGTCCCGGTCGGAGGCCGTCGCCGGGTACTTCGAGGAGACCGCGCGGCGGTCGGGGAACCCACGGGCCGCCAGCAACTGGATCATGGGGCCCGTCGGCCGGCACCTGAACGAGCGCGGCGTCGACATCGGGCAGTTGCGGGTCGACCCCGCCGGCCTGTGCGGCCTGATCGAGCTGGTGGACCGCGGCACCATCAGCGGCTCGGCGGCCAAGACCGTCTTCGAGCGGATGGTGGAGTCGGGCGAGTCGGCGCAGGCGATCGTCGAGTCGGAAGGCCTCGCGCAGATCGACGACGCGGCGGTGCTCGGCGCCGCCGTGCAGACGGCCCTGGAGGCCAACCCGCAGGCGGTGGCCAGCTACCGCGCCGGGAAGACGGGCACGCTCGGGTTCCTGGTCGGCCAGGTCATGCGGCAGACCCGCGGCCAGGCCAACCCGCGGCTGGTGCGTGCGCTGGTGCAGCGCGCGCTGGACGGCGTCGAAATTGACACCGCCGGAGGGTGACGGCTACACTGTGCGACCGAGATCGATGCCGCCATCGAACCGCGACGGCCTGCTCGGGCGCGAGCCCCGGCGCCCGGCCGATTTCCGGGTCGTCGCCGGCCGCAGCAGCTTCTACCGGGAAGAGCTGGTCAAGCACCGCCGGTGTCTCGAGCGGCAACGCGAGTACTATTCGGAAAAGGCCATCGGTGACGTCGAGGCGGCGCTCACGCGTCTGATCGCCGAGGTCGACCGCCTGTGCGCGCGCGAGAACGGCGCTCTGCTGGTGAGTCGGCTGCTGCGCAGGATCGACGGCGTCACACGCCTCTCGGATTGGCCCGACCAGAAGAAGTCCCACTGAAGAACGCGACCGGCGCCCTGCGGCGTCATCTCCTCGACATCGTCGACGCCGGCATCGCCGCCGTGTCCGGGGAGCGCCTGGTCGCGCGGGCGCTGGCGGGCACCCGGCTGGGCGGGGAGCTTGGCGGCCGCGCGCTGACGCTGGTTGCCGCCGGCAAGGTGGCGGAGCCGATGGCCGGGGCCTTCCTGCGCCTCTACCCGCGGTCCGTGACGGCCGGTCTCGTCGCGGCGCCGACCGGCGGGGAACCGCTCGGTCGGCTCGAGCGGAAGCGGGTCGGGCATCCCGTGCCGGACGCCGAGAGCGTGGCCGCGGGGCGGCGCGCCCTGGAGCTCGCGGGTCGCAGCTGCGCCGGCGAGCTGCTGGTCGTGCTGCTGTCGGGCGGCGCGTCGGCCGCGCTGGCGGTCCCTGCCGCCGGCCTCACCCTCGACGACAAGATGGCGGCCACGCGCTCGCTGCTGGCCGGCGGGGTTGCCATCGACCGGATCAATTGCGTCCGCAAGCACCTGTCGGCCATCAAGGGCGGCCGGCTGGCAGCGGCCGCGTCCGGGGAGGTCGTCACCCTGGCCGTCTCGGACGTGGTCGGCCCCGTTCCCGACGACCCGGCGGTCATCGGCTCCGGCCCGACGGCGCCCGATCCCACCAGCTTCGCCGACGCGCTCGACGTGGCGGACGCGCGCTCGGTGAGCGCGACGTTCCCGCCGGCGGCCCGGCTGGCGCTCGCGCGCGGACGGCAGGGGCTGATTCCGGAGACGCCGAAGCCCGGCGACCCGCGCCTGGCGCGGTCGCGCGTCCACGTCATCGGCAGCCGCCTGGACGCGATGGATGCCGCGGCCCGGCGGGCCGCCGATCTCGGCTATCACGTCGAGGTGCTGGCCGAGCCGGTGGTCGGGGAGGCCCGCGCCGCGGGCGAGGCGCACGTGCGGCGCGCCGCGGCCGCCGGCGCGGCGCGCCCACGCCCGGCCTGCGTGGTGTCGGCGGGCGAGACGACCGTGAAGGTGAAGGGGCGCGGCCGCGGGGGGCGCAACCAGGAGTTCGCGCTGGCCGCGGCGCCCCTGCTGGGAGAGCTCTTCGACCGCGCGGCGCTGGCCAGCGTCGGCACCGACGGCGTCGACGGTCCGACGGATGCCGCCGGCGCGATCGTCGACACGACGACCCTCGCGCGGGCCGGCCCCGCGCTGGCCGCGGAATGGCGCAGCCACCTCGATCGCAACGATGCGTATCCGTTCCTGGACCGGTTGGGCGACTTGGTGCGTCTCGGTCCGACGCGCGCCAACGTCGGCGACCTGCAGGTGCTGCTGATCGCGTGACGATGCTGACACCCGAACGGATCCTCGAGGACATCCGCGCGAAGCTCGACCATCCGGCGACGGTCCGCGAGATCATGCAGAAGCTCGGGTTGCCGCGCGAGCAGCGCGTCAGCCTGCGGCGGCGGCTGGCGACCCTGGTCGACACCGGCGCGCTGATCAAGGTGCGCGGAAACCGCTACGGGCTGCCGGGGCGGATGCGCCTGGTGACGGGGCGTACGCACGTGCACCCGCGCGGGTTCGGGTTCGTCAAGCCGGACCATCCCGTCGACGGCCTGGCCGGCGACCTCTACATTGCCGGCGCCAACCTGAACCAGGCGATGCACGGCGACCGGGTCGTCGCGCGCATCGACAGCCGCCCGGCGGCCGACCGGGCCGAGGGACGCATCATGCGCATTCTCGAGCGGGCCGCCGAGCGGCTCGTCGGCCGCTACGAGGTCGACGAGGCGGGGCTCGCCTACGTGCTTCCGTTCGACCGGCGCCTCGTCATGGACGTGCACGTCCCGGCCGGCGAGGCGGCGACCGCCGCCCCCGGCGACATGGTCTGCGTCGAGCTGACCCGCTGGCCGACCGCCGCCCGCGGCCCGGTCGGGCGCGTCAGCGAGGTGCTCGGCGACATCGACGCGCCGGGCGTGGACACCCGGCTGATCATCCGCAAGCATCACCTGCCCGACGGGCACGATCCCGCGGCCGAGGCCGAGGCCGCGCGTGCCGGCGCGGCGGTGCGCGCGGGCGACATCGTCGGGCGGCGCGACTTCCGCGGCTGGCAGACCGTGACGATCGACGGCGAGACGGCTCGGGACTTCGACGACGCCGTGACGCTCGAGCGCCTGCCGAACGGCAACCACTGGCTCGGCGTGCACATCGCGGACGTCGCGCACTATGTTCCGGAGGGCAGCGCCCTCGACGCCGCGGCGCTCGAGCGCGGCACGTCCGTCTATTTTCCGGACCGCGCCATCCACATGTTTCCGGCGGCGCTCGCCACCGGCGCGTGCAGCCTGCGACCCGCCGTCGATCGGCTCGTGCAGTCGTGCCTGATGGAGATCGATGCGCACGGGACAGTGCTGAGATACGAGTTTCACGACGGTGTGATCCACAGTGACGCGCGCCTGACGTACGGCGAGGTGAACGCCATCCTGACCGACCGCGATCCGGCGGTTCGCGCGGCCCGCGAGCCGCTGGTGCCGCTGCTGGAGTCGATGGCCGAGCTCTTCGAGGCGCTGAACGCCCGGCGCCGCCGACGGGGCTCGATCGACTTCGACCTGCCGGCGGCCGAGTTCCTCCTGGACGACGAGGGGCGCGTCGAGGCGATTGTCGCCGCGGAGCGCAACCTGGCCCATCGGCTGATCGAGGAATTCATGCTCGTGGCGAACGAGACGGTGGCAGGCCATCTGGAACGCTGCCGCGTCCCCGTCCTGTTCCGTGTGCACGAGGCGCCCGATCCGTCGAAGATCGCCGAGTTCGAGGCGTTCACCGCGTCGCTCGGCTTCAGCCTCGGCGTGCCCGCCGACCGCGTCGCGCCCGGGGACTTCCGGCGCCTGCTCGAACGCCTGCGGGGCGAGCCCGCCGAGCGGCCGGTGGCGTTCCTCATGCTGCGTGCGATGCAGCAGGCCCGCTACGACCCGGCCAACCTCGGCCATTTCGGGCTGGCCGCCGCCACCTACACGCACTTCACGTCGCCTATCCGCCGCTATCCCGACCTGATCGTGCACCGGGCGCTGCGCGAGTCGCGGGCCGGCGCGCCCGCCGCGGACGTGCGGGACGGCTGGCGGGAGGATCTGCCGGAGCTGGCCCGCCACACGTCGGCCAGGGAGCGTCGCGCGGAGGAAGCCGAGCGCGAGATCGTGCAGTGGAAGAAGGTGCGCTTCATGGCGGACAAGGTCGGCGACGAGTTCACCGGCTACGTGACGGGCGTCACCGCGTTCGGCCTCTTCGTCGAGCTCATCGAGCACTTCGTCGAGGGGCTCGTGCACATTTCCAGCATGGCGGACGACTACTACCGCTACGTCGAGGGCCAGCACGCGCTGCGCGGCGAGAACACGCGGAGGGTCTACCGGCTGGGCGATCCCGTGCACGTGCAGCTCGTGAGGGTGGACCGTGACCACCGTCAACTGGAGCTGGCGCTGGTCGAGATCCTCGACAGCGTGCGGCGGGCGGAGGGGCGTCCGGGCCGGACCCGGCGCCGGCGCAACCGCAGCGGCGCGGCGGCGGCCGGCCCGCGCCCACGCCGCCGCCGTTGAGGCTCGGGGAAGGGTGCCATGAGACATGTGGTCGTCGGCACGGCGGGTCACATAGACCATGGGAAGAGCGCCCTGGTGCAGGCGCTGACCGGGGTCGATCCCGACCGCCTGCAGGAAGAGAAGGTCCGCGGGATCACGATCGATCTCGGGTTCGCGCACTACGCGCAGGACGAGGTGAACATCGCGCTGGTGGACGTGCCGGGCCACGAGCGGTTCGTGAGGAACATGCTGGCCGGCGCGAGCGGCATCGATGCCGTGCTGCTGGTCGTGGCGGCGAACGAATCCGTCATGCCCCAGACCCGCGAGCACTTCGACATCTGCCGGCTCCTCGGGGTGACGACGGGCGTGGTCGCGCTGAGCAAGTGCGATCTGGTCGACGGCGAGATGCTCGAGCTGGTGCAGCTCGAGACCCGCGAGCTGCTGGAGGGAACCCCCCTGGCGGACGCGCCGATCGTCGCCGTGTCGGCGCGCTCCGGCGTCGGGCTCGACCGGCTGCGGACCGCGCTCCGCGACGTGGCCGCCGCGCTCCCGGTCCGTGCGCCGGACGGCGCCGCGCGGCTGCCGATCGACCGGGTGTTCACGGTGCGCGGGTTCGGCACCGTCGTGACCGGCACGCTCGTGTCCGGGACGCTGGACCTCGACATGGATCTGGACGTGCTGCCGGGCGGCCGGCGGGTCAAGGTCCGCGGGCTGCAGGTGCACGGCAGGCAGGCGCACGCGGCCGGTCCCGGACAACGCGTCGCGGTCAACCTGCAGGGCGTGGAGGTTGGCGATCTCGGCCGCGGCGACACGCTCGTCGAGCGGGGCAGCCTCGAGCGGACGCGGCGCTTCGATGCGGTGCTCCGCGTCCTGGAGAGCGCGCGCGCGGTGCGGCACGGCGCCCGGGTCCGGTGTCACCACGGCACGGCGGAGGCGATGGCGCGCGTCTCGTTGTGCGGGCCCACGACGATGACGGTCGGCACGGAGGACCCGGTGTTCCCGACCGCCCTCGAGCCGGGCGCGGAGGCGTTCGTGCGGGTCCGGCTCGAGGAGCCGCTGGCCCTCACGCGCGGCGACCGCTTCGTGCTGCGCGCCTACTCCCCCCCGATGACGATCGCCGGGGGACAGGTGCTCGATCCGTTGCCGCCGCGCGGACGCCTGCGGTCGCGGCGCGGCGTTGCCAGGCTGCAGCGCCTGAGCGGCGGGGGCGGCCTCGCCGGCTGCATCGCGCTCATGGCCGAGGAAGGCGCCGGGCGCGGCGTGTCGCGCGCGGAGCTGGTCCCGCGCCTGGGGGTCGGCGCTCCGGTGCTGGACCACACGGTCGCCCGCGCGGCGGCGGCCGGACAGGTCGCCGTGGTGGGCGGGCTGCTGGTGGCGCCGGACGAGCTGGACGCCGTGCGGCGGCGCCTCCTGGAGCTGGCTGCCGAGTTCCATGCGGCGCACCCCCTCGAGCCCGGCCTGCCCCGGGAGGAGGCGCGCGAGCGGCTGGGCGATCGAGCGGCCGTCGCGGTGTTCGACCACGTCGTGGCCGAGCTGGTCGCCGCGGGCGCCGTCGTGGCGACCGATCATCTGGCGCTCGCGTCGCACGAGGTCGCGCTGTCGGTCGAGGAGACGCGGGCCCGCGACAGCCTGGCCGAGCTGTTCCGGGCCTCCGGGTTGATGCCGCCCGGTGCGGGGAGCGTGGCGGCGGCCGCGGGCGTCGGCGCGGAGCTGGCCGAACGCCTGCTCAAGCTGCTCGTCCGCGACGGCACGCTCGTCAAGGTCGAGGCGCTGTTCTTTCACGCGGAGCACCTGTCCCGCCTGCGCGCGGACGTGACGGCTCTGAAGTCCGCGGCCCCGGGGCCGGTGCGCATCGATGTCGGCATGTTCAAGGAGCGGTTCGGGGTCACGCGCAAGTACGCGATCCCGCTCCTCGGCTATCTCGACCGCGAGCGGATCACGCGCCGCGTGGGCGACGTCAGGCTGGTGCTCTGAGACGGCCGGCGCGTCGCCGGCGATGCCCCGCGCTGGTGTACACTGGACCCTGCAGCAAGGCGCGCACGGCGCGCCTCGGCGGTAGCGGCGCGGGGCTATGGGGTCCCCGCAAGCGGACGCCGGGGGGTTCGGGGCGCAGCCCCGTCTGCTTGAGGTTCGGAATGGCAGAAAACGAGGAACGAATCACCTTCACGGTTGGCGTCTTCCAGGACGCCGCGTGGGCCGAGCGCGGGCTCGAGGCCCTGAAGCGGCGCGGGTTCACCGCCGACTCGCTGTCGATTGTGGCGAAGCACAGTTCCGCCGTCGCCGAGCTGGTGGAGCGTACGCTGGCGGCCGAAACGGCGCCGGTCGACGTCAGCGGTCTCGGGTCTGTCGTTGCGAGCGGCCCGCTCGTCGCCGCCCTGCAGGGGGGCGACGAAGGCCTCGGCAAGACCGGTATCGCCGCCACGATTCGCCGGGCCGGCTTCCAGGCCCACGACGGCTTCATTTTCGAAACGCTCACGTCCCGCGGCGGGGTGCTGGTCGGCGTCGAGAGCGAGGCGCTTGCCGCGGACGCGCTGACCGTGATGCATGCGTACGGCGGCGGCAACGCCGCGATCGGCGCCTGGACCGGCAGAGTGTAGGAGCCCAAGGCGCGCACCGCGCGCCTCCCCCGCAAGCGGACGCCGGGGGCTTGGGGCGCAGCCCCATCTGAAGGAATGAGCCTGAACCTGGGTCGCATTCCGTTCTCGCCGGAGCGCTCGCCCTGGGTGCGCCGCCGGCGGGCCGGCAAGGTGTCTGCCCGGCTTGTCGGGGAAGCGGCCGGTCCGCCGGCGGGGCCCACGGCCGGCGGGGAGGACGGCGAGTCGGGTCCGCGCTCGCGCCTCGCCGAGCTGGCCATTCGCCCGGCCGCGTACGGGCCTGCCGACGTGCGCTTCCTCGTGGGCGCCACCGAGGGCCGGATGGGCGGTGCGCTCACGGCCTCGCTGGCAAGCCACATCGTCGGCGGCTCGCTGCTGGCGTTGATCATCAGCCTGACGCCGGCGCCCGTCTTCGAGCTCATCATTCCGAACCGCGAGATCTACAGCCTCGTCTGGATACCCGAGGAGGGTCCCGGCGGCGGCGGCGGCGGCGGCGGCAACGAGTCTCTCGAGCCGCCCGCGGCGATCGAGGTGGAGGGCGCCGAGGAGACGCCGCTGAGCGTTCCCGTGCAGGAGGAACCCGATTTCGTCGAGCCGGAGATCGAGCCGGAGGTGCTCGAGACCCAGGAGATGAACATTCCCGCCGTGTCGATGGCCGCTGCGCCGCAGACCAGCAGCGGGGTTCTCGAGGGCCTGACCGCAGATGCGGCGTCCCAGGGCAGCGGCAGCGGCGGTGGCGGCGGTACGGGTGAGGGAACCGGCAGCGGAGCGGGCACGGGACCGGGCCTCGGTCCGGGCGAAGGCGGCGGGGTCGGCGGCGGGGTCTACCGGCCGGGCGCGGGCATCGTCAATCCCCGGCTGCTCCGCGAGGTTAGGCCGCAGTACACGGCCGAGGCGCTGCGCGCCAAGATCACCGGGACCGTCTATCTCGAGATGGTCGTCCTGCCCGACGGCACGGTCGGCGACGTGCGGATCACGCGGTCGCTCGATCCCGTCTTCGGATTGGACGAAGAGGCCATCAAGGCCGCCCGGCAGTGGCTGTTCGAGCCCGGCACGCGCTTCGGCGAGCCGGTCGCGATTCTCGTGAACCTCGCGCTCGACTTCAATCTCCGCTGAGCGGTCCGGCGGCTGCCAGGGCCCTTCGGCGTGCCCCCTCTGAAAATGGGGCCCGCCGGCACGGCATGCCGGCGGGCCCCCGACCGACGCGGCGTTGCCGCCGCTAGTACATCCCGCCGCCCATGCCCGGCGGGTGGCCGCCGCCGGCGGGCGCTTCCGGCTTGTCCTCGGGAATCTCCGCGACGAGCGCCTCCGTGGTCAGCAGCAGCGACGCGATCGAACCCGAGTTCTGGAGCGCGGTGCGCACCACCTTGGTCGGGTCGATGACGCCCGCATCGACGAGGTTCTCGTAGCGCTCGGCCTGAGCGTTGAAGCCCTCGTCCCTGGTGGCGGCCTCGCGCACCTTCTGCACGACGATCGAGCCCTCGTAGCCGGCGTTCTGGGCGATCCAGCGCATCGGCTCCTCGAGCGCGCGGCGGATGATGTTGACGCCGATCTGCTGGTCGCCGTCGACGCTGAGATCGTCCAGCGCCTGGACGCCCCGCAGC
>CAZMWA010000035.1:0-10697 GCA_964569405.1 uncultured Vicinamibacteraceae bacterium | reverse complement strand
AAGCGGTTCTTCCACGGCACGGTCGTCGCGCAGGCCCAGCGCATCGACCTCGTCGACGGTCGGCTGGTCTTTGCGTTCACGGCGGGCCAGCGGACGCTCGCCGCGCGGCTCGTCAAGGAGCGGGACTGGCTTGAGAGCCTGGCGTCGAAGGTGGTCGGGCGCAAGGTGACGGTCGCGGCCGAGCAGGACGACGCGCCCGCCGAGCCCGCGGCCGAACCGGCCCCGGCCCCGCGCGCCGAGTCGCAGCACGAGCTCAAGATGGCGGCGCTGGACGACGAGGTCGTGCAGGCGCTGCTCGAGGTGTTCCCCGCGGAGATCCGCGATATCGAGAAGATCGACCCATGAACATTCAGCAGATGATGAAGCAGGCGCAGGAGATGCAGGAGCGCCTGCAGCGCGAGCTGGCCGCCACCGAGGTGGAGGCGACCGCGGGCGGGGGCATGGTCACCGTGGTCATGAACGGCCAGAAGCAGGTCAGGCGCGTGGCCATCGATCCGGAGGTGGTCGACGCCGACGATGTCGAGATGCTCCAGGATCTCATCGTGGCGGCCATCAACGACGCCCAGCGGAAGGTGGACGAGACCGTGGCCGGCAAGATGGGCGGCCTGATGGGCGGCCTGAAGATTCCCGGACTCACCGGATGACCGAGATCGGCGCACTTGCCCGGCTGATGGAGCAGCTCCAGCGTCTGCCGGGCATCGGCGCCAAGGGGGCCCAGCGACTGGCGTTCCACCTGTTGCGGCAGCCGCGCGAGGAGGTCGACCAGCTCCTCGACGCGGTGCGCGAGGTCAAGGAGGCGATCACCTACTGCTCGGTCTGCTCCAACATCACCGACACCGATCCCTGCTACTACTGCACGCACCCGGGCCGGGACCGCCAAGTGATCTGCGTGGTCGAGGATCCCCACAACGTGTCGGCCATCGAGCGCACCGGCCAGTTCGCCGGCGCCTACCACGTGCTGATGGGCGCCCTCTCGCCCCTGCAGGGGGTGGGGCCGGACGATCTGCGGATCAAGAGCCTGCTGGACCGGATCCGCGGATCCGACGTCCGCGAGGTGATACTGGCGACGAACCCCAACGTCGAGGGCGAGGCCACCGCCATCTACCTCGCCAGGCTGCTCAAGCCGCTCGGCGTGAGCGTGACGCGCATCGCCATGGGACTGCCGGTCGGCAGCGACCTCGAGTACGCCGACGAGGTGACGATGCACAAGGCGCTGGAGGGGCGCCGCGAGGTCTGAGCCCGAGCGCGTCTCAATCGAGCGTGACGCGCAGGATGCGGTCGCCCGCGAACGAGCCCACGAACAGCTCCCGGCCGACCACCAGCCCGATGGTGCCGCCGCCCATGGGCGCACCCTGGTTGCCGTAGAGTTCCTCGATCTCCAGCGATTCGGGATCGACGGCGACGATGCGGAACCGGATGGGGCAGGCGCCGCTCTCGAGATTGAAGCAGAAGGCCAGCTCGTCGCGTCCCTCGCCCTCCAGGGAGGCGACCAGCAAACGGCCGTCCGGCGCCCAGCGGGCGTTGTCGAGACCGCCCAGCGTCGCGCTGAGCTCGGTCTCCCCGGTCGCGCGGACGATGCGCCGGACCTGGCCGCCGCCGTTGACGAAGACGAGGCTCCCGTCGGTCGAGGTCTCGATGCCGTTGGGCATGGCGACCTCGCTGCCCGCGAGGATCTCGAAGCCGCGCTCCGGCAGCCACTCGAGCGCGTAGCCCGGCCCGGGGTCCATGCCCCGCTGGAGCGCCGAGAGCAGGTCCTCGTCGCCGGGCGGGCGCGTCATCATGCGGGTGGTCACGAAGCCCCCGCCGGGCAGCGCCGCCACCGAGTTGAGCCAGGCCGACTCGGGGGCCACGACGCAGCCGCGCCACGCCACGCTCCAGTCCGTCCCCTCGCCGCTGACCTCGAAGTACTCGATGGACTCGCGCGCGCCGTGCTGCACCGCCAGGAGCTGCAGCGCGCCGTCGCGCTCCGAGAGGTGGATGCCGTGGGGGCTGAAGGCGGGCGGCGGCGGACCGGGACAGGCGGGGTCGCCCCAGACCGGCTCGGCGCCGTCCGCGTCGCCGCCGCGGAACAGCTCCCGGCGCTCCTCGGTGTCGAGCGGGAGGAGGGCCAGCGCGCCGGGGACGTCGCCTTCCATCCCACCGTACTCGCTGACGAGGATCGCCTCGCCGCCGGGCAGGGCCACCAGATCCTCCGGGTTCTGGAATCCGCAGATGGGCCGCGCGGGCCCCTCCGGCTCACAGTCGGTAATCGCGGTCACCTGCCCGGCCGCATGGGCCGGGAGCGCGGCGAGCAGGGAACCCAGCAGCAGGACTCTGAACAGTGTCGGCATCGCGTTCTCCTTCCCGGCGCATGCTACACCAACGAGCAGGTGAATCATGCCGATCCACCCGCGGGCCCGAAGATCTCGTCCAGTGCGCGCGCCGTCGCCGGCGCCCGGGCGCGCGCCGCCGCCTGCCGCAGATCGGCGCGCAGCCGCGCCAGTCCGGCCGCGTCGTCCACGTCGTGCCAGCGGGGCACCAGCACGACGTCGAGCCCGGCCCGGGCCGCCGCCGCGCGCGTGTCGTCGAGCGCCGCCGGCGTGCTCCAGCGGATGCCGCTGAACAGATCCGGAACCGGCATGCCCGCCGGGGGTGCGGCCAGGGCGATCAGATAATAGCCGCCGTCGTCGGACGGTCCGAGCACCACCGTGCCCGGCACCGCCCGCTCGATGGCGCGGCGGACGTGGTCGGTCGGCAGGGTGGGCAGATCCGAGCCGACCATCACCACCGTGTCGAACCCGTCCGCGAACAGATCGTCGAACACGCCCCGCTCGCGGGCGCCCAGGTCCGCTCCCCGTTGCGCCAGCAACTCGCCGTCGCCGGCGCCGAGCTCCGCCAGCCCGGCGCTGCCCCCGTCGGGCGTGCAGGCGATCCGCAGCGCCGCGCCCTTCACGGTGCGGCAGGCGGCGATGGTGTCCGCGAGGAACGCCGCGTACAGCCGGCGCCGGTCCGCCTCGCGCGGCACGGCGTCCGCCAGGCGCGTCTTGGGCGCGTCGCCCGCGACGGGCGAGCGCGCCATGATCACCACCGCGACCCGGCCGGCGGCGCCCGCGAGAGCCCGCCGCGGCGAGAGGCCGCGCCCGGCGAGCACCGCCATGCCCAGCGCCGTCCAGACCAGCATGCGGCCCTTGCGGACGATCGCCAGCGTCACGCCGGCGGCGGTGCCGAACGCCAGCAGGTCCGCCAGCAGTCCCGTCCCGGCTTCGTCGACACCGATGCGGAGCGGGACGAACCGGAAGACCGCGGCTATCAGCCGATTCGTCGACTCGAGCACGAACGCGTCGAGCAGGGTCGGCTGCCGCGGGGCGATGAGCGCGAGCACCAGGAAGATCTCGACGACGGCGCAGGCGTGGAAGGCGAGCTCCAGCAGCGCGACCGGCAGGAGGTCGGACCACGTGCGGGGGTAGAGCGCGTGCATCCGGTCCTCGATCGCACGCGCCCGCGCGGCCCCGCGCGCGGCCGGCCCCGGCGCGATGCCGCGGCCGTGGAGCCAGGCCAGGAGCGCGCTGGCAACCGGGACGCGGCTGCGGATGACCCAGTGGGCGCCCGCGAGGAGCGCCGCCAGCGCGACGCAGACGGCGGTCGTCGCCAGCCACAGGCGTCCCGGGGCCTGCAGCAGAAGTGGCAGCGCGGCGAGCCCGCCCGCTATGACGAGCACGGCGCTCAGCGTGTAGAAGAGATTCTCGACGGCCAGGGCGGGCAACGTGCGGCAGAGCGGCTCGCGGCGGCGGAGCAGCAGCGCCTTGGCCGGCTCGCTCGCGATGACGCCGAGCGGCGTGAGGTTGCCGAGCGCGTCGCCGGCGACGACGGCCGGGAAGACGTCGCGCAGCCGGAGGCGGTGCCCGCCGCCGAGACAGCGCAGCCAGGCGGCGGCGCGCGCCGCGAACCGCAGCCCGCCCAGCGCGACGACCGCGGCGAAGGCCCATCCGAGCCGGGCAATCCCGTCGGCGACGGCGCCGGCTCCCGCGTGCCGAATCGCGTAGACGAACAGCGCCAGCCCGAGGGCGGCGGCCAGCGCGGCGCCGGGCGTCGGCCGCCGCCGGTTGCCGTTGCGGGGCTGGGGATCAGCCTGCATAATCAGCGGGCATGCCGTCGGTCTCCGCTCACGTGCCGGTCGCGGTCATTCTACTGGTGGGGGGGCTGCTCTCGTGCTTCCTCGGCTACCGGCTGCTGCGGCTGCTGGTGGCCGTCTACGGCTTCGGCCTGGGCGTCATCATCGTCACGGCGTTCGCGGACCGGCTCGAGCCCTGGGTCATGGTGGCGGTGATGGCCGGTGGCGGCCTCCTGGGCGCCCTGCTGGCCAAGGCGGCCTATCTGGCCGTGGTCGCGGTGCTCGGCGCCGGGCTCGGGGCGCTCGTGGTGCAGGCGGGCTGGCTGTCCGCGGCGGGCGAGCCGGGGCTGTGGGTCATGCTGAGCGTCTGCCTGGCCGGCGCGCTCGTGGCGCTCGCCCTCCGCAAGTACGTCGTCATCGTCGGCACGTCGTTCGGCGGCGCCTGGACGGCGCTCGTGGGGGGGCTGGCGCTGGCCGGGGACGACTCGGCCGTGGCCGCGGCCAGCGGCGACGTGCAGCAGGTGTATCCGCTGGCGCCCGCGAGCACGCAGATGGAGTTCGCGGTGGCCTGGTACGTGCTCGGCGGCGTCGCGCTGCTCGTCCAGCTCCGCACCGGCCGGCGGCGCCCCTGGCTCTGAGGCCGGGGCCGTTTGACCGGGTCGCGCCGCATCGGTAACATTTACGGTTGGCGTTGCGGCGGACCCCGGACCCCCGTCCTCGGCGTCATCGTTCCTCAGTAGCTCAATTGGTAGAGCATTCGGCTGTTAACCGAAGGGTTGTTGGTTCGAGTCCAACCTGAGGAGCCACCCCTCCTTAGATCCGGGAATCCGGCGCCCCCCGACCGGTAGCGGATCGCGGCCCGGCTACATCGGCGCAAGGGTGACCGTTGCCCGGGTGAAGTAGATCTCCGTTCGCGCCTCGAATCCCGAGTCGACGCCGAACAGCAGCCAGGCTTGGCCATTGGCCGGGATCGCTACCGGCATCGGCGTCGATCGGGCCGGAAGGGACTTGCGCTCCCACCGGCGCGACTGCTCGCAGCTTCGGGAGTTGGCGATGTTGCCGAGCACCACGGCCTGTGCGCCGCTCGTGGACTGGTTGCCGACGTCGATGTTCATCCGCAGGTAGGCGCCGTCGGGCACGGCGCGCGGTTCGACGGCGGCAGCGCCCGCCTTGACCCAGACGCTCTCGCCCGGCGCACCGCCGACACCAATGCACCCGGACGGCGTGTCGGTGGCGATCTCGACGCCGACGGTGACGCCGTAGCGCGCCCCGGGCGACAGCCCGCCGAGCGCGCCCTTGAAGAACATGAAGAGATCGTCGCTGCGGTTGATCCCCGAAATGAACAGGCCCGACCGCGCCTGCAGCGGCGGCGGGAGGGCGCGGTAGTCGGACGTCAAGGCGAAGGAAGCCGCGCGGGCCGGAGGATAGTCGGCGAAGCCTGCGCTGAATCCCTGGGGCCCGCGGTCGAAGTCGAAGCTGAACGTCAGTGGCTCCGTCGGCTCCGCCGGCTCGGTCGGCTCGGTCGGATGGCCCGCGCAACCGCCGATGGTCGCGCCGACGAGCAGCGTTGCGGCGGCGATGCCGCGTCGTGAGAAGTGCATCGGGCGTCGGGGCCACTACCTGGCGACGCTCGCCGCCGACAGGCGCGCGCGCCCGCGCCGGGCGCGGCCGCTCCCTTCCCGATCCAGGATCTCGACGGTTCGAGCGTAGAGGCGGCGGGCCCTTTCGCGGTCGGCGCCGATGCAGACCATGCCGAGCTTGCCGTGCGGCTGCAGCGCCCCGATCAGGTGGAAGACGACGCCCTCCTCGCTCGGCGCGTGGAAGTGCAGCCTCTGCTCGACGGCAATGCCGACGAGGTCGTCCGGGCTCAGGCCGACGTAGCGCTGCTCGTGAAGGTTGTCAGTCGCGAGGTAGTAGCGCGTCTGACCCGTGGGCGTCCGATACAGGCCGGTCGTCCGGTCGTACGTGCCGTCGGTGAGGAAGTCGAGCATCAGGAAGGGGTGCGTGGTGCCCCCCTTGCGGAGGTTGATCTCGATCGCGTACGGCCGCCAGCGGGCGCCCTCGCGCACGACGACGAAGTCGACCCCGAAGCGGCCGAGCACGCCGCGCTCGCGGAGCACCTCGGCCACGCGCTCCCCGGCGTCCTGCAGCTCGGCGCGGTAGCGGTCGTCCGCCGGGAACTCGCACCCGACGAACACCTGGCCGGAGCGCCCGCCGAGCACCTGCTCGTGCGTCGAGACGACCTCGACCACGCGCCGCGGGTCGACCCGGCACTGCACCGACGGCGATCGAACCTCGTCGCCGGTGACGAATGCCTCGGCGATGCCGCCCATCTGCGCGAGCTTGTCCGCGTAGCGCTCCCAGGTCAGGTCCGCTGCCTCGAACAGCAGGCCCTGCGGCAGCCGGCGGGCGATGCGCGCCTCCGCGCCGGCGCCGGCGTCGCGCGGCAGAAAGCGGAAGCGCGCGTTCCCCTCGCCCGAGAACCCGTCGTTGAGCTTGACGACGGCGGACTCGAGGGACGGCTGACGCCGCTTCAGCGCGGCCAGCGCCGCGGCGACGTCCTGCCGGTCCCTGAGCGCCTCGAACCCGTCCGGCGCCGGCACCCCCGCCGCCTTGAAGATCTGCCGCGACAGGCTCTTGGAGCCGAGGTCGGCAAGCTCCGGATCGCAGCCGTTGACGGGGATGCCGAGCCTCACCGAGAGCGTTCGCTCCAGCGGCGAGACGTTGAAGCAGACGAGGTGCGCCAGCGCCGGGTCCCCGATCGCGGCCCGCAGCCGCCGCATCACGGATCGATTGGTCAGGATCCGGGCCGTCAGCGGCCCCGGGAACGACTCGCCGCACGCCACGAGCGTCAGGCGCTGCCGCGCGTGGCTGTGCGGGACGCCGGCCAGCAGGTGCAGGTAGTAGTCGACGACGGTGGCGTGGATCGGCACGCTCGTCGCGTAGACGACGCGCGTGTACGGCATGCGCAGCAGCATGAGCAGGCACAGCAGCCGTTCCTCGTAGTGCGCCGCGCCCTGAATCTTGGCGATGATGTCGGCGTCGAGACTGAGGCTCGGGACGACGACGACCGTCCGCGGGGCGAGGCGATCGGCGAACACGCGCCGGAAGAGCGGGCCGAGGCGCCGCTGCAACTCGGCGAACCGGCCGCGCTCGGCCTCCGATCCCGGTCTTGGATGGCGCATGGGTGCCCGGATGCGAACCATAACACGCGGGCCCGATGTCGGTCCCCGGGGGACGGCTGCGGTCGTCGTGCTAGCCTCGGGTCGATGCCCGACATGCTCGCTCCGGGGAGGCGGATTCTCGCGTCACAACCCTTCAGCGTCCTCCTGGGCGCCGAGCTGCTCGCCCTCGAGGAGGGGCGCGCCGAGCTCGGGATTCCCATTCGCGCCGAGCTGCTGCAGCAGCATGGATTCGTCCATGGCGGCGTGGTCAGCTATGCCGCGGACAACGCGCTCACGTTCGCGGGCGGCAGCGTGCTGGGGACCGGCGTGGTGACGTCCGAGTTCAAGATCAACTATCTGAGACCCGCTCGGGGCGAGGCGCTGGTCGCCCGGGCGGCCGTCGTTCATCGCGGACGGACCCAGGCGGTCTGTCGCTGCGACGTGTTCGCCTCGGACAGTGGCGCCGAGCGCCTGTGCGCGACCGCGCAGGGCACGATCGCGAAGCTCGGGACGCCTTCCGAAGGTCCGGGTCGAGCCGGCTGACGCGACGCGATCGCGCGGCGGCTCAGAGGGCCGGCTCGGCGAGCGTCGTGGGCAGGCCGCGCGCCCGCATCGCCGCCCGCAGCAGCTCCGCGATCGCCGGCGACTCCTTGTAGGTCCCCTGCCGGAAGACGCCCGCGGCGATGTGCAGCGGCGTCCAGCCGGTCCGATTCCGGGCGGTGAAGGTCTCGGCGCCGTGGTCGAGGAGGAGTCGCACGACGGAGGGGGCCAGGCGGTACGCGGCGCCGTGCAGGGCGGTCTCGCCGTTGTCGTCCACCGCGTTGATGTCGCCGCCCGTTGCGAGCACCACCTGCAGGCACTCGAAGGCTTCCTCCTCCGTGCCTCCATCCTCGCCGGGCGACGCGATGCCGACGCCGGCGGCCACCATCAGGAGCGTCGTGTTCTCGGCGGTCGTGAGGGTCGGATCGGCGCCCAGCGCGAGCAACCGCCGCACCAGCGGCGCATCGGCCACCTTGGCCGCCATGAGGAGCGGCGTGGCGCCGATCCAGTTGTACCCCCGGCGAAAACGGGTGTTCGGTTCGGCGATCATGCGGGCGTCGACGTCCGCGCCGCGCTCGACCAGCTCGCTGACGAAGGTCAGCGCGTCGACGTTGCCGCGCGTGATCGGACCCGGCGGGTTGTAGCCGTACGGGGGCTTGCGGACCCAGGTGACGGCGTGCAGGGCCGTGTAGCCGATCTCCGTGTCGTTCGCGACGCCCTGGTTCGGGTCGAGCCCCCGGTCGACCAGCCACAGGGCCAGCTCGTAGTGCGCGTTCGTCGCGGCCAGGAGCAGCGCGCCGGTACCGTCCGGCAACCGGTCGGCCAGGTCGGCGCCGCCGTCGAGCAGCGCGCGCACGGCCGCGGTGTGGCCGGCCCGCACCGCGAACAGCAGCGCGGTGAAGCCCCCGATCGGCGTCCGGCGGGACGAGGGCGGCACGTCCGCATCCGTGCGGGCCCCCACGTCGGCGCCGGCGTCGAGCAACGCCCGGACGGCCGCGTCGTGACCCGCCGCGGCCGCCCACATGAGCGCGGTCTGCCCGCCCCGCAGCGCCGCGTCGACGTCTGCGCCTTGGCTCAGCAGCAGCCGGACCGCGGGGACGCTGCCGGTGCGCCCCTCAGACATCAGCGCCGTTTCTCCCTCGCCGATCGCCGCGTCGGGATCCGCGCCGGCGGCCAGCAGGAGCTCCAGCAGCGGCACCCGCCCGTTCGTGGCGGCCAGACGCAGCGGCGTGACGCCGAACGCATTGGCCGCGTTCACGGTCGCGCCGGCGCCCAGCAGCAGCCGCGCCGCGTCGGTGTCGTCGAGGTGGGCCGCCCAGTGCAGGGCGGTCGTGCCGTCGGCCTCCGCGGCATCGACGTCGACGCGCGGGTGCTGCAGCAGCGCGCGCAACCTGTCGAGGTCCGCGTCCCGCACGGCCTGCACCAGCGGCGGCGGCTGCCCCGCCGCGCCTGCAGCCGGCAGCGCGAGGCAGAGCAGGACGCAAGGTATCCAGAGGTGGCGCGGCATGGCGGTTTCCGGAACGGCGTCGCCTATAATGCCACACTGCCTTTTTCCTGATGATTCTCCTGATGACCCGCAGCTGCCTGGCGGCACTCGCCGGCGCCCTCCTGTTGGCAGGATCTGTGCCGGCAGCCGCCGGGCAGCCGGCCCGGGTGGACGCTGCCGCGAGCGGCGCGGCGTTGATCGAGCGCTACTGCGTCGCCTGCCACAACGACCGGCTCCGGACCGCCGGCCTCGTGCTCGACCCGGCCGCTCTCACCAGCGTGGATGCCGATCCCGAGCTCTGGGAGAAGGTCGTCCGCAAGCTGCGCGCCGGCATGATGCCCCCCGCCGGCCGGCCGCGCCCGGAGCCGGCGGTGCGGCAGGGGCTGGTGGCCTGGCTGGAATCCGAGCTCGACCGGGCAGCCGCCCGCAGTCCGCATCCGGGCCGCGTCGACGGCCTGCGCCGCCTGAGCCGCACCGAGTACCGGAACGCGATTCGCGACCTGCTGGCCCTCGATGTCGACGTCGCCGAGCTGCTGCCGGCGGACGATTCGAGCGGCGGGTTCGACAACGCGAGCCTCGGCGGGCTGGATCCCGGCCGGCTGGAAGACTTCCTGCGGGCGGCCAGGAGAGTCAGCCGCCTGGCGCTGGCGGCGCCGGTGCGACCGACGTCCCGCACCGTGGTCGTGCCGTCGGATTTCACCCAGGACCGGCACGTCACCGGCCTGCCGTTCGGCACCCGGGGCGGCGTCCTGGTCCCCTTCACGTTTCCCTCGAGCGGCGAATACGACATCGACATCACCCTCGGACGAGACTTCCTGCAGCTCTTCGCCACGGGACCGGCCGGGCTGTCCGAGCCTCACGATCTCGTCCTGACCCTGGATGGCGAGATCGTCCACACGGCCCGTCTCGAGCCGCCGCCGCCGGGCAGGCGGCGGGCGGGGGACGAGGCGGCGGCTGCCGGCCGGTACCCGGCCGCCGCCGACGGCGGGAGCGGCCGTCCCGACGTCAGCGTGCGCCTGGCCGTCGGCGCGGGGCGCCGCCGGCTCGGCGTCGCCTTCGCGGACAAGGGAGCGCGGCTGGTCGAGCAGCACCTCGAGCCGTTCGAGCGGCCGCACGTGGCACAGGGCGAGGACCAGCGTCCGGAGCCGGTCGTCGAGACCGTGGAAATCACGGGGCCGTTCGCGGCGGCGGCGTCGCGTCCGGATACGGCGAGCCGGCGGCGCATCTTCGCCTGCCGGCCGGCAGCCCGCGCCGAGGAGGAGGACTGCGCCCGGACCATTCTCGCGACCCTGGCCCGACGGGCGTTCAGGCGCCCGGTGAACGAGTCGGACGTCGACGCCCTGCTCGCCTTCTACCGGCAGGGGTACGCCGCAGGGCGGGCCGCCGCGGCGGGCGGGTTCGAGGCGGGCATCCAGCG
>CAZMWA010000034.1:0-17598 GCA_964569405.1 uncultured Vicinamibacteraceae bacterium | reverse complement strand
CAGCAGGTCCAGCAGGACGAGCCGGGGGCGCTCCTCCCTGATGACGCGGGAGAGCTCCCGCGGGTCGCCCGTCACCACCGGCGAGTAGCCGGCCGCCGCGAGGGCGTCCCGCACGTAGCGCAGCATCTGCGGGTCGTCGTCCACGACCAGGATGCGCGCCTTCGCCCCGGTCCTCCGAGGCGTCCGGGAGCGGCTCGGGGCCCCGCCCGCGGAGGCGCCGTCGCCGGCCTCCCCGGCCACGGGAAGCGTGAAGGTGAATCGCGTGCCCTGGCCCGCTCCGCCGCTCGCGGCCCAGATGCGGCCCCCGTGCGCCTCCACCAGGCCCCTGCAGATGGCGAGGCCCAGGCCGTAACCCCCGGCCCCCGGCTCGCGGGCGGCGCCGGCCGCGCCGGCGTGCTTGCGGAACAGGTGCGGCAACTGCTCCGGCGGCACGCCCTGCCCTTCGTCGGCTACCGAGATGGCTACGTGAACGCCGTCCCGCACCGCGTCGACCCGGATGGGCGCCGACTCGGGCGAGTGCCGCGCCGCGTTGGAGAAGAGATTGTTGAAGATCTGCACGACGCGCTGCCGGTCAGCCATCACCCGCGGCAGGTCCGGCGGCAGGTCGATGCGCACGGCATGCCGCCCGCCGCCGCTCAGGAACGTGCTGCGGGCCTGCTCCACCAGGCCAAGCACCTCCGCGGGCTCGGGAGCGACCGAGAGCGTGCCGGTCTCGATGCGCCCCGTGTCCAGCAGGTCGCTGATCAGGCCCCGCATGTGGTTGGCCTGCTCGTCGATGATCCGGAAGAACTGCAGCATCTCGGTCGGGTCGAACACCTGCGAGGCGTTCAGGACGGTGGCGGCCGAGCCCTTGATCGAGGTCAGCGGCGCCCGCAGCTCGTGGCTCACCATGCCCAGGAACTCGGTCCGCCGGCGCTCGAGGTCCTCGAGCGGCGCCAGGTCCTGCATGGTGACCACCACCGACTCGATCTGGCCGTCGGCGGCAGGGATTGGCGTGACGTTGATCAGCGTCGTGACGCTCCGGCCGTCGGGGACCGAGAGCACGATCTCCTCGGCGCGCACCGTCTCGCCGCTGCCCAGCCGCTGCGTCAGCGGCAACTCGCCGAGGGCGATGGCCGGCCCGTCAGCCCGCCGGAACGTGGCTACGTCCAACAGCTCTTCCGCCGGGCGGCCCGGCGTGCGCAGCCCTTCGACGATGCGCCGCGCCTCGCGGTTGAGCGACCTGGGGCTGCCGGTCCTGGCATCGAAGACCACAACGCCCACCGGCGACGTTTCGACCAGCGCCTCCAGGTCGGCCCGCGCCCGGCGCTCTGCCCGGTGCGTGCGGGCGTTGGCGATCGCCGCCGCTGCCTGCGACGCGAACAGCACCAGGATCTCCTCGTCGTCGCTCGTGAACTCGCCCCCGCCCTCCTTGGCGGCCAGGAAGAAGAGCCCCACGTGCGCGCCCCGATGATGCATCGGCGTGCCCTGGAAGGGCGTCGACCACCACACAGGCTCCGGGACATGGCCGAGCGATTGGAGGTAGGCCGCCAGGTTGGACAGTCGCACCACGCCCGGCAGGTCCCGGAGGTGCTCGAAGAGCCGCATCCCGGCGGGCCAGCGGACCGCCTGCTCCCGTTCCTCGGGTGTGAACCCGGAAAAGACGGACTCCTCGACCTGCCCCGCGTCGTCGATGGTCGTGATCACGCCGTAGCGGGCGCCGGTCAGCGCGCGGGCGCTGTCGACGACCTCGCGCAGCACGGTGGCGACCTCGAGGCTCGCGTTGATGCGCAGGACAGCCGCGCACAGATTCGAGCTGCGGTTACGCAGCACCTCGTTCTCGCTCTTCAGCTCGTCGTCGCTTCGCAACGGCTGGCTCTGCCGCACCGCGGCCAATATAGCAGGCGGCGGCCCCGAACCTATTGATGGTCATGAAAAAGTCACGTTTTTAGGCGCGTTATTCGCGAGAAAATCATGTTGAGCGGCTACTATTCGCTCGAGCAGGGGCCTATGAATCAGGTTCGACTACGCCGTGGCGGCCGCCCGGACCCGGGCCGTTCGCACCGGCAGCGCGACGCGCGCGGAGGAATGACGCCCGACGAACGAGACGATCTGGCGCGGAGCGTCAGCGCCCCGCTCCAGCGGGAGCTGGCCATCCTGTCCCGGGCGTTGAGTTCGCGCCTCGACCGCCTCGACGCGCGGGTCGCCGCGGCCGAGGCGCGGCTCGCCGGCATTCAGCGTGACGTCGTCGCCGTCAGGCGGAGCGTTGGCGCCCCCGCCGGGACCGGCGATCCTGCCGACCACCAGCCGGCGGCGCCCCGCAGGAACGGATGAGCTCCCCTCCGCGGCGCCGCGCCAGCCCGCCAATCGTCGCCTAACGACTCCGTCCGGCGCCCAACCAACCCTGCACGAGTCCGCGCCGTTCTACGGCGCAGGCTCCTGGGGCGCAGCCTCCCGGCCGCCGCCCGCGGGCGGCGGGTTGCCGGCGGGCGCCCCGGACCAGGCGCCGGCCGCCGGCAGCGTGAGCACGACGAGCAGCAACATCAGGAACTCGGAGTCGCCGAAGTTGTACTCGAACATCCCCGCGGCCAGCATGCCGGCCAGCGCGGCCAGGCCGGCGCCGGCCGCCGCGCGCGCCCGCGGCTGCCGGAACCTCGCGCCCAGCTCGCGCGCTGCGGCCGCCACGAACCAGAGCCAGGCGCCGAGTGCGGGCAGCCCGCGCTCGGCCGCGATCTGCAGCGGCACGTTGTGGAGGTGGGGGTTCGTGTCGTTGACCGCGGCCTCGTCGCGGTAGCGCGGGTAGAGTCGCTGCACCATGTCCGGTCCGACACCGGTCAGCGGGTGATCCCGCACCATCCGCAAGCCCGCGCGTCCCATCGCAAAGCGGTCGCGGTTCGTGGGGTCCTGCAGATCGAACATCGAATACGCGCGATCGGTGATGCCGGCCGGCGCCAGCGTGAAGAAGAGGGCGGCCAGCACCGGCGCGGCCGCCAGCAGCCGGAAGTCCTTCAGCACCAGCAGCAGGCCCACGGCCACGCACGCTCCAACCCAGGCGCTGCGGGTGAAGGTCAACGCCAGGGCGACCGCCAGCGCCGGCAGCACGAGGCCGGCCCAGGTGCGGTTGCGGGCGTCGAACAGGACGCGGGCGGCGGCCACGCCGATGACCAGCATGAGGAGTCCCGAGTAGGTCATGTAGTGTCCCATCGAGCCTTGGGGGCGCCGGCCCAGATGGTCGTACTCGAGGATGCCGTACTGCACGATGCCGTAGAGGGCCGTGAGGGAGCCGACGGTGACGATGATGCCGGCCACGGTCGCCGCCGCCCGTCCGCGGGCCAGCCGGTAGACGGCCGGCACGACGAGAAACAGCAGCACCTCGCGCGCGTCGGACAGGCTCGCGGCCGGGTCGACCGAGGCCGCGGCCGCCGCCAGCGTCAACAGCGCGTACGCGGCGAGCGGCGGGAAGAAGGCCGGGAGCCGCAGGCGCTCGCGTCGCCGCACGACGAGCGCCAGCCAGAGGCCGAGCGTCACCGTCAGCAGCAGGGCGGATACGGCGATGGAGACCTGCAGGGCCGCGACGAACGCGAACAACGCCGCACGGGCGGCCTGCTCGAGTCGCCAGGTGTCGGGTGTCAAGGTTCCCGGGGTTCCCTGGTGGCTTCGTCGACCAGCATCACCGGGATGTCGTCCTTGATCGGGTACACGCGGCGACACTGTCCGCACCTCAGTCCGGCACCTTCGTGCACCACGACGACCGGCGTCTTGCAGTCGGGACAGGCGAGGATCGCGAGCAACTCCGGGTCGACGCCCAGTTGAAACCTCCGCGGAAGGACCCGGCCCACTATAGCAAAACGGCCCGCGGCCGGTCCGGCGCCCGCGCCCGGGTTTTTCGGCCGCCGGCTTGTCGTCGTGCCGCCTCCTGTGGAACAATCGCAATCGCCATGCGCGCCGGGCTCCTAGTCGGCGTCCTCCTCTGGTTGCTGTTGCCCGCCGCCCAGCCCGCTGCGGCCCAGACGGATCCGGAAGCGCGCCCCGCGGACCGCGGCGAGGCGTACCGCCTGTTCCTGCGCGGGCGCTACCTCGAGAACGAGGACGACGTGGACGGCGCGATTCGCGCCTACCGCGAGGCGTCCGAGCTGGACCCTGCGACCGGCGAGATCCTGGCCGAGCTGTCCTCGCTCTACGCCCGCCACAACCGCGGCGAGGAGGCTGTCGCCGCGGCAGGCGAGGCGCTCGCCCGCGAGCCGGACAACGCCACGGCGCACCGCATTCTGGGACTGATATACGCATCGCGCGCCAACGCCCGGGCGGGCACGGCGGAGGACATCCGGCTCGCCATCGACCACCTCGAGCAGGCGCGCGTCGGGCCGTTGCCCGATTTTCAGGTCGAGCTGACCCTGGGGCGGCTGTATCTGCGCGACGGCGCGGCCCAGCCGGCGATCGACCTGCTCGAGGCGCTGCAGAAGGAGGCGCCGGGCTTCTCGGAGACGGGACTGCTGCTGGCGCGGGCCTACGAGATCGGCGGCCGCATGGCGGACGCGGTCGAAACCCTGGAACGGGTCGTCGCCACCGGCCCGCCTTCGTCGCGGGCGCTGCGGAGCCTCGCCGAGCTGTACGGCCGGGGCGGCCGCTGGGGCGATGCCGTCGAGGCCTACGAGCGCGCGGTCGACCGCAACCCGCGGAGCGCGCGAACGCGGCGCGAGCTCGCCAATGCGCTGCTGCAGGACGGACAGGCCGAGCGGGCGCGCGATGTCCTCGACGAGCTCGTCACGATGCGGCCGATGGACGCGGCCGGGCTCTACCTCCTCTCGGAGGTCGAGCTGGTGCTGGGGAACTTCGAGGCCGCCGAAGCGGTGGCGCGCAGGCTGGTCGACGTCGAGCCCGAGGGGTTGCGGGGTACGTTCGCGCTGGCCGAGGTGTTCAGCCGCCGGCGGCAGCACCGCCAGGTCATCGAGACGCTGGAGCCGCTGCTCGCGGACACCGAGGCGCGCGGCCTGCGAACCCGGCAGATTGCCGGGCTGCTCCGGCGGGTGGGCCATGCCTACGAGCAGCTCCAGGACTACGATGCCGCGAGCCGGGTCTACCAGCGGGGGGTCGCGCTCAGGCCGACCGGTCTGGAGTTCGGCGCGCGGCTGGCGCAGGCGCACCTGAGCGCCGGCCGGCTGGCCGATGCCCGCCGCGCTCTCGAGGGCCTGCGAGGGCGCCACGCGGGGAACCTCACGGTGGCCCGCCTCCAGGCTCGCGTGCTCGGCGACGCCGGCGATGTCGACGCCGGCGTCGACATGCTGCAGGACGTGCTCCAGGCACGCAGCGAGGAGCCGGCCGCCTACCTGGTGCTGGCCTCGTTCTACAGCCAGTACGAGCGCCTCACGGATGCGGTCGCTCTGCTCGAGTCGGCCGACCGGCGGTTCCCGGACGACACGGCGATCATGTTTCAGCTCGGCGCGGTTCTCGAGCGCAGCGATCGGCCGCTGGACGCGGAGCTGGCCTTCCGGCGGGTCCTGGAACGGGATCCGGAGCACGCCGCCACGCTGAACTATCTGGGCTACATGCTGGCGGACCGCGGCGAGCGCCTGGAGGAGTCGGTCGGTCTGCTCGAGCGGGCGATCGAGCTCGACCCGCACAACGGCGCGTACCTCGACAGCCTCGGCTGGGCATACTTCAAGCTCGACCGGCTCGAGCGCGCGGAGAGCCTGCTGCAGCGGGCAAGCGAGCAGATGGCCTGGAACTCCGTCATCCAGGACCACTTCGGCGACCTGCTGCTGCGGCTCGGCCGTTACACCGACGCCATCGCAGCCTGGGAGCGGGCCCTGGCCGGCGACGGTGACGACATCGAGCCCTCCCTCATCGAACGCAAGATTGGCGACGCCAGACGCCGGCTCGGCCGCTAGCCCGCCAATCGTCGCCTTGCGGCTCCGCCTGGCGCCCAACCAATCCTCCAGGAGTCCACGCCGTTCTACGGCGCAGGCTCGCGGCCGCGCCTGTCTCTGCATCCTCACGCTAGTCCTGGGCGCCTGCGCGTCGCCGCGCATCACCCTGCCGCAGGGATCGGGAACGCCGCTGGCGGACTACGAGGACCTGTTCGCCGCGGCCGTGGAGCCGTGCCGCCGCGTCAGGACGCTCGAGCTGCTGCTCGCCATCAGCGGCCGCCGCGGCGACGCGCGGTTGCGCGGGCGCGTGCGGGGCGCGCTTGCCCGGCCGGGGTCGCTGCGCCTCGAGGGCCTGGCCCCGTTCGGCGCACCCGCCTTCGTGCTGGTGGCCGGCACCACCCCGCCCGTGCTCCTGCTGCCCCGCGAGCGCCGCGTGGTGACGGGGGCGAGCGGACGCGACCTGCTCGCGGCGCTGGCGGGTCTGCCGCTCGGCCCGGCCGACTTCCGCGCCCTGCTCACCGGATGTCTGGTTCCGCGGCCCCGGGCGGTCGCGGCCCGCACCTTCGGCGGCGGCTGGATCGGGGTCGCGCTCGAGGGCGACGCCACGCTCTACCTGCGCGAGGTCGGGCCGGCGCCCGTCATGGTCGCCGGCCGCCGGCCGGGACTGATCGTGGAGTACGCCGGTCACGTCCGGGGGTTGCCGCGGCGGATACGCGTGCAGACCACCGCGCCGGCCGCCGCCGCGACCGATCTGACGGCGACGCTCTCGCAGGTCGGCATCAACGTGGAGCTCGACGAGCGGGCCTTCGCCCAGGAGGTCCCGGGGGGCTTCATGCCCGTGCCGATCGAGACGCTCCGCGGCGCTCCGGGACCGCTGGAGGAGCCGCGCCCTCCGGAGACGGCCGGGCTCCCGCGTCGCCGGCCCGCCGACCCGTGATCTGCACGGTCGGCGCGCCGGCGAAGATCAACCTGCACCTGCGCATCCTGGGCCGGCGTCCGGATGGGTTCCACGCGGTGTGCACGCTGCTGCAGTCCGTCGGCCTGCACGACACGCTCGTGTTCCGGCGCCGTCCCGGCCCGCTGACCGTCCGCGGCCGGTCGCCCGGCATGCCGCAGGATCGCGGGAACCTCGTGTGGACCGCCGCCGGCGCGTTGTGGGCGGCGGCTGGGCGGACCGGCGCTCCGGCCGGCGCCGCCGTCACGATCACGAAGCGGATTCCCGCGGCCGCCGGGCTGGGCGGCGGCAGCAGCGACGCCGCGGCCGCGCTGCGGGGGTTGTGCGCCGTCTGGGGCATCGCCGCGAGCGACGGCTGGCTGCGGGCGGTGGCCTCCCGGGTGGGATCCGACGTGCCGTACTTCCTGACGGGCGGCGCGGCGCTGGCCAGGGGCCGCGGCGAGCGCATGCGCAGCGTGCCCGACATCGAGCCGCTGTGGGTGGTGATCAGTTGCCCGCCGTTCGGCGTGTCCACGGCGGATGCGTACCGCTGGTTCGATGCCGCGGCGGAGCCGGGCGGCGCCGGTCCCGCCACGCTGCCGCGGGGCTGGCGCCGCGGCCTGCGCGGGCTGGCGAACGACCTGGAGCCCGTCGTCGTGGAGCGGCACCCGGAGGTGGGGCGGATGATCGAGCGCCTGCGCCGGACGGGCGCCCTGCGGGCGGCCATGACCGGCAGCGGATCGGCCGTCTTCGGCCTGTACCCCACGCCAGCGGCCGCGCACGCGGCGCGGCTCGCGGCGCGCCGGCGGGGCTGGCGGGCCGTCGTGAGCCGCACCACGGGGCGCGCCGAGTTCAGGCGCGGGGCGGCCGTGCGGCCCGGCCGCTGACCCTTGCCCGCTACCTTCGCATCGGCTAGAGTAATCGTTTGCGCAGCGTTCGAGTCGGGCTGTCCGTGTTCCGTCCGCGAGCCTCGGCACAGTCGTGATGGGGCGTGGCCAAGCGGTAAGGCGCGGGACTTTGGATCCCGTATTCGAAGGTTCGAATCCTTCCGCCCCAACCAGCGCCCCAGCGTGCGCCGCGTGAGTTCAGCGCGCCATGACGACCGGAGACCTGAAGCTGTTCTCGGGCAGCGCACACCCCGAGCTCGCCCGGAAGATCGCCGACTTCCTCGGCGTGCCGCTCGGCCGTGCCTGTCTCAGGCGCTTCTCCGACAGCGAAGTCTCGTTTCAGATCGACGAGAACATTCGCGGCACGGACGTCTTCGTCGTCCAGCCGACCTGCACCCCGGTCGATCAGCATCTCATCGAGCTGTGCGTGATGGTGGACGCGTTTCGCCGCTCGTCCGCAGCGCGGATCACCGCGGTGCTGCCCTACTACGGGTACGCGCGGCAGGATCGCAAGGACAAGCCCCGCGTGCCGATCTCCGCCAAGCTGGTCGCGAACCTGCTGAGCGCGGCCGGGACCAACCGGGTCCTGACGATGGACCTGCACAAGGCGCAGATCCAGGGCTTCTTCGACATCCCGGTGGATCATCTGTTCGCCGCGCCGGTCTTCATCGACTATCTGGCGCGGCTGGACAACGACGCGCAGGTCACGTTCGTCTCGCCGGACGCGGGGGGCGTGGAGCGCGCGCGCGCCTACGCGAAACGGCTGGGCGCGGACCTGGCGATCATCGACAAGCGGCGGTCGGAGGACGGTCGCGCGGAGGTGATGCACGTGGTCGGCGAAGTGCAGGGCCGCGTGTGCATCATCCAGGATGATATCGTCGACACGGCGGGCACGCTCCAGCAGGCCGCGCGCGCCGTGCGCGAGAACGGCGCCGCGCGCGTGTTCGCGGGCGCCGTGCACGGCGTGCTGTCGGGACCGGCGCTGCAGCGGATCGAGGACTCGTCGCTCGAGCAGCTGATCGTCACCGACACCATCCCGCTCCGTCCCGAGCTGGAGCGGTCGCCCAAGATACGCGTGCTGTCGGTGGCGAAGCTGCTCGGACGGGCCATTCAGAGCATTCACCAGGAGACCTCGGTGTCGTCCCTGTTCGTCTGATTCGGGACGGCGCGGACGGTGGACAGGCAGGGACAGATGGACGTGACACTGGCGGCGGCGACACGGGACGGACTGGGCAAGAACGAGGCGCGGCGCCTGCGGCGATCGGGACGCGTGCCGGCGGTGCTCTACGGCGGCGACTCGACCGGCGGGTTGCCGCTCGCGGTGGACCCGGACGAGGTGCACCGCATCCTGCATTCCGAATCGGGCGTGAACACGCTGATCGCCCTGAGCGTCGACGGCGGCGACAGCAGCCAGGTGATGGTGCGGGAGTTTCAGCTCGATCCGATCAGCAGCGCCCTGCTGCACGTCGACTTCTATCGACCGGCTCTCGACAAGGTCATCACCGTCACCGTGCCGGTGCTGCTCGTGGGCGAGCCGGCCGGCGTCAAGCAGCAGGGCGGGCTGCTCGACTTCGTGCAGCGCGACGTGCAGGTCGAGTGCCTGCCGACGGAGATTCCCGAGCACATCCAGATCGACGTGAGCGAGCTGATGATCGGCCAGGGCGTGCGTCTGCGCGACCTGCTTGAGGGCGTCTCGTGGACGCCCGTGAGCGAGCCCGAGACGCTGCTGGCGCACGTGATCGCGCCGAAGGTGGAGGAGGAGCCGGAGGCTGAGGAGGCCGGCGCCGAGGCCGTCGAGGAGGGCGGGCAGCCCGAGGTCGTCAAGAAGGGGAAAGCGGAGGCAGGTGAGGAGCCGGCCAGGTCGCAGTGAAGCTGATCGTCGGGCTCGGCAACCCGGGCGCGAGGTACGCGGGAACGC
The DNA here is from genome assembly GCA_964569405.1 of uncultured Vicinamibacteraceae bacterium. Lineage (GTDB taxonomy): Bacteria > Acidobacteriota > Vicinamibacteria > Vicinamibacterales > UBA8438 > JAAXGX01. Next base: position 8,013 of record CAZMWA010000034.1, on the reverse strand, counting down.
GCCACAACGTCGGCTTCGAGGTGGTCGACGAGGTGGCGCGGCGGCGTGCCCTGGCTTTCGAGTCGAGCCCGGCCGAGGCGCTCATGGCGCGCGAGCGGGGGCCGGGCGCGCGGCTCGTGCTCGCCAAGCCGCTGACCTTCATGAACCTCAGCGGCCGGGCCGTCGGCGACCTGGTCAGGTACTACCGGTTCGATCTCGACGATGTCCTGATCGTGGCCGACGACGTGAACCTGCCGCTTGGCCGGCTGCGGGCGCGCCGCGGCGGTTCGGACGGCGGGCACAACGGCCTGCGGTCGGTGATCGATGTGCTGGGCACGGCCTTCGCGCGCCTGCGGATCGGCGTCGATCGGGGCGACCGGCGGCGTGAGCTCGCCAGCCACGTCCTGGCGACGTTCGACGCGGCGGAGCTGGAGACGATCGGGCCGGCCATCGGAAACGCGGGCGATGCCGTGGAGGCGTTCGTCACCGACGGGATCGACGTGGTGATGAACCGCTTCAACGGCGAGGCCCAGGGGTCTGCGCCGTAGAACGGCGTAGACTCCTGGTGAGGGTTGGTTGGGCGGCAACCGGAGCCGGAGGCGACGATTGCCGGGCCAGGCGGGGAATTCGGAACGACTGCTCCTTGCCGCCGGGGGGATCGGCGGCCGCGACAGACCGAGAGGAGTGCGATGCAGGAGACGCGACAGTACGAGCTGGTGTACGTCATGAACCCGAATGCCGGGGAGGAGGCGGTCAACGGCCTGCACGCGCAGGTCGAGGAGATCATCACGACCCGGGGCGGGCAGATCGACAAGACCGACAACTGGGGGCGGCGGCGCCTGGCGTACGAGATAGACCGCCACAAGGAGGGCACCTACGTCCTGGAGCTCTTCAGCGGCACGGGCGAGATCGTCGGGGAGCTGGACCGGCGGCTCAAGGTCGCCGACAACATCCTGCGGTACCTGATCGTGCGCGTGGACGAGGATCTCCGCAAGGCGGAGCGCGCCCGCTCGCGGCGGCAGGCGCGCCGGCAGCGCCGGCGCGAGGCGCGCGGCCTGACGGCGGAGCCGGCGCCGGCCGCCGCACCGGCCCTGGCAGCGGCACCTGAAGCCCCGGCCGCGACGGCGGCCCCGACCCCGGCGGCGGCCGCAACCCCGGCGCCAGCCCCGGCCGCAGCGGAGACTCCGGCGGAGGTGAAGGAATGAAGGACGAACGTGGCGGACGGCGCCCGTCGGGCGGCGGCCCGCGCCGCGGTGGATTCCGGCGGCGGCGAGTCTGTCGTTTCTGCGTGGACAAGATCGACTACATCGACTACAAGGACGTGCGCCTCCTCATGATGGCGCTGGCCGACCGCGGCAAGATCCAGCCCCGGCGGACCTCCGGCACGTGCGCCAAGTGCCAGCGCAAGCTGACGACGGCGATCAAGCGGGCGCGCCAGCTCGCGCTGATCCCCTACGTCACCGACTAGGAGCCTCACGTGGTAGAGCTCATCCTGCGGGAACATATCGACCATCTGGGCCGGCGCGGCGACATCGTCAGCGTGGCCAACGGCTACGCGCGCAACTACCTGCTGCCGCGCCGGCTGGCGCTGCCGGTCACGGAATCGAACCGCCGGCAGGTCGAGGCGGAGCGCAAGGTCGCGGACCAGAGGGAGGCCGAGGAGCGCCAGGTCGCGCAGGGCGTTGCGGACCGCGTGGCCGCCGTGGAGTGCGTGTTCGCCCGGCGCGTCGGCGAGACCGAGACGCTCTACGGCTCGGTGACCGCCGCCGACATCGCCGAGTACCTGGCGGAGCGGCAGTTGCCGGTCGACAAGCGGGCGATTCATCTCGACGAGCCCATCAAGCACCTCGGCGAGGTCACCGTGCAGGTCCGGATCCACCGCGACGTGACGGTCGACCTGCGCGTCGTCGTCGTCAGGGAGCAGGACCAGGTCCAGCAGGACGGCGAGCCGGCCGCGGACGCGGATGGCCAGGAGTCTGCCGCCGAGTAGGAACCGGCGGCGGCGCGCCCGCCGGGTCCGGCCGGCAACGCGCCCCGGGGCTCCCGTCCCGGCTCCGCGCCGGAGTCCGCTCGATGCCTGACGCCGCGCCGAGCTCGACTGCCGGGCGCCCGCTGCCGCACAACCTCGAGGCCGAGCGCTGCGTCCTGGGCGCCATCCTCATCCACAACGAAGCCTTCAACGTCGCCGCCGAGCTCCTCGACGCGCGCGACTTCTTTCGGCAGGCCCACCAGCAGGTCTTCGACAGGATGGTGGATCTCAGCGAGCGCGGGCAGGCCATCGATCTGGTCACGCTGCGCGACGAGCTGAACCGCTCCGGCGTGCTCGAAGCGGTCGGCGGCCCCGCCTACGTGGCCTCGCTGGTCGACGGCGTGCCGCGGTCCACCAACGTCGAGCACTACGCGCGCATCGTCAAGGAGCGGGCCACGCTGCGCAACCTGATCGACTCGGCCAACCGGATCGTCGCCAGCGCCTACGCGGCCGAGGAGGACGCCGACGTCGTGCTCGATCGGGCGGAGCAGGAGATCTTCTCGATCGCCGAGGACCGCGTTCATTCCGGATTCGTGCCGCTGAGCGACCTGGTCGAAGCCGGCTTCGCCACCATCGAGAAGCTCCACGACCTCAAGAACGTGGTGACGGGGGTCCCGACCGGTTTCGTCGACATCGACGAGATGACCGCGGGGCTCCAGCCGGCCGATCTCGTCATCGTGGCCGCGCGGCCGTCGATGGGCAAGACGGCGTTCGCCCTGAACATCGCCCAGCACGTGGGGACCGCCGGCGGCCGGACGGCCGGCGTGTTCAGCCTCGAGATGGCGAAGGAGCAGCTCTTCATGCGGATGCTGACCTCCGAGGCGCGCGTCGATTCCCATCGGTTCCGCACCGGTCTGCTGACCGAGTCCGACTACGCGAGCCTGTCGGAGGCCATGGGGCGGCTGGCGCAGGCGCGGGTCTTCATCGACGACACGCCGGGCATCGGCCTGCTGGAGATGCGCGCGAAGTCGCGCCGCCTGCAGGCGGAGCACAACCTCGATCTGATCATCGTCGACTACATCCAGTTGATGCAGGGACGGGGGCGGTTCGAGAACCGGACGCAGGAGATCGCCTCGATCTCCCGCGGCCTGAAGGGGCTCGCCAAGGAGTTGAACGTGCCGGTCGTGGCGCTCTCGCAGCTCAGCCGCGCCCCCGAGTCGCGCGCCGACCGGCGCCCGCAGCTCGCGGACCTGCGGGAATCCGGCGCGCTGGAGCAGGACGCGGACGTCGTCATGTTCATCTTCCGCGAGGAGATGTACGAGGAGACGCCCGAGAACGCCGGCGTGGCGGAGGTCATCATCGGCAAGCAGCGCAACGGGCCGACCGGCACGGTCCGGCTGGCGTTCCTGAAGCAGCAGACCCGCTTCGAGCTGCTGGCGCCCGACCGTCCGTGAGGCGGGGCGGCAGCCGTGGTCCACCCGACCTTCGCCCGCATCGACCTCGCGGTCCTCAAGGCCAACTACCGGGCGGTCCGGGCGTTCGTCGCGCCGGAGGCCGGCCCCGCCGCCGGACGGCGTCCGGGTCTCATCGCCGTGGTCAAGGCCAACGCCTACGGGCACGGCGCGGTGGCCGTCGCGCGCGCGCTCGAGGCGGCCGGGGCGACCATGCTGGCCTGCGCGGACATCGAGGAAGGCGTCCGGCTGCGCCGGGGCGGCGTGCGGATTCCCGTTCTGGTCTTCGGCGCGCTCGGCGTCAGCGACCTCCACGGCGTGTTCGAGCACGGCCTGATCCCCACGGTCTCGTCGCCGTCGGCCGCGCGGGCCCTGCAGGCGGCGGCCGCGCCGCGCGGCGTGCGGCTCCGGTGCCATCTCAAGATCGACACCGGCATGAACCGGTTCGGCTTCCGCCACGACAATGTCCGCACGACGCTGGCCGAGGTGCTCGCCAGCCCGAACCTCGTCTTCGACGCCGTGTACACCCACTTCGCGACGGCCGACCAGCCCGGCCACGGGCTGTTCGAGCAGCAGCGGCAGCGGTTCGACGCGGCGCTGGCCGCGCTGTCGCAGCTCGGGCTCGGGCGCCGGACGCGCCACGCGGCGAACAGTGCCGCGCTGCTGCGCGACCGGCGCACGTGGCTCGACGCCGTCAGGCCGGGGCTGCTGCTCTACGGTCTGACGCCGGCCTCCCGGCCGGCGCCCGTCGGTCTTCGGCTGCGGCCGGTGATGTCGCTGCGCAGCCGCGTCGTGGCGGTGAAGGGCATGCGGCCGGGCGAATCGGCCGGCTACGGCGCGCGGTTCACCGCCACGCGGCCGACGCGCGTCGCGGTCGTTCCGGCCGGCTACGCGGACGGGCTGGACGTCCGGCTGGCCGGGGTCGGCGAGGTGCTGGTGGGCGGGCGGCGCGTCCGCATCGTCGGCTCGGTCTGCATGGACTCGATCACGATCGACGTCACGGGGCTGGATGTCGACCCCGGCGACGATGTCGTGCTGATCGGCGCGCAGGGTGACGACTGCATCGACGCGGGCGAGGTCGCGCGCTGGATCGGCACGGTGCCGCACGAGATCATGTGCCGCGTGGGCAGCCGCATCGCGCGCGTCTACTCGGGCGCGGACACCGGCGCGGAGAGCCCATGAAGCCGGGGCGGACCGTCTTCGCGTGTCAGGCCTGCGGCGCGCAGGCGAGCAAGTGGCTCGGACGCTGTCCCGAGTGCGGCGCCTGGCACTCGCTGGTCGAGGAGCCGGTGCGCCCCGCGGCCGGCGACGGCGGCGCCGGCCGCCGCGGGGCGGCCGGGGGAGCTGCCGCCGTCCGCCTGTACGACGAAATCGAGATGCCGGACGTCGCGCGCCTGGCCAGCGGCATCGACGAGTTCGACCGCGTCCTGGGCGGCGGCATCGTGCCGGGGTCCGTGGTGCTGCTGGGCGGCGAGCCGGGCATCGGCAAGTCGACGCTGCTGCTCCAGGCGGCCGCGTCGGCCGCCCGCACGCTCGGTCCCGTGCTGTACGCCTCCGGGGAGGAATCGGAGCACCAGGTCAAGATGCGGGGCGAGCGGCTGGGCGTGCGCGCGGCGCCGCTGTACCTGTTGGCGGAGACCTGCCTGGAGCGCATCCTGGAGGCGGTCGACCGGGTGCAGCCGGCGGTGCTGATCGTCGATTCGATCCAGACCGTCTTCTCCGACAGGCTGCAGTCCGCCCCCGGCAGCATCGGGCAGGTGCGCGAGGCGGCGGCGCAGTTGCTGTTCACTGCCAAGGGACGCGCGCTGCCGACGTTCCTGGTGGGGCACGTGACCAAGGACGGCAGCCTGGCGGGGCCCAAGGTCCTCGAGCACGTGGTCGACACGGTGCTGTACTTCGAAGGCGAGCGGCATCACGCCCACCGCATTGTCCGCGCGGTGAAGAACCGCTTCGGCCCTGTCAGCGAGCTGGGCGTCTTCGAGATGACCGGCACGGGGCTGCGCGCCGTGCCGAGCCCGTCGCAGTTGTTCCTGTCCGAGCGGGCCGCGAGCGTGCCCGGATCCGTGGTGCTGTGCTCGATCGAGGGCTCGCGGCCGATCCTCGTCGAGGTGCAGGCGCTGGTGAGCAGCGGCGCCTACGGCACCTCGCGGCGCACGGCGAGCGGTCTCGACCACAACCGGCTGGCGTTGCTGCTGGCGGTCCTGGAGAAGCGCGCGGGGCTCGACCTGGCGGGCGAGGACGTGTTCCTGAACATCGCGGGCGGCCTGATCGTCAACGAGCCGGCGGCCGACCTGGGGGTGGTGGCCGCCGTGGCGTCGAGCCTGCGCAACCGCGCGGTGCGGCCGGCGACGGCCGTGTTCGGCGAGGTCGGCCTGGCGGGCGAGGTGCGCGCGACGCCGCAGGCCGCGCTGCGCGTCAGGGAGGCTTCGCAACTGGGCTTCACCCGCTGCGTGATGCCGGCCGGCAACTCGGCGTCGCCCGCGGCCGGCGAGAGCTGCCGGCACGTCGGCGTCGGCACCGTCGAGGAGGCGCTGGAGGCGCTGATCGAGTGAAGCTGCCGCCCTTCCACTGGTGGCGCACGGTTTTCTGGCTGATCCCGGCCATCAGCCTCTACACCGCCGTGCTCGGATTCGTGTCCCTGACGTCGATGCTGGTGGATCGCCGCGGTCGCGTGGCGCACCGCTGCGCGCGCGCCTGGTCGCGGCTGATCCTGGCGACGACCGGCGTCCGCGTGCGCGCGCGCGGGCGGGAGCTCATCGAGCCGGGACGGTCGTACGTCTTCGTGTCGAACCACCAGAGCATCTACGACTTCCCCATCCTGATCACCGCCATTCCGTTCGAGCTGCGCATCCTGGCCAAGGCGTCGCTGGGCGCGTTTCCCGTGCTCGGATGGCACCTGCGCTACACCGGCCACCTGCTCATCGATCGCGAGCGCGCCGGGCGGGCGACGCTGCGCAAGGTGGCCGGCCTCATGCGGCGCGGCCATTCGCTGATCGTCTTCCCGGAAGGGACCCGGAGCGCCGACGGAGAGGTGCTGCACTTCAAGCGCGGCCTGTTCCTGCTGGCTATCGAGGCGGGGCTGCCCGTCGTCCCGGTCGCCGTCTCGGGCAGCCGCCACGTCATGCCCAAGGGCCGCCTGATGACGTGCCCCGGCGACGTCGAGCTGGTCGTCCACGAGCCGTTGCCCACCGCCGGCCTCGGCCGCGCCGACGCCGGCCGTCTGGCCGAGCGGGCGCAGCAGATCGTGCGCGCGACCCTGGCCGGCCCGTGACGCCGCCCGCCCGGCGGGCGGCGCGCGCGCTATAGTCGTCTGCAGATGTTCGTATCGGCCATCATCGCCGCCGGCGGCCGGGGCGCCCGCCTCGGCGGCCAGGTGCCGAAGCAGCTCAGGACGGTCGGGGGGCGGACGCTGCTCGCGCGCAGCATCGCGCCGTTCGACGCCAGCGAGCGCGTCGACGAGATCGTGGTCGTGCTCCCGGCCGAGCTGGCGGCGGCGCCGCCGGCGGAGGTGCGGGAGGTGCGGACGCCGGTGCGGTGGGTGGCGGGCGGCGCCCGCCGGCAGGACTCCGTGGCGGCCGGGCTCGAGGCGGTCGACCCCGCGAGCGAGATCGTGGTCGTTCACGACGCCGCGCGGCCGTTCTGCGGGCCCGAGCTGATCGAGCGGACCATCGTCGCGGCCGTCGAGTCCGGCGCCGCCATCGCGGCGCTGCCCGCGTTCGATACCGTCAAGGAGGGCCGGCGCGAGAACGGCATGGCCTTCGTCGGGGCGACGCTCGCGCGCGATCGAATCTTCCTGGCCCAGACCCCCCAGGCGTTCCGCACCGGCGTCCTGCGCGACGCGATTGCCCGCGGCGGCGGGGCGGAAGCGACGGACGAGGCCGCGCTCGCCGAGCGGGCCGGCCATCCGGTCCGCCTGGTCGAGGGCGATCCGGCCAACGTCAAGATCACGCGCGCCGCCGATCTCGCGGCCGCCGACAGGCTGGCGTCCACCGCCGCCGCCGCGCTCGCGCCGCGGGTGGGGTTGGGGTACGACCTGCACCGGTTCGCCGCCGGACGCCCGTTGATGCTGGGCGGCGTGCACGTCCCGGGCCCGCGCGGTCTCCTCGGCCACTCCGACGCCGACGCGGTCTGTCACGCGGTGGCCGACGCTCTCCTCGGCGCCGCGGGCGCGGGCGATATCGGCCAGCGCTATCCCGACGACGACGTCCGCTGGAAGGACGCGGCGAGCATCGATCTGCTGCGGGAGGTGGCCGGGGTGGTTCGTGACCTGGGGTTCATCGCCGGCAACGTGGACGTCGTCGTGGTGACCGAATGGCCGCGCATTCGCCCGCTCGCCGACGCGATGCGGCAGCGGCTGGCCGCGGCGCTGGCCGTCGATCCGGGCCGGATCGCCGTGAAGGGCAAGACGAGCGAGGGCGTGGGCGAGGTCGGCCGCGGCGAGGCGCTCGTCGTCCACGCCGTCGCGTCGCTGCTGCCCCGGCGGTAGCGGCGCGGGGCGAAGGGGTCCCGCAAGCGAACGCCGGGGGGTTCGGTGCAACGCCCCCGTCTGATCGCAGCGCCGGCGCAGCCGGCGCAAGGCGCGCACGGCGCGCCTCGGCGGGAGTGGCGCGGGGC
>CAZMWA010000033.1:0-12975 GCA_964569405.1 uncultured Vicinamibacteraceae bacterium | reverse complement strand
CGGCGGTCGCGCACCACGCGTTCTCGGCCGAGTTCGACGCCGACCGGCCGCTGCAGCTCCTCGGCACCGTCACCCGCACCGAGTGGATCAACCCGCACTCGTGGATCCACATCGACGTCGAGGACGACGACGGCAACGTCGAGAGCTGGGCCATCGAGTGCGGCGCGCCCAACGCCCTGATCCGCCGCGGCCTCAACAAGAACTCGGTCCCCGCCGGCACCGTGCTCGTCGTCGACGGCTTCGGCGCCAAGGACGGCTCGAACACCGCCAACGCCCGCGACATCACGCTGCCCGACGGCTCGCAGTTCTACGTCGGCTCGTCCGGCACCGGCGCGCCCGGCCAGCCGTAGCGACATCCGGTCCCCACCCCGCTGTCCGCGGGGTGGGGACTAGAACCTGAACAGGCGGTTGATCTTGACGATCAGCGCCCGGTTCTCCAGCTCCGGAAACCGTCGCCGCAGCGCGGTGTCGCGCTGCTCGTTGTAAACCACGAACAGCTCGCTACCGGGCTGGTACTCCCACCGCAGGCGGACGTTCGCGGCCGCCGTGTTGCTGGCCGAGTCGTACTGCAGCAGCGCGCTCGTGAACATCCGGGGCGTGACCGTGTAGACGATCCGCGATCCGACGAGGTGGGTCGTGAACGCGCCCTCCCGCAGCTCGACCCGGTTGACCGAATAGGACGGCTCGACGGCGAACTGCGGCGTGAACGCCAGACGCCCCTGGGTGAGGGTGAGCCCGGTGTTGGTGCCGCTGTAGAACGTGCCGTGCTCGACGAGCGCGCTGCCGGACACCCGCCGCTGCTGGCCGAAGGTGAAGCGGGCGCGCACGGCGCTGAAGTCGTAGCCGCCGACCGGCAGCACGACGCCGCGGGCGATGGGAAACGGCTCCGGCAGATACTCGTAGATGCGCGTGTAGATGAAGCGGAACCGATCGCCGTTCTCGAGCTCGATGCCGAACTCGGCATCGGTCTCGCGCGTCTCGGGCCGGCCGGCCATGTTCTCGAAGTAGTCGACCGAACCGCTCCACGAGAGCTTGCGGATCGCCTCGACGCCCGGCAGCCGCGGGCTGAACCGCAACTGCGCGGCGCTCTTGCGCATGTCGTCGCGCCGCACGAAGCCGACCTCCGGGTTGAAGTCGTCGCCGACGACGAGCTGCTCCAGCCTCATGCCGTAGCGGTCGCCGTCGTAGTCGAGGTGGGCGCGGTAGCTCGACTCGTCGCCTGCCGGCCGGCCGCTGCGCGTCCGCGCCCAGTAGGTGTCGACGGAGAGCCGGTTCTCGAAGAACGAGAAGGCGCCGTCGGCGCCGAACGCGGTGTTGGCGCCGGCCCCGCCGAGCGCCACGGAGCGCCCGGTGACGAGCACGCCCACGCTGCTCTGCCGCAGCACGTCGCGCTTGAGTCGGACCACCGAGAAGCCGGTCGGCCGCGCCCCGGACACCGCTTCCTCGCCGGTCCGGATGTGCAGCAGGCCCAGGTCGAAGCCGCCGATCCGGCCCGTCATCCGCCCCCCCGCCTCGATCGGCACCTCGCGGCTGCCCTGCAGCCCGATGCGCCGGCTGTAGAAGAGAATCGGCGTGTCGCCCCCGCCGCCGCCGAAGTCGAACGTGCGGCGGTTCTCGAGAAAGAACTCGCGCTTCTCCGGGAAGAAGAGGCTGAAGCGGGTCAGGTTCACCTGCAGCTCGTCCGCCTCGACCTGCGCGAAGTCGCTGTTGACCGTGAAGTCGGCCGTCAGGTTCTGCGTGAGCCCGTACTTGACGTCGAGGCCGATGTCGCCGCCGGGCTGGTTCACGATCGGCGCCGCCCCGGCGGTGTCGGTGGTCAGATCGGCGACGGCGTACGGCTTGATCTCGAGGTTGCGGGCGCCGGGCGGCGCCTCGAGGCCGACCAGCGGCGCGGTCAACGCCGGCCGCAGTCCCAGACGCCCGACGCCGGCGGAGACCGGCGACAGGTACGAGAACTCGTTCTTCCAGATGTTCGTGCGGCGGATGTTGAAGCCCCAGACCTGGGTTGGTCCCGGGCGGTAGCGCAACGACTTGAACGGCACCGCCGCCTCGACGATCCAGCCGCCGTCGAAGCGGCCGACGCCCAGATCCCAGACCGGATTCCAGTCGAAGTTCGTCTGGCCTTCGTTGCTCGACTCGCCGTCGAGCCGGCCGCCGATCGGGTTGACCTCGAAGAAGAAGCCGGTCCGCCGGTCGAAGAACGTGTCGAAGCTCCACGCGAGGTTGTCGTTGCGGCCGATGTTCGTGTTGTCGCGCCGCATCTCGCTGAACATCATCCGCTCGGGACGGCTCTCCCAGCAGCGCGCCACCACGTACACGTTGTCGGCGTCGAACAGGATCCAGACCTCGGTCCGCTCGGATGCCGGCCGGCCCTCGGCCGGCTCGGTCTGCACGAAGTCCGTCATCGCCGGGACCGCCGCGTAGACGGCCTCGTCGAGCCGCCCGTCGATCCGCAGCGGGGCCGCGAGGCGGACGGCCCGCAGCGTGACCCGCCCCGCGGCATCCCGCGCGACGACAGCCGGCGGGACGGGCGGCGGCGGACCGTCGATGGTTGCCAGCAGGTCGATGCCGAGCCCCGCGCGGCCGGTCTCGCGCTGGGCGCCCGCGGGCGCCGCGTGCGCCAGCACGAGCACGGCGAGGAGCACCGCTCGGGTCCGCAAGCCCAGCAGTTTAGCAGTCCCGCCAGGCACGCACGGCGCGCCTCGGCCGCAGCGCGCAGATGGTATGCTGCGCGTGCAAGGAGGAACGCACATGAAATGGACGACGCTGCTTGGAGCGTCTTTGCTCGCGCTGGCCGTGGCGGCCTGCGGCGGTCTGGCCGCCGAGCCCATGCAGGAGCCGGAAGCGGAAGCGTCCGGTCCCAGCCATCCGCTGTTCGAGCTCGACCCGGACTGGCCCGCGCTCCCGAACGACTGGGTCACCGGCGAGGTGTCCTCGGTGACGGTCGACCGGCGTGACCACATCTGGGTGCTGCACCGCCCGCACACGGTGCCCGAGGAGAATCGGGACAACGCGGCGCCGCCCATCATCGAGTTCGACGACACGGGCGCGTTCGTCAACGCCTGGGGCGGCCACACCGAGGACTACGACTGGCCCTGGAACGAGCACGGCCTGTTCGCGGACCACAACGGGCACATCTGGGTCGGCGGGAACAACCCCACCGGCCGCACGCCCCCGTCCGAGGTCGAGGACAACATGCTCCTGAAGTTCACCAACACCGGGGAGCTGCTGCTGCAGATCGGGGGGCGGGACCTGGGCACCAACAACCTCACCACCGACAGCGTCCGCAAGTCGGCGGAGATGTTCGTCCACGAGCCCACGAACGAGGTGTTCGTGGCCGACGGGTACGGCAACCGCCGGGTCATCGTCTTCGATGCGGACACTGGCGAGTTCAAGCGCATGTGGGCCGCCTTCGGCCACGAGCCGAGCGACACGGAGCCGGAGGCCGATCCGGACGACCCGAACGGCCCGCCCTGGTTCGGCACGGTGCACGCCATCGAGGTGTCGAACGACGGGCTGGTCTACGTGGGCGACCGCAACAACAGCCGCATCCAGGTCTTCGACCTCGAGGGCAACTACCAGCGGCAGGTGTTCGTGAACCAGTTCGAGGGGCGCTCGCTGACCTGCGCCGGCATCGCGTTCTCGCCGGACCCGGAGCAACGGTTCATGTACGTGGCCGACCAGGCCAACCTGCACGTCCACGTGCTCGACCGCCAGACGCTCGAGGTGCTCGACTCGTGGGGCGAGCTGGGCCAGGCGCCGGGCGACTTCGACGCCCTGCACCACCTGGCGGTCGACAGCAAGGGCAACCTCTACACGGCGGAAGCCCAGCGCAACCACCGCGCGCAGCGGTTTCTCTACACGGGCATGTCTCAGTAGCCACGGCCGAATCCAGCCTCGGGACCCGCCCGGCGCTTGACGTCGTCATGCGCCTGTGGTCTAGTGGCTGGTCGTGGTGCTGTTGAAACGGGCGCTGGCGGTTCCCGCGGTGCTGCTGTTGCTGGTGGCGCTCGCGACAACGAGCGTCGTCCAGCACAGTCACGGTCCCGACGCGCCCGGCGGCCACGGCGAGTGCGATGCCTGTCACTTTCGGCATCTCTCGGTGGTCGAGACGGACAAGGCTCCGGCGCCTTCCGTGCCGGATCTCGTCGCGCACGCCGTCCCGTCTGTCCGCCTGCAGCGCGAACAGCACACCGATCTCGGCATCCGGCCCACGCGCGGCCCGCCCGCGTAGTCTTCCCTCCCGCTCGTTCGAGTTCACGTCGTAGCTCACGACACGCCGCATTCGGCGCCGTGGGGCGCGCCCGGGGCGTCGCTCCTTGCGGCGACGACCCGGCCGCTGGAGCCGGCCGGCAATTCGCGGACCTTGTTCAACCGTTCGTAGTGGGGATCGACGCCGTCGACGGCGCCTGGTTCGTCGGCACCGGCCTGCGAAGCCTGCCGGCCCTGCCGCGGGAGCCTCGTATCGAGTGGAGCACGCGATGAGCAACGTTATCGAAGGCCTGCGGGTCAACCAGTTGACGAAGACCTATCCGGGCGGCATCCGCGCGCTGGACGCTGTCGATCTGACGGTGGGAGCCGGCCTCTACGGCCTGCTCGGCCCGAACGGCGCCGGCAAGAGCACGCTGATGCGCACGCTGGCGACGCTGCAACAGCCCGACAGCGGGTCCATCACGCTGGATGGCGTCGACACGCTCGCCAACCCCGACTACGTGCGGCGCCGGCTGGGTTACCTGCCGCAGCAGATCGGCACCTACCCGACCGTCACCGGCCGGCAGTTGCTCGACCGCTTCGCCTGGCTCAAGGGCCGCACCGACCGCCGCGAGCGGCGGCAGGAGGTGGCGCAACTGCTCGAGCGGGTGAACCTCCGGGCAGACGCGGACCGCGCCGTCGCCACCTATTCCGGCGGCACGCTGCGCCGTTTCGGCATCGCGCTGGCCCTGGCTGGGGACCCGCGCCTGCTCATCGTCGACGAGCCGACGGCCGGTCTCGACCCGGCCGAGCGCAGCCGCTTCCACCGCGTGCTGGCCGACATCGCGGCCGACAACGTCGTCCTCCTGTCGACCCACATCGTCGACGACGTCGAGAGCCTCTGCGAGCGGCTGTCGATCATGGCCGCCGGGCGCATCGTCGCCGAGGGCACGCCGGCCGCCCTGACCGCGCCGCTCGAAGGCCGCCTCTGGTCGCGCGTGGTGCCCCACGACGAGCCGGTTCCGGACGATGCGCTGCACGTCGCGGCGACCCCGTACGGCGCGCTGGTCGTCGTCGAAGCGCCGGTCGCGCCCGGCGAGGTATGGGCCCCCCACGCGCCGCGTCTGGAGGACGTCTACCACGCCGCGATCGGCCGCGCGGGGATCCGGGACGCGGAGGCAGCGGCATGAAGACGCTGCATTTCGTCGCCGTCGAGGCCTGGCACGAGCTGCGCGCCGGCTGCCGCGGCCCGCTCATCCCCATCGTGTTTCCCGGGCTCATCGCCTACCTGCTGCTGGTGCTGCTCAACGCGGACTACCTGCGTGACATGGGGGCGACCGACGTGCCGCGCAACAGCCCGCACCTCGTCTACCTGATGATGGCCGGGCAGGCAGTCTGGCTGCTGTTCGTCTGGGCCTGGATCTTCGCGCAGGTGGTCGTCCGCGATCGGACTGCCAATCTGCACGAGGTGGTGCTGTCGGCGCCGATCTCGCTGTCCGCGCTGCTCGCCGGCCGCTATCTCGGCGCGCTGGTCCTCGCCAACCTGCTGGCCCTCGCGACCGGGCTCGGGTTCCTGCTCGTGCCCCTCCTCGGCGCTCTGGGACTTATCCCCGCCGACGCGGTGGGGCCGCAGCCGCTGTTCGCGATCGGCCACACGCTGCTGATCCTGACGCTGCCCTCCGCCGCCGGGCTCGGCGCGCTGCTGCTCTGCGCGGCGATCCGGACCCGCAGCGTCGCCGGGCCGTTCGCGCTCGCGGCGGTGCTGATGCTGATCTGGATGGCGGCCATGGTCGTCGTACGCGGCGCCGACGGCAGCCCGGTGCTGGCGACCCTCCTCGACCCGTTCGCGTACGCGGAGGTAGAGGAGCAGGCCAACCTCTGGACGCCGCGCGAGAAGGCATCGGGCATCCTGCAGATGACGACGCCGCTGGTCGTCAACCGCCTGCTCTGGACGTTCCCGCCGCTGCTGCTGCTGGGAGTCGTGCTGCGCCGGGTGCAACGCGAGCGGTTGGCGCTCGAACGCGCGCCGGCGGTGCGGGGACCGGGCCACGCGGGCGACGGGCACGAAGCCGAGCGGCCCGATCCCGACGCGCCGCCGCTCGGCGTCCCGCGGCAGCCGTCGTGGCTCGACGCCGCGTGGAGCGAGGCGGCCTGGCACCTCGCGCTCTCGTTCCGCGGGTGGGCAGCGCCGCTCGCCCTCCTCATGCTGACGGCGTTGGGCGTGGGCGGCTCGTTCGTCCACGTCATCCTCCACGCCGACGGCCCCGTCCTCCCCCGCCCCGATCTCCTCGATCCGCTGCTGGTCGAGTTCTTCTACCTGGTGCTCGCGTTCATGGTGGCGGCGTTCGTCGGGGTCATGGCGCGCCGGGACCACCGCCCGGGCTACGGCGAGATCGCCGACGCCACCCCCGCGCCCCTGGGAAGCCGGGTGGCGGGCCGCGCGCTGGCCGCCGGCGCCCTCACCGTCGTCTTCGCCCTGACCCCGACCGTCGCGGTGTGGATCGTCAACGCCCTCGTGGTCCCCGACGCCTTCAGCCCGCTCGACCCCGTCCTCCACTTCGGGCTGGTGCTCGCCCCGTCGATGCTGGAGCTGTGCGCGCTGGTACTGCTGGCTCACGCGCTGGTCCGCCACACGGGCGGGGCCCACGCGGCCGGCATCATCTGCGCGTTCTTCATCGTGGTCAATCACGAGCTGGGCGTCACCACCTATCCGCCGGTCGAGGTCGGCGTGCCGCCGAGCATCGCGCTGTCGGAGTTCACCGGGTGGGCGCCGTGGCTGGGCTATGTCCTGACCCTCGACCTCTACAAGCTGGCCGTCGCGGCCGGCATCGTCGCGCTGGCGTGGCTCGCCTGGCCGCGCGGCACCGCGCTCACCGCGGCCTTCCGCTGGCGGACCGGCATGCGCAGGGCCGCGGGCGCCGCCGGCGCGTTGGCGGCTGCCGCCGTCGTGCTGGCGGCCGGCGTCCACAGCGTGCTGCACGAGCAGCTCGTGACATTGGGCGGCTATGAATCGCAGGCGGTAGCGACGGCGGACGACGCCGCCTGGGAGGCGCGCTGGTGGACCGCCGCAGCGCCGTTCTCGGTGGCGGGCGGCGAGGCGCATATCGTCGTCCATGCGGCCGAGCGCGTTGCCGTGGTGCGCTGGCGGCTCGACGGCGTCCGGTCGCGTTCCGGCACGCTGCACGGCTCGCTGCCGCACGGCGCCGAGATCGCGCGCGCCGCCGTCAACGGCCGCGAGGCATCGCCAACCGTGGCGTTCGACCACTTCGCGCTGCCGCTCGAAGCCTGCGGTCTCACGGCCGAGGGCTGCACCGTGGAGCTGGACGTCGCCGCCCGCGGAGAGGGGTGGTCGGCGGAGGGAAAGACCCCCTGGCTGCACCCCTCCGGCGTATGGCTCCGCGCCGCCGACCTGCTGCCGACGCTCGGGCACGACCCCGACCGGCTGCTGCGTGCGCCCCGCGAACGCCGCACCCACGGCCTCGACCCCGTCCCCGGCAACGTCGCGGCCGGTGCGCTGGCGCCCGCCGCCGGCGTGGCGCCGGCGGGCGACTGGCGCTGGACCGTGACCTTCGCGGGCGCCGGTCGCGACGTGGAGCGCCCCGCCGGCGCCCGCGTCGCCGCGACCGGCGCCCGCATCGCCGTGACCCGCGGACCGTTCGACTTCGCCGCGGCCTGGTGGCCGGAGGCGCCGGTCGTGACCCGCCGCGGCGGCATCGCCGCGCTGCACGGGCCACAGCGCGCACGCGACGCGGACGGCGTCCTCGACGACGTCACGGCCATGCACGCCTGCGTCGCCGCCACCCTGGGCCGCGCGCCGGTGGTGCGCACCGTGCTGCAGGCGCCGCGCGAGCGCGGCAGGACCGCGCTCTACGGCAACCTGCTCTGGCTGCCCGAGCACGAGGGGTGGGACATCTCCGGAGAGGCCTTCGGCCGCTGGCGGCGCCGCGCCATCATCGCCGCCGCGCTGGCCGCGCGCACGATGACCGACGAGGCCGACCTGCGCAAGGAGCCCGGCGAGGACTGGCTGCGGGTAGGTGTCCCCGGCTGGGTCGGCCTGGAGTGCGTCCGGCAGGAGGACGGCGTGGACGCGTGGCTGGCGCTGCAGGCGCGGGCCAGCGACCAGGTCGTCGAGGCGCTCGGCGCGCTGGACGCGCCCGCGGTGGGCGTCGCGGCCGCCGGCGACGTGCCGTGGGTGCGGGAGTACACGCCGCTGGCGACGGTCGGCTGGGTGGAGTCCGTCGGCCTCGACGCCGCGGGCGGTGCGGTCGGCGCCGTGATCGCCGCGGTGCGGGCCGGCACGCCGCTGGCCGACGCCCTGGCCGCGGCGGTCGGCGCCGGCACGGCCGAGGCTCTGCTCGGACCGCCGGCGGCGTCGGACGTGCTGGTCGCGCAGGCGGCGCGCACCCTCGAGATAGGCGGCCGGCGCTGGCGCTGGCAGGACGGCGGCTGGGAGCCGGTCACCGCCGCCATCCACGTGACGCAGCGCTTCGACGACGACAGCGTCGGCCGCCGCCGCATCGGCCCCGTGCCGACGTCGGTCGACCCCGACGCGCCGTTCACGCTGATCGACGCCTGGCCGTCCTTCGAGCGAACACCGACCGACAACGTCTGGCGCGGAGGAGGAAACGATTGACGACGTGCAGCGGACGCTGCGGCGGCTGTTCGGAACGGAGGACCCGAGAGGCGATCCGACGCGGGCGCGCGCTACCGGGTTGTCTGCGCGGCGGCTGACCGGCGCCTGAGGATGATCCAGTGCGGGCACTTCGCGGTGTCCGCGTAGAGGCGCTCGCAGTCGTCGCACCGCACGCACTCGGTCATGACGATCTGCGGGCCGCGAATCGCCCCCCATTCGCAGGTCTTCTCGCAGATCTTGCAAGTGTTGCACTCGGACCAGCGCTTGATCCGGAACACGGTCAGCTTCGAGATCAGCCCCAGGAAGGCGCCCACCGGGCACAGGAAGCGGCAGTACAGGTTGCGGACGAAGACCGTGGCGACGAGCAGCACGGCAAGGCCCACCCACATGCCGGTGGAGGCCTGGCGGGTGAACATCCAGAACGGCTCGACGTAGCGGTACGCCGCGATGTCCGAGGTCAGCAGGAAGTAGAGCAGCACGGCGCCGAGCAGCCCGAACTTCACCAGCGCCGCGCGCCGCTCGAGCCACGCCGGCACCTCGACGCGCAGGCGGGCCGGGACGATCCGGTCCATGAGCTGCGTCAGCGCCCCGAACGCGCACACGCGCCCACAGTACAGCCGGCCCCACAGCACCGTCGTCACGAGCGTGAAGCCGGCGAACAGGTACCACGCCAGGCTGTACTTGAAGACCGGCAGGTTGCCGGCCAGCAGCCCGTAGACGTTGACCACCGAGATGAGCTGGCTCTTGGTGAACCCCAGGTAGGCGATGGCGGCCACCAGCGTGACGTACTTCAGCGCGACGCTCTTGCGGAAGAAGCTCACCAGAGCCAACGCGGCGAAGGCCGTGAACAGCAGGAGGTCGGCGGCCTGGTCGCGCAGCAGCGTGGCCCAGGTTTCCGGCTCCTCGAGCTCGTCCTCGAACCCCCACGGGTCGAACTCCGGCTCGGGCTGGGCGAACGCGTCGGCGGGGATGGCCGTCGCCGCGGCGAGCAGCATGACGGCGGCGATGACGCGCCGCATCAGCGCGCCTCCGGGGGCACGATCAGGCGCCTGGCGAGCCGGCGCGCGCCGTTGCGCACGGCCCGCGTCGCGCTCGTCACCGTAAGGGTGGCGGTGGAGACGGCGTCGATATCGTTGCCGACCCGGAAGGGATCGCGAATGCTCTTGCGGACGAACTGGGCGGCGTACCGCGGCAGGTCGATGGAGAAATAGCCGTACGGCTCGTAGTGATCGGCGACGACGATGCCGGTCAGGACGCCGTCCGTGTCCACCCCGGTGAGAATCTTGATCGGCCCGTCGTAGCCCCGCTCGAGCGGCTCGAGCTCCGTGGTCCAGAAGGCGTAGCCGATCAGTCGCCGGCCACCTCCCGGCGGCCTCGCGTACGCCTTGAAGTGCGGCGGGTCGCCCTCCTTCGAGGAGAACGAGGTCGCCGCCGGAAACAGCTCGTCGAGCTGCCGCTGCAGCTCGGCGTCCACCGCCACCTGTCCCGCCGCCACCCCGGCCGCGAGCAACGCCAGCGCGAATGCCATCGCCTTCATTCGAACATGCACTCCAGGATGCCGATTATGCTGCGGGCCGGCCATACGGTCAAACTGCCCGGCGGTCGGCCGCGGCCCGTATAATAGGCGCCCGACCATGAGGAGGGCCTATGTCACCGATTCGGCAGGTCGCGGCCTGGGCGGCGCTCGGCTGGTGTCTCGCGGGCCCCGCGGCGGCCGGGGCGCAGGATGACCGCCTCGCCGCGGCGGGCAGCCTCGACTGCTCGTTCACGCTGATTGCGACCGGCACGTGGAACGACGGCGACCCCGAGGCGGACGTGGACTCGGCGACGCTGTCCTTCCGCTTCGAGGCCATCGACACCGCGGGCGCCACCGCCGAGGTGATCGGCCCGTTCGGCCCCTCGCACATCATCACGCGGCTGACCGGCGACTATCTCCACTTCCTGCAGATGTTCAGCTCGGGGCCGCTGTACACGACCACGATCTTCGACCGCGAGACGGACGACGGCCGGCTCATGGCCGTGCACACGCGCCACGAGTACACGGACGTCTCGCTGATCGGCTTCACGTCGCGGCCCGAGCAGTACTACGGCGACTGCGCGGCCGGCCCCTGACGCGCCGGCCGGCCGCCGTCCGCCCGCCCGGCCGCCGTCAGAAGATGGCGAGCGGGTTCACCGGCGAGCCCGTGCCGCCCGGGACGCGCAACGGGGCGATCACCAGCATGAAGTCCCACTGCTCGAGCCGCGCCGCCGCCTCGGCCGCCGCCTCGAGATCCAGGTTGTCGAGCAGGTTCATGCCGCGCGCCACGATGGCGTAGCGGTGGATCGGGTTGAAGCCCAGGCCCGGCACCGTGTCGGGCGCCTCGTGCACCGAGTCGGCGCCCAGCAGCGCGATGTCGCGCTCGGCCATCCACGGCATCACGGACGCGTCCCACCCGGACATGGCCCCGCCGGCGCCCATGGCCGCGCGCCGCGCCCAGCGCCCCGTGCGCAGCAGCAGCGCGTCGCCCGAGCCGATGCTGACGCCCGCCATCTCCTCCCACGCCTCGATGTCCTCCGCATACAGCTTCGTGCCCGGCTCGAGGTACGGGACCCCCTTCAGGCGCGGCATGTCCACCAGGACCCCCTTCGTGACGAGGCCGTCCCGCATGCCGGCGGTGTCCATCACGGAACAGCCGTCCTCGGTGACGACGTCGCGGTAGTCGTGCCCGTTGTACAGCCGGTCGTTGTAGAACACGTGGCACAGGCCGTCGAGGTGGGAGAACTGGATGCCGTGGAAGTACACCTCGATGCGGTCGCCCGAATTCTGGCCCTCGTGGTTGATGCTCATCTGGAGCTGATACGGCTCGCGGACGTCCGCGGCCTCCTCGGAGAGGAAGTCGTGCGCGAGCGATACCGTGGTCCCGTTCCGCACGAGGGACGCCGCTTCCCTGCGCTTCGCGGGCGTCATCAGGTTGACGGCGCCCAGCTCGTCGTCCTCGCCCCAGCGCCCCCAGTTCGACAGCTCCTCCATCCACGCCTCGAACTGCTCGACGGTGATCGGCGTCCGGTCCCCGGATGATTGCGTGAACGAGACCACGCCCAACCCCGGGAGCGCAATCCCGAGCACACCCGCCAGCACGAGTCGAGTCATCGCTGTTCTCATCGGTGGCCTCCCTTGCCTGCGGCCTGCCCTGCGGGGCCGGCCCCGACAGCCTACCGCAGAACGCCCGCGCGCGCGTCTAGTAACGTTCGCCGTCGCTCGCCGGCGCCATGGGCCACACCGTCGACGGCTCGCCGTTGACGGTGGCGCCCGCGTGCATGATGGTCGACGCGGCCTGCAGGAATCCTGCCGGAAAGCCGAGCTGCGGCTCGGACACCCGATCGAGCGCCTCGACCTGCTCCGGGGCCAGCCGCACGTCGAGGCCGGCCAGGTTCTGCTCGAGCTGCTCGAGGGTGCGGGCGCCGATGATGGTCGACGTGACGCCCGGCCGCGCCTGCACCCACGCGAGGGCCACGGCCGCCGGCGGCGCGGCGACGGCGTCCGCGACGCGGATCAGCTCGTCGATGATGTCGAAGGTGCGCTCGTGGAGGTAGTCGGTCACGCGCCGGCCCCGCCCGGGGTTGGCGTCACCGGCGTTCTCGCGCGTGTACTTGCCGGTCAGCACGCCGGCCCGCAGCGGCGACCAGGGCGCGACGCCCAGCCCCAGCTCGCGCGCCATGGGCAGCAGCTCGCCCTCGACCGTGCGCTCGATCAGCGAGTACTCGATCTGCAGCGCCACCAGCGGGGTCCAGCCGCGGCAACGGGCCAGCACCTGCGCCTGGGCCGTTTTCCACGCCGGCGTGTCCGAGAATCCGATGTAGCGCACCTTGCCCGCGCGCACGAGGTCGTCGAGTGCCCGCAGCGTCTCCTCGATGGGCGTGAACCGGTCCCACAGGTGCATCCAGTACAGGTCGATGTAGTCCGTGCGCAGGCGCCGCAGCGACTCCTCGCAGGCCGCCGTCAGCGACTTGCGGCTGGCGCCGCCGCCGTTCGGGTCCCCGGGGTACAGGTTGGCGAAGAACTTCGTGGCGATGACCAGCCGGTCCCGCCCGTGGCCGCCCGCCCGCAGGTAGTCGCCGATGATCGTCTCCGAGTGCCCCTTGGTGTACGCGTTCGCGGTGTCGATGAAGTT
>CAZMWA010000032.1:0-5261 GCA_964569405.1 uncultured Vicinamibacteraceae bacterium | reverse complement strand
CGGTCGCCGCGCACGCTGCCGACCCAGATCTCGTCGTTCACCTGCAGCGCCGCGGTGGCGGTGAAGAAGTCCTCGGTTGCCGGCGCGTCCACGACGTCCGTCACCGCCAGCGTGTCCGGTTCGACGCGCGCGACGTTCGACGACATGCCGTCGCAGCGGGCCTCGATGCACTCCAGGATGCGGGCGAGCAGATCGGGCGCGTCGTGTCCGGCCGTGAGCAGCGTGCCGTCCGCCTGCCAGCGGATGTTGTCGGGATGGAACGACAGGTCGGCGGTCTGGCTCTCGACCGGATCGCGGCCGCGCGAGAGCCGCAGCACCTGGCGACCCGCCCAGAGGTTGACGTACAGCCACTCGCCGTCGGCCGACGCCTCGATGCCGTTCGGCCCGGCCGACTCGCTGCCGGGGACGATCGACCAGCCGCCCGCCGGGCTCCATTCCCAGACGAGGCCGTACGACCCGGCGATGTCGATGTCCTCGGGCGCGACCGGCTCCTCGGCGGCGGCCGCCGCCTCGTCGGCGTCCGCGTCGTCGTCGCCGGTCGCCGCGTCGTCATCGGTCGCCGCGCTCGGCGGGGTCCAGCCGGGCGGCACGAAGGGCGCGGTGGCGACGAAGCCGCCGTCGGGCAACGGGCTGACCGAGTTCAGCGTCATCGCCTCCGGCGCGATGACGCAGCCGATCCAGGCGAAGCCGGGGGTCGGCGACACGGAGACGGCCCCCTGGTAGCGCGTGTCGATCTCGAAGATCTCGATTGACTCGCGGAACCCGTGGTGGACGACGTAGAGGTGGTACAGGCCCTCCTCGACGAGCCGCAGGTTCAGCCCGTGGGCGTTGAACTGATCGCCCTCCGCGGGGTCGATCGGACCGGGGCAGTCCGGGTACGCGGCGGCGTCGTGCCGCAGCCGCGGATTGGGGGTCGGATACACCTGCAGCCGCGTCCGGTCGCGGTGGCTGATGAAGTGGATGCCGCCGCCGCCGCCGTAGCCCGACGCGACGATGAGATTCGTGTCCGGAATGGCGATGACGTCTTCCGGGTTGATCACGCCGCAGATGAAGGCGATGTCGCCGTCCGTCTCGCAATCGGCGTTCGGCACCGGGAGGTCGCCGCTCGATCCTCCGCAGGCCGCCAGCACCACCACCGCCGCGCACAGCCACCGCTGCATGGGTCCTCCTTGTCGTCCGCAGTCGTCCGCCCGGGCCCAAATGTATCACGCCCGTTGTGCGCGCCTTGCGTGGCTTTGCCGCGTCAGAGGAGTTGGGACAGGAAGGTGCGGGCCGGGACGACGCGCGGGCCGCCGGGCGCGGCGAAGCAGTCCGCGTCCGCGTAGTCGGCGTCGACGACGACCTGGAATGCGAAGGGGGCGCCGAGCTGCGCCTGATGGTGGGCGAGCGCCGCGCCGACGGGCTCCCGCCGCGGCCGCACGTCGGCGAGGAACCAGGGCCGGCCGTCGCGCGCGACCACGAAGTCCACCTTGCGCCGCTCCTTGTCGCGCAGGTAGCCGAGCTCGAACCGGCCCAGACCCAGATCGCTCCAGCCCTCGACGGCCTTGAGCAGGTGGCAGGCAACGAACGTCTCGGCCCTGTCGCCCTCGTCCGGGATGTCGCCCCAGTCCCGCAGGAACCACCGCGGCTCGCGGCGCAGCGAGCGCCGGACGCCCCGCGACCAGGGCCGGATCAGGAAGCCGAGGTGGAGGTCGCACAGGGCGGCCACCCAGCGGCGGAGCGTGTCGATCGCCACCCCGATCTCCGCCGCGCGGGTGCCGTACACGAGCTGGCGCGCCGACGTGCGGGCGAGGCGCCGCCCCAGCAGGGACATCTGGTCGCGCTGCCGGACCTGCGTCAGGTCGCGGATGTCCTCCCGGACCAGTTGCTCGACGCGCCGCGCCCGCCAGCGCCGGCTGAACCGGCTGTCGCGTCTGAGGAAGGGCTCCGGATAGCCGCCGTGGCGCCACAGCGCCTCGAAGTCGGCCGCGTCGCCGGCAGCGGGGGGGCGCGTGACCCGTTGCGGATCCGGCAGGTCCCGGCGCACCGTCTCGGCGACCGAGAAGGGATGCATCCGGTAGGCGAGGTGCCTGCCCGTCAAGGGGTCGCGCCCGCGATCGGCGTCCATGCGGCCGCTGCCGGCAACGATGAAGCGCAGGCGGTCGCCCCGCGCGTCGTCGAGGCGCCTGAGCAGCGGCTTCCAGCGCGGGAAGCGGTGCAGCTCGTCGAAGAGCACCACGGGAAACGTCTTGGACAGCCGGTCGGCGCCGAGTCCGGCGGCGAGGCGGGCCGGACCGGCCAGGACCAGCTCGCGGTCGGCGAGGTCGTCCCAGTCGCAGCGGGCGTCGGCGTGACGCCGGCAGGTGACGGTCTTGCCGACGTGCCGGGGTCCGCTGACGAGCGCCATCGCGCGGCTCGTCAGGAAGTGCTCCAGCAGCACGGCGTCGTAGAAGCGGGGGACTGCCTCCATTTTGCGTCCGTTATCCTGGTAATCGTATAATGGTCGAGACTGTTCTATGCTATATCGTATTTTGGTCGGAACCCGCGCGGTCTTGACGGCGTCCGGGGCGTGGCCCTGCCTGCTCGCGCTCTCGCTCGCGCTGCCGGCATCTGCCGCGGCCGGCACCCGCCCCGAGGCGTTCGGCTCTTCCGCGGCCGGTCAGACCGCCGGCAGCGACGGCGACGGGTGCGCGCCGTCGCTCGCGCTGGGCGGCGCGGGCGTCGCGGCCGGCGCGCAGTTGCGGCTGACGGGCAACCAGGCCAATTTCGGCTTCCACCAGCGGACGATCGGCGGCTCCCCGCCGGGGACCGACTTCCTGAATCAGCGGCTGCGCGCCTGGGTGAACGTGCACGACCGCGAGTCGTGCCGCTACGGTGCCTACGTCCAGGTGCAGGCCGGTCACGTCGAGCTGGGCAGCGGCCGCGAACTGCTGAAGACGTTCGGCGTCGAGCCCGGCCGCCTCGCGGGCACGGACCAGACGGGCGTGGCGCTGCGGCGGGGGTTCCTGTGGTACAAGCCGACCCCCAACTCGCTGCTGCGGGCCGGCGTCCTGCCCTGGGAGGACCGTTTCGGCGAGCGGCCGACCTTCGGCGACCCGCTGTGGGCCGTGGACCGCTACGACACGTCGCAGGCGCCGCTGGCGAACTCGGTCTGGGACTTCAACGTCGGCGGCATCACGTTCGAGGCGACGGCGGCCGACGCCTGGCACTACGCGCTCGGCGCGCTGATCCTGCAGCGCGAATCGCGCGCCGGCGACGGCGACAACTGGCTGCTGACGGCCGACCTCGATCGGGCGGTCGGCTCGTCGCTCTGGGGCGTGAGCGTGTACTACTCGCGCGACCGGGCCGGCAACCTGTACTGCGCGTTCGGGGGCCCCGCCGCGACCTACGGCCGCGCGCCCGGCGAGTTCATCCGCCGCGGCAACGCCCTGTGGATCGGCGGGCGCGGCCATATCGCTCACGGCGGCGGGTCGACCTCGCTGTTTCTCATCGTGAACCGGGGCGAGACCCCCGACTACGACTGGTCGCACGCGGGCTGGGCCGCCAAGGCGGCGACGGCCGTCGAGGCGGGCCCCGGCACGGCGCATCTGCGGGTCCTGTACTCGACCGGCAACGACGGCCGCGATCCGCACCGCTCGGGCGAGTTCCGGACGATTGCCCAGAGCGCCCGCGACAACCGCGGCGCGCAGGCGTACTGGAGCCTGCTCGGGCTGACGTCGCCGCGCGGGCCGTCGGACGGCAACGACCTGGGCATCGGGCTGCAGAACGACGGGCTCGGCCTGCTGACCCTGCAGGCGGGCTACGAGCAGCCGCTGGGCGGGCGCTGGACGGCGCTGCTGGCCGCCGGCTGGCTGCGCGCGGACGAACCCCATCCGCTGAGCGGTTCGCCGGACATCGGAACGGAGCTGCTCGCGGAGACGCGCTGGCAGATGGCGTCGCTGCTGGCGCTCGACGTCGGCGGGTCCGTCCTGCTGACGGGCGACTTCTTCAAGGCCGCGCCGGCGGCGCCCGCGCCGGCGGCGCTCTACGAGATCTACACCCGCTGGCAGCTCGAGTTCTGAGCCGCCGGCGGGACGACCGGTGTCTGCCCGCCTCGAGCCGACTGTAAGATGTGCTGTTCGGGATGCGCCGGCGGCGATCCGCCGCCCGTCGCGGAGCCTGCTTGCGAATGATTCCAGGATCGCAGCAGCGGCCGTCGTGCGGCCGCCTCGTGCCGGGCCTGCTGGCCGTCGCGCTCGCCGCCGGCCCGGTGGCCGCCGCGACGCCCTGCGAGACGGCCGGCGGCCCGACCGCGGGCCAGGCGGCGCCCGCCGCGGCCGACCCGGCGCCCGGCACGCCCGACGCGCGGGAGCTGCCGGGGGGCGCGGTCGCGGCGCCGGCGCGCCGCGCCGGCGGCGGTCTGCGGGTCGGCGGCGTGCCCTGGCCCCGCCCGCCGGAGGTGGTGCTCCGCGACCCGCTGGGCCGCGTGACCGTGCGCGCCGTCAGGCTGGCGGCGGGCCTGCGCCTCGACGGGCTGCTCGACGAGCCCCTGTACGACTGCGTGCGGGCGATCGGCGACTTCATCCAGTTGATGCCCGACGAGGGCGCCCCCGCCACCGAGAAGACCGAGGCCTGGATCGCGTTCGACGCCGAGAGCATCTACATCAGCGCGCGCGTCTGGGACTCGGCGCCGGCGGCCGACTGGGTGGTCAACGAGATGCGGCGCGACACGCCCCAGCTCCGCGACAACGACGGGTTCTGGGTGGTCCTCGACACGTTCCACGATCGGCGCAACGGCCTCGGCTTCTACACGAACCCGCTGGGCGCGCTGGGCGACTTCGAGATCAGCAACGAGGGGAATCCCAACAGCGACTGGAACCCGGTGTGGGACGTGCGCACGGGGCGCTTCGACGGCGGCTGGACGGTGGAGATGGAGATTCCGTTCAAGTCGCTGCGCTACCGGCCCGGGGCGGACCAGGTCTGGGGCGTGCAGTTGCGGCGCACCATCCGCCGCAAGAACGAGCTGGTCTTCCTGACGCCGCTGCCGATCTCGGCCGGACGCACCGGCATCTTCCGCATCTCGCAGGCGGCCACGCTGGTCGGGCTGGAGGTGCCGGCCGGCGTCAGCCGGCTCGAGATCAAGCCGTACGGCATCGCCGGCCTGACCACGGACCTGGCGGCCACGCCGCCGCGGCGGAACGCGGGCGAGGGCGCCGGCGGGCTCGACGTCAAGTACGGCCTGACGCAGAACCTGACCGCGGACCTGACCTACAACACGGACTTCGCCCAGGTGGAGGTCGACG
>CAZMWA010000031.1:0-3420 GCA_964569405.1 uncultured Vicinamibacteraceae bacterium | reverse complement strand
ATTTCCTGATGCGTTCGTCCAGGGCGCGTCGTATTTCCCGTACCTCCGACAGCACCCGCTCGGCGACCGCTGCCTCGATCTCGGCGGTCGTGGAAGCGTCGACCTCCGAGCGCAGGGCGGCCAGCCGCTCGACCGCGCCGTGCGCCGCCGCGAGGTGGTTTCGCCACATCGGCTCGAGCGTCGACTGGTCGGGTCGTCCAACCAGGTCTTCCAGGATGTCGATCTCGTCCCGGACGACTTGCCTGACGTCGTCGAGTATCGTGTGCAGCTCGCTGCGAATGTCGCGCGTATCCTGCGTTTCACGCTGACATCCGAACCCGGCGAACACGGCGAGCGCCATACCGGCAACGGCCAGCGTGCAGGTGGTCAGGGACATGACCGAGGGCGTCGCCGCCGATCGCGTCGTCATGCTGCAGGCGACGGTGCGCGACGCACCGCCGACCGCTACTTGCTGCGCACGGCGAGCACGAAGAGGATGTGAGCCGCGAACGCGAGGATGGCGGTGATCAGGACTGCGAGCCAAGGATTCACGCTTCGACCTCCGTGGAAACCGCTTCTATTCTAGGGTTTCGGTCCCGCCCCGGGCAAATGCCGCGCCCGGCGCCGGCCGGAAGCTGACCTCCAGCGGCTCGGTCGCGCCGCCACGCCGGAAGCGGCGCACGGCAATCCAGGCTTCGACCGCGAGCCAGACGGCCAGCACCAGGATGGCCGTCCCCGTGACCAGCAGCGTCCACTGCGCGTCCGTCCAGAACTCGGTGAGGTTGATGCTCATCGCCGACAGCGTGGAGACCAGGATCAGCAGCATGGGCGCCAGCGTGTAGACGATCGGCTTGCCGCGCCGCAGGAGGTAGACGGTGATCGCGAGCAGCGCGAGACCGGCCAGCATCTGGTTGGTGGTCCCGAAGAGCTGCCAGAGCACCAGCCCGGCGAACTCGCCGCGCACCTGGAAGAACGCGAAGAACCAGATGGCGGCGACCGCGATGGCCGACGCCACGTAGCGGTTTCCGAGCAGGGGCGCGCCCAGCGTCTCGCCGATCTCGGTCACGTTGTAGCGCAGCAGCCGCGTGGCGGAGTCGAGCGACGTCAGCGCGAACGAGACGACGAGCACGGCGACGGCAACGGTCGCCAGCTCCGCGGGGAACCCCAGCGTGGACAGGAACCGCGTCGTGCCGGCGATGAACGCCGCGATGTTCCCGCCGAGGCTGTCGGCCGTTTCCCAGCTCTGGTAGCGCGCCAGCCAGTCCTGCCGCGACACGAAGCCGGCCGTGCAGGCCAGCACCGCCATCACGCCCAGCAGCGACTCGCCCAGCATCGCCCCGTAGCCGACGAGCGGGGCGTCGGTCTCCCGGTCGAGCTGCTTGGCCGAGGTGCCCGAGGAGACCAGCGCGTGGAAGCCGCTGGCCGCCCCGCAGGCGATCACGATGAAGACGAACGGGAACATCGCGGGCGCGCCGGCCGGGGCGACGTCCAGGACGGGCGCGGCGAACGACGGGTTGGTCAGGAAGAAGCCGGCGTACATCGCCGCCACGCCGGCGTACAGCAGCAGGCTGTTGAGGTAGTCGCGGGGCTGCAGCAGCAGCCAGACCGGCAGCACGCTGGCGGCGAACGAGTAGATCAGCAGCAGCCACTTCCACTGCGCCAGCGAGGGGCCGATGACGGGATACCGGATGCCGGCCCAGACGAGCAGGAGCAGCACCGGCAGGCCCGCAAGGGTCAGCGCCCGGATGTCCCAGCCGAGCCGGTAGATCGCCACGCCGATGCCGACCGCCACGAGCATGAGCACCGCCGTCGGCAGCACCGACTCCGGGTAGAAGGCGGGGGAGAACAGCGTGGCCACGACGTGCACGAACACGCCCATGGCCAGGGCGATCAGGAAGAAGATGAGCAGATGGAACAGCGTCTTGGCGCGCGGGCCGACCAGGCTCTCGGTCACCTTGCCGAGCGACAGGCCCCGGGCGCGAATGGAGACGGCGAGCGCGCCGAAGTCGTGGACGGCGCCGACGAAGATGGCGCCCAGCACCACCCACGCCAGCGCCGGCAGCCAGCCCCAGATGACCGCGATGGCCGGCCCCAGCATGGGCGACAGGCCCGTGATGGAGGCGAACTGGTGCCCGAACAGCACGTAGCGGTTGGCGGGCACGTAGTCGACGTCGTCGCGCAGCCGATGCGCCGGCGTCGGCCGGGCGGCGTCGAGCGCGAACAGCCGCCGGGCCAGGTACCGGGCGTAGAAGCGGTAGGCCGCCCAGTAGGCGGCGAAGGCCAGCAGCGCGGCGGCGACGGGAGAGACGCCCACAACGGTTTCCCGGGGCCTACGGGCCCGACTCCCAGCCGCGCCGCAGCAGCTCGCCGACCCGCCGCACGGCGTCCGTGCCGTGCACGTCGCGCTCGAGCAGCGGCACCGCGACCCGCGGCAGGCGCGCGAAGAGACGGTCGATCTCCGCGCGATAGGCCTGCTCCTGGGTCCGCCGCGCGGCCAGGAAGTCGCCGCCGGCCGCGCTCGGCAGGACGCGGTTGATCACGACGCCCCAGACGCCGACATCGAAGCGGGACAGCAGGTCGCGGACCCGCCGGCTCTCGAGAATCGACAGCTTGTCGGTGTTCATCACCAGCAGGAAGGCGGTGGTGGCCTGGTCGAGCAGCCGCTCCCGCGCCACCAGGAAGGTGCGGCGCCGGGCCTGCAGGCGGTCGTGGATCTGCGCGTCGCGGCTGCCCGGCTCGTGGCCCGCGGCATGGTCGATGAGCGACAGCTCGTCGCCGGCGGCGCGCCCGCCGCCGAGACGGCC
The DNA here is from genome assembly GCA_964569405.1 of uncultured Vicinamibacteraceae bacterium. GTDB lineage: Bacteria > Acidobacteriota > Vicinamibacteria > Vicinamibacterales > UBA8438 > JAAXGX01. The sequence continues at coordinate 637 of CAZMWA010000031.1, read as the reverse complement.
CAGGACGTCTGCCAGACGGCCCGCGCGCTGCCGGTGGCGCAGGAGGCCGTCCATCCAGGCGCCCATCACCTCGGGCAGCGAGAGCAGGCGCACCGTGTGGCCGCTGGGCGCCGTGTCGAAGACGACGAGGTCGTAGCGCGACCCGTCGTGCCCCATGAGCGTCGCGACCCGTTCGAGCAGGGCGGCCTCGGCCGCGCCCGGCGCGTCGCGGGCGAGGTCGAGCTGCCTGTCGACCTCGCCGTACAGGCGCGGATGAACGAGGGTCTTCATCTGGGCCTTGACCGCGGCGATGTGCCGCGCGGCCTCGCTGTCCGGATCGATCTCCACGCCCCACAGATTCGGTCCGAGCTCCTGCTGCCGGTCGCCGATCTCGCGCCCGAAGATGTCTCCCAGCGAGTGCGCCGGGTCCGTGGAGACCAGCAGGCACCGCCGCCCCCGATCGGCGGCCGCGACGGCCACCGCCGCGGCGATGGTCGTCTTGCCGACGCCGCCCTTGCCGCCCACGAACACGAGTTGGTGCGCCAGCAGGTCGTCTAGCATCATCTAGATGGGGCTGTGCCCCAAGCCCCCGGCGTCCGTTTGCGGGGGGGCCATAGCCCCATCTAGATGATGCTAGACGACCTGCTGGCGCACCAAC
>CAZMWA010000030.1:0-29612 GCA_964569405.1 uncultured Vicinamibacteraceae bacterium | reverse complement strand
ATCCTGGGCAAGGTCCTGCGCATCGATCCGCTCGGCTCGAACAGTGCCAACGGCCAGTACGGCATCCCCGCCGACAACCCCTTCGCGGGCGACGGGGACGACGGCACGCTCGGCGAAATCTACGCCTACGGCGTCCGGAATCCCCAGCGCTTCGCCTGGGACGCGCGCAACGGCAACCTGCTGCTGGCGGACATCGGGCAGAACATCGTCGAGGAGATCAGCCTCGTGCCGCGGGGCGGCAACCTGGGCTGGAACGACTGGGAGGGGAGCTTCCGGTTCATCAGCCGGCAGGCGGTCAGCCTGGTCGATCCGCGCGGCGCGGCGGGCCTGTCGTTTCCGGTGGTGGAGTACAGCCGCGTCGATTCCCTGTTCCAGCGCAGGTCCATGGTCACGGGCCTCGTCGTCTACCGGGACGACGCCGTTCCGCAGCTCACCGACCGGGTGCTCTTCGGCGACGGCCCCAGCGGCGAGGTCCTCTACTTCTCCGCGGACGAGTTGCCCGCGGGAGGGCAGGACGCCGTGCGCCGCGTGCTGTTCGAGCACGGGGGCGAGACGAAGACGCTGCTGCAGATGGTCCGGGAGAAGAACCTCGAGCAGGGACGCACGCCGACGCCGCGGGCCGACGTGCGCCTGGACATCGGTCCCGGCGGCCAGATCTTCCTGCTGAACAAGCACGACGGGGTCATCCGCCGGCTGGCGCCGTAGGCTTCAATCAGACGGGGCTCTGCCCCGCACCCCCGGGCCACGACTCGCGCTCGAGGCCTTCGTCCGCGAGGCGCTTTTCCACGGCCGGGTCCAGCATGGCGCATTCGGTCGCCAGCCGGGTACGGGCGACGCGATCGAGCTTCTCCGCGAGGGCCGATTCGACCGGCTGGCTGCGGTTGCGGAAGCGCCGTTTGGAGACGAGGGTGTCCACCTGATCGAGCAGCCCGGCGTCGATGGTGAGGGCGACCTTCGCTTTCGGCATCGGGTCATCAATCGTCGCCCGCCGGCTCGCCCGAAGGCGAACCGCTCCGGACGCGGCCCACGGCGCGCCGCCAGCCGTCGTACAGGCGGTCCCGTTCGTCGGCCGGCATGCGCGGCTCGAACAGGCGTTCGCGGCGCCGGAGATGGCGGAGCTGCTCCGGGTCCCGCCAGAAGCCGACGCCGAGGCCGGCGAGGAGCGCGGCGCCCGTGGCGGTGGTCTCCAGGACCGCCGGCCGGTCCACCGGCAGGCCGAGGATGTCGGCCTGGAACTGCATGAGGAACCCATTGGCGGCGGCGCCCCCGTCCACCCGCAGCTCGGTCGGCTCCACCCCGCTCTCGCGCATCGCGTCGATGACGTCGCGCGTCTGGTAGGCGAGGCTCTCGAGCGTGGCGCGGACGAGGTGCCGGCGGTCCGTGCCGCGCGTCAGGCCGACGATGGCGCCGCGGGCGTGCATGTCCCAGTGCGGCGCCCCCAGGCCGTTGAAGGCCGGCACGAAGTAGACGCCGCCGGTGTCGGCGACCGCGCCGGCGAGCGCCTCGGTGTCCGCGGCCCGCTCGATGATCCGCAGCTCGTCGCGCAGCCACTGGACCGCCGCGCCGGCCGTGAAGACGGCGCCCTCGACGGCGCAGGCGGGGCCGCCGGCCGCGTCGCAGCAGATGGTGGTCAGCAGGCCGTGGCCCAGCACCGGGTGGCGCTGCCCGAGGTTCAGGACGACGAACGCGCCGGTGCCGTAGGTGGTCTTGGCGAGCCCCGGCTCCCAGCAGGTCTGGCCGTACAGCGCGGCCTGCTGGTCCCCGGCCATCCCCGCAACCGGGATGCCGGCCGCGAGGCCCTCGACGGCCGCCGTCTCGCCCAGGACACCGCAGCTCGGCCGCACCGCGGGCAGCATCGCCGGCGGCACGCCGAACAGCTCGAGCAGGTCGGGGTCCCAGCGCCGGTCGTGGATGTTGTAGAGCAGCGTCCGGCTGGCATTGGTCGGATCGGTGGCATGCACCCGGCCCCCGGTGAGCTGCCAGAGCAGCCAGGTGTCCACCGTGCCGAACAGCAGCTCGCCGGCCTCGGCGCGCCGCCGCGCCTCGGGATGACGCTCGAACAGCCACGCGATCTTCGAAGCCGAGAAGTACGGGTCGATGACGAGCCCCGTGCGCCGGCGGACCTCCGCCTCGGCGCCCGCCTGCCGGAGGCGCTCGCAGATGTCGGCGCTCTGGCGGCTCTGCCACACGATGGCGGCGTGCAGCGGCTCGCCGCTGCGCCGGTCCCAGAGCAGCGTCGTCTCGCGCTGGTTGGTGATGCCGATGGCCCGGACGTCGGCCGGCCCGCAGCCGGCGGCCCGCAACGCCTGCGCCATGACGTCGCGGCTGGACGTCCACAGCTCGCCCGGATGCTGCTCCACCCAGCCGGGCTGCGGGTAGCGCTGGCCGATCTCGGCGTAGCCGCGTCCGACGATGGCGCCGTCGGCGGCGAACACCAGCGCCGTGCTGCCGGTGGTGCCCTGATCCAGGGCCAGGATGACGCCGCCCACTTATAATGCCGGGGTCATGAGGGAACGGTCGACACACGGCGTCGGACGCCGGCTGCGGGCCTGCGTGGCCGCGGTGGCCCTGGGCGCGTGCGCATGCGCCGGAGCGGACGAACCGACGGTGGAAGAGGCGCAGGCATTCATCGAGCGGGCCGAGACGCGACTGCTCGACCTGTGGATCGACGCCGGCCGCGCGGCGTGGGTCCAGAACAACTTTATCACCGACGACACCAACGCCCTCGCGGCGGCCGCCAACACCGCGGTGATGGCGGCCACGACGGAGCTGGCGGCCGAGGCCGCCCGCTTCGACGCCCTGGCGCTACCGCTCGATCTCGAGCGCAAGCTGCTGCGCCTGAAGACGTCGCTCGCGGCGGTTGCACCGTCCGACCCGGCCCTGCAGCGCGAGCTGGCCGGCATCCTGACCGAGATGGAGAGCCTCTACGGCCGGGGCGAATACTGCCCGCCCGACGGAGAGGAGTGCCTGGACCTGCCCGCCATGGAGCGCCTGTTCGCCTCCGTGCGGGACACGGACGAGCTGATCGAGATATGGGCGGGCTGGCGCGAGGTGGCGCCCCCGATGCGCGCGCTCTACGAGCGGTTCGTCGAGTTGTCGAACGCCGGCGCCCGGGAGCTCGGGTTCGCCGACCTGGGCGACATGTGGCGGTCGGGCTACGACATGACGCCCGACGACTTCCGGGCCGAGCTCGAGCGGCTGTGGGAGCAGGTGCGGCCGCTCTACGAGGCGCTGCACTGCCACGTGCGGGCGCGGCTGGGAGACGAGTTCGGCACGGCGGTGGTGCCGCAGGACGCACCGATCCGGGCGCACCTGCTCGGCAACATGTGGAGCCAGAACTGGCAGAACGTCTACGCGAGCGTCGGGCCCGCCCGCGCCGGCCCCGGCTACGACCTGACGCGGCTCCTCGAGCGCGCCCGGGTCGACGCGCGGGAGATGGTGCGCTACGGCGAGCGCTTCTTCAGCTCGCTCGGATTCGAGCCGCTGCCCGCGACGTTCTGGGAGCGCTCGCTGTTCGTCCAACCGACCGACCGCGACGTGGTGTGCCACGCCAGCGCCTGGAACCTGGACTTCGAGTCGGACGTGCGCATCAAGATGTGCATCGGCGTCAACGACGAGGACTTCGTCGTCATTCATCACGAGCTGGGGCACAACTACTACCAGCGCGCGTACCGGGGCCAGGACCCGCTCTTCCGCGACAGCGCGAACGACGGCTTTCACGAGGGGCTGGGCGACACCGTTGCCCTGTCGATCACGCCCGAGTACCTCGTGCAGGTCGGCCTGCTCGACAGGGCCCCCGACGCTGGCGCGGACATCGGCCTGCTGCTGCTGCGGGCGCTCGACAAGGTGGCCTTCCTGCCGTTCGGGCTGCTGGTGGACCAGTGGCGCTGGCAGGTCTTTTCGGGGGAGATCGCGCCGGACGCCTACAACACGGCCTGGTGGGAGCTGCGTGAACGCTACCAGGGGGTGCGCCCCGCGCTGCCGCGCAGCGCGGAGGACTTCGATCCGGGCGCCAAGTTCCACGTGCCCGCCAACACGCCGTACACGCGCTACTTCCTGGCCCAGATCCTGCAGTTCCAGTTCCACCGCGCCCTGTGCGAGGCGGCCGGCGTGGACGGACCGCTGCACCGCTGCTCGATCTTCGAGAGCGCGGCGGCCGGCCGGCGGCTGCGCGCGATGATGGAAATGGGCGCCAGCCGGCCCTGGCCCGACGCGCTCGAGGCCATCGCCGGCACGCGCGAGATGGACGCCACCGCCATCCTCGACTACTTCGCGCCGCTCGCGGCCTGGCTCGCGGAGCAGAACGCCGGCCGGACCTGCGGCTGGTGAGCCGCCGCCCGGCCCGCGTCAGGCGGTGCCGAGGTAGTCGGCGTCGCCGACCTTGGCCAGCCAGGTGGTGGCCGCGTCGATGTTCAGCGCGACGTGCGTCATCGGCCCGTCCGGCGACGCGCCGTGCCAGTGCTTCTCGCCCGGCCCGATGCAGATCACGCCGCCGGCGGCCACCTCCTGCAGCGGCTCGCCCGCCTTCTGCAGCCGGCAGCGCCCTTCGACGACCAGCAGGATCTGCGGCCCGCTGTGGACGTGCCACGCCGTCCGCGCGCCCGCCTGGAACGTGACGCGGTACGCGTTGACGGCGGGCGACTCGCACACCGCGTCCATGCGCGCCATCGCGGCGTCGCCCGTGAAGTTGGCCGGGTCGGCCGGCCGCGCCGGATGCGCGGCCGGGTGGAACAGCCTCACGACTGGCCCGCGGGTAGCGGGCGCTCGCCGTAGCGCCCGATGAGCCAGGCGGCCCCGGCGCCGATGGCCACGACCAGCACCGAGCCCGCGTTGATCCAGCCGGTCTGGGTGTACAGGACCAGGAAGTAGCCGACCGAGCCGGGCAGCAGCGCGTAGTAGACGAACGGCAGCACCGTCATGCGGATGACGGCGCCCTCCTTGCCGAGCAGCCCGACCACCGCCGAGGCGGCCACCACGTTGTGCACGCAGATCATGTTGCCGGCGGCCCCGCCGACTGCCTGCAGGGCGACGATCCAGGTCGGATCGACCGCGATGCGCTCGCCCATCTCGAACTGGAACAGCGAGAACATCATGTTGCTGACGGTGTTGCTGCCCGCCACCGCCGCGCCGATGCCGCCGATGAAAGGGGCGAAGAGCGGCCAGGCCGTGCCCGCCAGCGCCGCCACGCCGTCGGCCAGGGCGATGGGCATGCGCTCGAACCCGGCCCCGCCGCCGCCGCTGTTGATGAACACCTGCACCATCGGCACGGTGAAGATCAGCGCCACCGAGGCCGCCGCCGTGACGCGCAGCGACGCCGCCCACGACTGGCCGTACGCGGCCAGCGGTATCCGGTGCATGCGCCACGTGGCGAGCGAGGCGACGATGAAGACCGTGCCGGGCAGGAAGAGCGGCTGCACGGCGGCCGAGATGTCGGTGCCGAAGATGTTCGGCCAGCTCACGGTCCAGGCCTGGAGCCAGCCGCCGAACGGCAGCTCGCGCATGCGGGTCAGCAGCAGCAGCGCCGCGACCAGCACGTACGGCGACCAGGCCTTGGCGAGGCTCATCGAGCCGCTGTCGGGCGCGACGTCGCGGGGCCGGATGGAGCCGGTCCACTCCGCCGGCCAGCTCTCGCGCTTGTCGAACTCCCAGCACTCGTCCGGCTTCGGGACCAGGAAACCCTTGCGCGCCGCCGTCACGACGATGGCCAGCCCCACGAGGCTGCCCAGCAGCGCGGGGAACTCCGGGCCGAGCAGGTAGGCGGCCGCCACGTAGGGCAGCGTCATCGCGAGCGCAGCGAAGAGCGCGAACTTCCAGACCTGCAGGCCCTCGGCCAGCGACCGGTTCGCGCCGAAGAAGCGGGTCATGGCCGAGACCAGGATCAGCGGCACCAGCGTGCCGGCCACCGCGTGGAGGATGGCCACGCGCAGGCCGATGAGCGCCAGGAACGAGCTCCAGTCGGCGAAGCCGCGCTGCAGGGCGTACTCGGCGATGGCCGGATCGGCCGACAACCCGGTGTTCACGCCCACCAGGATGGGCGTGCCGGCGGCGCCGAAGCTGACCGGCGTGCTCTGGATGATCATGCCGGCCACGACGGCGGCCATGCCGGGAAAGCCGAGTCCGACCAGAAGCGGGACGGCCACCGCGGCGGGCGTGCCGAAGCCGGCCGAGCCCTCGATGAACGATCCGAACAGCCAGGCGATGATGATCACCTGCACCCGGCGGTCGGGGGTGATGTCCGTGAAGCCCTGCCGGATGGTCTTCAGGGCGCCGCCCTCCTGCAGCGTGTTCAGCAGCAGGATGGCGCCGAAGATGATGTACAGGACCGTGAGCGCCACGACCAGGCCGTTGATCGACGCGGCCGCGATCTGCACCGCGGGAACCTGCCACACGACGAGCGCCAGCACGATGGCGACACCGTACGACAGGGGCATCGCCCGGCTGGCGGGCCAGCGCAGCCCGACCAGGAAGACGGCGACGGTGATGATCGGCAACAACGACAGGATGGACAGCGTCGCGATGTTCATGGCGGGCGCCATTCTACCGCAGGGTCGGATGATGACCTAACTGACGCCTGCCGCGAGTACGCGTAGAGGCGCCGTCTCGGCCGCCTGCCTGCCACCGACCTGGCTTCGCCCGGTCGAGTCGGCTGCGAGCGCCTGCAGAGATTGACGAGCGACTCCTTCGGATCGTCCAGACTGGGAGCGTCACGGTCGAGATCTCGCAGGATCAACCAGTTCAGGTGTGTTCCAGACTTGTTCAGGGCCGGAACCCGCGGATCGAGCCTGGACTTGGATCCTGCCATGATCGTCTGTCGCGGATGGCACCCAACCGACTGGATCAACCGCTCGGCGACCGGAACATCCGTACGTCCCTCCACGGCGAAGTAGACGACCCTCACCTCTGAGCAATCCGATTCGGGAGTTCCTGCACGGCACCCGGCGCCGTCCGGGGCGACAGTATCTCCGCCAGACTCAGGTCGCTGTCGAGCAATGCCTGGATGTCGGGCACGGCGTCCGCGGTATGGGCCTCGGTACCCTCCTCCCCCGGCGTCAGAATGACGACCTCGTCCTTGCCCAGACCGGGGTCGGCAAGGACATCGTTGGAGTGGGTGGTAAGCAGGACCTGCGGACCTCCGGCCCGGCGAACCCGGCTGAGGCGCTCGCCGCCTCGTTCCGGATCGCGGATCAGGTGCGGGACCAGGTGAAGATACCGAACCGATCTGAGAAAATCGACGATCGGACGGAACTCGCGGTTGGCGTTGACCTGCTCGAGATGAGTCTGCGTCATCCGTTCCGGGTCGTCTCGGTCCGCATCCGTCGGTCTCGTGAGCACTCTGCGCTCGTTGCTCTCGACGACTTCCTCGTAGACGATCGGGCGGCGCTTCCCCCGCTGCTCGGCGGTGAACGTGACCTCGTAGGCCCATGTCGACGGGCATTCGTCATCGCCGACGGTGATTCTCAGGGTGACGCGGCCCTTGTTGAAATACCGAGCGGCAAGGCATCGGAGTCGCGCCATGCCTCCCCGGCTGTCGACGGCGTTCTGAAAGCCCCCGCCGGCCGACGCGATCTGGCCGAGAAAACGTAAGGCGTCCAGCAGATTCGACTTGCCGGACGCGTTGGGGCCGATGATGAGCATCCGATCCTGAAGATCGAAGTCAGCCTGCTTGAAGTTGCGCCAGTTCTTGATGGTGACGTGAGTCAGACGCATCATCGTCATGTTACCAGCGCGCTCGGTTGAGGCTCGGGAGCTGGCGCGGGCCATCTCCGCGCCGTACCCGTCTTCGAACCGGGGCACGCAACGCGCTTCCGATGGACGGCCGGGAAGGTGCGTCAGCGGCCGGACGACGCCGTCGGCCGGGCCGCGGGCAGGTCCTACCGCGACAGGTACGTCCGGCTGACGCCGTTGCGGCCGTTCGAGAGGGTGTAGCCGCGGCCGTCGGGGTTGACGGTGGCCTTGATCCAGTGGCCCCGGCAGTCGTCCTCGGCGGTCAGGTTCGCCGTCAGCTCGTCCGCCGCGCGGTAGGCGGGATCGGTGTCGAGCGCCCGGTGCGACTGCCAGACGTCCTCGAGCCGCGGGCTCTCGGCCACCACCTGGAACCCCTCCGCGCTGCCGCCCTTGCGCGGGCCGTTGTTGATGACGGCCACCGCGGGGGCGAGCGCCCAGGTGAGCTGCGGCGCCACGCCGTTGCCGTGGTGGGGCACCTGGTAGAGGTCGACCTCGCCGAGCTTGTTCTCCGGGCACGCCAGCTCGTACTGCACGTTGAGGGTGACGTCGCCGAGGTTCAGGAACTGGAACGCGCCGAGCGAGACCAGGTAGCCCACGCTGCTGGCGTTCTCGCCGCTGTCGTCCGGGTAGGGCCAGGTGCCGCCGCAGTGCGGGTTGGGGCCCGTCGGCATGAGCGGCCGCTCCGGCGTCGCGCCGCGGGCGAGCACGAACGAGAACTCGACGTCGCGCAGCGGCAGCTTGTCACCGGGCGCGATGGTGCGCCGCCGGCCCTCGGCCACGCCGACATACGCGTTCCACGACGCCAGCCCGCGCGCGGTCGACTGCTCGACGCTGTCGCCGTGGTCGACGAGTTGGCCGATGGGCACGCGGGCGGCCAGGGCGGGCAGGCCGCCGACGTGATCGCCGTGGAAGTGCGATGCGATGAAGTAGTCGATGCGGTCGACGCCGGCGTCCCGCATCGCGTCCTGGATCCGCAGGGCGTCGCGCTCGTCGGAACGCGCCCAGCCGGCATCCATCAGGATCGATTGCCGCTCGGGCGTGACAACCAGCGTGGCGGCGCCGCCCTCGACGTCGATCCAGTAGATGTCGAGGCCGGCCTCCGGCGGCTGCGCGCCGAGGACGAGGCCGGTCAGCGCGATCCCGAGCGCCACGGCCAGTGTCGGACGGTTCATTGCATCCTCCGGGGCATGAATCCGGCAGGCGCGATTATAGCGCCGGCTGCGCGCGGCTACCTTTGTTGACGGTTTCCGGCCGCGGATGGCGCGGCCATCTGGCAGCGACCCGGACACGATCGAGCTTCTCCTTGTTCTCCTGCGTGTTAGCTGCACGACGCACGGCCGCCCGAACCCTGGCGTGCATCTTGCTGTCTTGTCGCACGGCCCCGCCGAGAGCGTCCGGTGCCGTGCCCGACCTCCACTGCAACCGCCAATCGAGGCGGGGCCACTCACGGTTGGGCACGTGAGGTGTCAGCGGGCGCTGGCTACCTGAGAAGAGGAGCAACTCATGCGCAAGATCATCGCGGTAGGCGCGCTGGCGATCGTCTGCGGACTGGTGAGTCCGGTGACCGCGGAGCCGGTGCAGTCGGCCGAGCGCGACGAGGCCACGGCGCCGGCGGAGTCTCGGGACAAGGTGGAGCTCAACACCGCCGACCGGATGGAGCTCGAAGAGCTGCCGGGTATCGGTCCCCGCACCGCCGAACGGATCATCGAGTATCGAACGGAGAACGGCCGGTTCGACAAGATCGAGGAACTGATGAACGTCAGGGGTATCGGCGAACGAACGTTCCTGCGCCTGCGGGATCTCGTGCGGGTCGGCAGCGCGTCGGACCCGCAATAGCATCGGCGGCGAGTGGAGCTCGCCGGTTCGAGGGCTCCACTCGCCGCACACGGGGCAGGCAGGCATGAAGCACGGAGATCGCACGGGAATGACGCTCGTGGACAGCATGGCGGGTGTTGCTGTCGTCACCATGCTCGCCGGGTTGGCGGTCCCGTTTCTGATGGCCGCGCGAGACCAATCGAGGGTATCGGCGGCCGCAGCGTACCTTTCGGCGCAGGCGATGCTGGCGCGCTCCCGTGCGGTGCAGCATGGGGCAGCCGTGGGGGTGCGGTTCGAGGCCGACGCGGGCGCCTATCGATTCGGCAGCTACGTGGACGGCGACGGGGACGGCATCCGCGCGAGCGACATATCCCGAGGCATCGATCGGCGCCTCGGTCCCGCGCAGCGCCTGGGCGACGCGTATCCCTCGGTCCGCTTCGGATTGCGGGCGTCGGTTCCGCCGATTGGCTCGAGCCGGGCGGCCGGCTCGCACGCGGATCCAATCCGCTTCGGCCGCGGCGATACGCTCACGTTCAGCCCGCTCGGCACGGCGACGAGCGGCACGCTCTATCTGCGGGGAGCGGGTGAGCAGTATGCCGTCCGCGTGCTCGGGGCCACGGGCAGGGTAAGGGTGCTGTACTTCGACGCGGCAGCCGGCGTCTGGAGGCAGCGGTGAGCGCCGCGGCGCCGGGACCCGCCGGGCGCCCCGCCGAGAGCGTCTTGTCTTCGATAACGTCGGTACGGATTCGGCCCGCGCACGAGGCGCGGCTGCTCGAGCTCTCCGAAAGGCGCGCGCTGGTCGAGACGGCGCTGAGTCTCGCGCCGGAGCGCGTCGTGGTGCTCGAGCTGCGTGTACGACAGCGGCTCGTCGAGGTTCGGGGACGCGTCGTGCGCGGCTACGTTGCGGGGATCGGAAGCGATGGGGAAGTGCGCTATCGGGGCATGCTGTCGTTCGACGAGCGGCTCGATTTCTGAAATGTGTCAAAAGCGGCACAAACGGCGATTTATTCATGCGCCAATGGACACGGGCGTGCTATCTTGAAATTCGGGTAGTTGCCACTCACGTCGGTCGACACAGGTTCGAAGCCGCGGAGCGTGCGGCGAATTCCGGAAACTCCTGGGGGGCTGGCATATGGCGTTGGAATTGCTCAAACCTCGACACACCACTGGAAACGGGACGGCTGCAGCGTGCGATCGCGCGGCGCCGATGAACGGTGAGACTCAGAGGACCTGGGAAGGCGACGTCGATCCGCGAGGGGGACTCTCGCAACTGCTCGCGCGGGCGGTGACCTGCATCGCGAACCCGCACGGTCCGCGCGGCCGGCGGGCCGAGCTGGAGGCGGCGCTGCGGCAGGTGTTGAACGCCCGGGCGGTGAGCATCAGGGAGGGAGGTCTTCCGGCGGGCATCGACGCGGAACGGATGGACAGCGACGTCCTGCGCGTTGCGCTGCCGGCTTCGACCAGGCCTGCGCTCTACCTGGAGGTGACACTCGGTCACGGGCAGCGTCTCGACACCGGGGGCCGCAAGCACCTGCTCGACGCGGCGAGGGTCGCCGGCCTTGCACTGAGCGCTGCCCCCGAGAGCGTCCCCGTCCCGGAGGAGCGCCTCACCAGCCCGCCCTTCGATTCGCCGCGGCTCGTCGGCACGGCCGAGTCCATGGTCAGGCTCCGCCAGGAGATCTCGCAGGTGGCCGGCACGGCCTTCACGGTGTTGATCGAAGGGGAGAGCGGTTCGGGAAAGGAACTCGTCGCCCGTCGCATTCACGACGAGAGCGATCGACGGTCGGGCCGCTTCATAGGCGTCAACTGCGCGGCGCTCGTCGAGACGCTGCTCGAAGCCGAGCTCTTCGGCATCGAGGATCGGACGGCTACCGGCGTGCGGGGGCGCAGGGGCAAGTTCGAGCTGGCGGATGGCGGCACGCTCTTTCTGGACGAGGTGTCGGATCTCTCGGCCGCTGCGCAGGCCAAGCTGCTCAGGGCCATTCAGGAGATGTCGGTGGAGCGGGTCGGAGGGCACACGACGCGCGCGGTCGATGCGCGGCTGATCGTGGCGACGAACCGGAGCCTGCGCGAGCTCGTCACGGCCGGCCGTTTCCGGGCCGACCTCTACTATCGTCTCAGTGGTCTCGAGATTCAGGTGCCGCCGCTCAGGGACCGCCGGAGAGACATCGTGGCCCTGGCCAACCATTTTCTCGGCCGGCACCGTGCGATGCGGCAGGTCGAGCTCTCCCGGAGCGCCATCGACGCGCTGCTTACGTACGACTGGCCCGGGAACGTGCGGGAACTCGAGCGTGTAGTCGAACGGGCCGTGGCGTTGGCGACCTCCGCCGAGATCGCGGCCCGGGATCTGCCGCCTGCGGTCAGTCGCACCTACGACGAGATAGTCGGGCCCTCGTTGCGCCGGGGCGACACCATGCGGGAGTGGGGCAGCCGCTACGCCCGCGTGGTTCTCGATCGGTGCAACCACAACAAGCGCGAGGCTTGTCGGATGCTCGGCATCAGCTACCACACGCTGCAGGCGTACCTGACCTACAAGGGCCCGAAAGCGAGGCAGTGAACCGGTTGCACGCTGCCCGTCCGTCTTGACCGGCGCTCGGACGGCATAGTACGGTTACGGCCGTTCGCGGCGACCAGCCCGCCGGCCCCGCCAGGATGTCTGCGACCACGCCAACCGGACCGAAGCGGACGCCGCTCCATGCCCGCCAGGGCGCCATGGGCGCGCGGATGGTGACGTTCGGGGGCTGGGAGATGCCGCTGGAGTACGCCGGCATCGCCGCCGAGCACCGGGCCGTGCGCGAGCGCGCGGGGCTGTTCGACGTCAGCCACATGGGCGAGGTCGAGGTTGCCGGGCGGGACGCGCTGGCCGCCGTGCAGCGAATCTGCTGCAACGACGCCGCCGCGCTCGACGTGGGCCGGGCGCAGTACTCCGCGCTGACGACCCACGAGGGGACCTTCGTCGACGACCTGCTCGTCTATCGCCTGGCGGCCGAGCACTTCCTGCTCGTGATCAACGCTGCGAACATCGACACGGACTGCGCGTGGATCAGGCAGGAGATCGGGACGGCGGGCGACGCCGTCGCGGTCAACGCGAGCAGCCGCTACGCCCTGCTGGCGCTGCAGGGGCCGGCCGCCGAGAGTATCCTGCAGCCGCTGACCGGGGTCGATCTGCGGGACCTCCGGTACTATTGGTTCGGGAGCGGAGAGGTCGCCGGGGTGCGCGCGACGATCTCGCGCACGGGCTATACGGGCGAGGACGGCTTCGAGCTCCTCGTCGCGCCGCAGGCCGCCGCGCGCGTGTGGGATGCGCTGCTGGACGCGGGCGGGCCGGCGGGGCTGCAGCCGGCGGGGCTGGGCGCGCGCGACACGCTCCGCCTGGAAGCAGCCATGCGGCTGTTCGGCAACGACATCGACGGGACGACGACGGTGCTCGAGGCGGGTCTGGGCTGGATTGTAGACTGGGACAAGGGGGCCTTCAACGGCAGGGAGGCGCTGGCCGGGCAGAAGCAGGCGGGGCTGACCAGGAAGCTGGTCGGCTTCGAGATGCTCGAGCGGGGCATTGCCCGGCATGGCTACGACGTCTTCGCCGCCGGCGAGAAGGTGGGCCGGGTGACGAGCGGCACGCACACGCCGTTTCTCGACAAGGCGATCGGCATGGCCTACGTGCCGGTCGAGGCCGGCGCGCCCGACAGCGAGATCGCGGTCGACATTCGCGGTCGGCGGAGCCTGGCCCGCGTCGTCCGCCTGCCGTTCTACAGGCGCCCGAGGAGCTGACCAGCCATGAACCCGCCGGAGCTGCGCTACACCAGGGACCACGAGTGGATTCGGGTCGGCGCCGACCGTAGCGAGGTCGGGGTGACGGCCTACGCCCAGGAGCAGCTCGGCGACGTCGTCTTCGTCGATCTGCCCGAGGTCGGCCGCACCTTCGCTCAGGGCGATCAGTTCGGCGCCATCGAGTCGGTCAAGGCCGTTTCGGATCTCTATTGCCCGGTCGCGGGGGAGGTCGTCGCCGTCAACGCGGCGGCCGTCGAGCAGCCCGAGCGCGTGAACGAGGACCCCTACGGGACGTGGTTGATCGCGATCAGGGTGTCCGACCCGGGCGAGGTCGCCTCCCTGCTCGACGCCGACGGCTATGGCGAGCTCGTGAAGTAGATGCCGCCCGACTCGCCCGACAGCTTCCAGCAGCGCCACCTCGGTCCGCGGGTCGCCGATCTCGACGGCATGCTGGCCGTGGTCGGCGCGCCGTCGCTCGACGCCCTGATCGACGACGCGCTCCCCGCGCGGATCCGCCTGACCGAGCCGCTCGATCTGCCGCCGCCGGAAGCCGAGGCCGACTACCTGGAGCGGCTGCGGGCCCTGGCCGGTCGCAACGCGCGGTTCCGCTCCTTCATCGGGCTGGGCTACTACGGCTGCATCACGCCCAGCGTGATTCTGCGCAACGTGCTGGAGAGCCCCGGCTGGTACACGCCGTACACGCCGTACCAGGCGGAGGTGTCCCAGGGACGCCTCGAGGGGCTCCTGAACTTCCAGACCATGGTCGAGGACCTCACCGGCATGGAGGTGGCGAACGCCTCGCTGCTCGACGAGGCGACCGCGGCGGCCGAGGCGATGACGATGCTGCATCGCATCCGCGCGCGCGGGCCGGGCCGCGCGGACCGCTTCGTCGTCTCCGAGCGCTGCTTTCCGCAGACCCTCGCCGTGGTGCGCGGGCGGGCCGAGCCGCTGGGGCTGCGGGTGGTGGTCGGCGATCCGGCCGCCCTGCCGATCGACGAGACGACGTGCGGGGTGCTACTGCAGTATCCGGACGCCGACGGGGCGATCGTGGACCCGGGTCCGGCGATCGCCCGGGCGCACGAAGCCGGGGCCCTGGCCGCGGTGGCGACCGACCTGCTGGCCCTTACGCTGCTGGCGCCGCCGGGGGAGCGGGGCGCCGACGTGGTCGTGGGCAGCGCCCAGCGGTTCGGCGTGCCGCTGGGCTACGGTGGACCGCACCCGGCCTTCTTCGCGACGCGGGAGGCCCACGTGCGGCACATGCCCGGCCGCCTCATCGGCGTGTCGGTCGACGCCGGCGGCCGGCCCGCGCTGCGCATGGCGCTCCAGACGCGCGAGCAGCACATCCGCCGCGAGCGGGCCACGTCGAACATCTGCACCGCTCAGGCGCTGCTCGCGAACATCGCCGGCTTCTACGCCGTGTACCACGGACCGCGCGGCCTGACGGCCATCGCCGAGCGCGTGCACGAGCTGGCCCGGCGGCTGGCGCACGGCCTCGCGGCGCTCGGTCTGGCGCCGCGGCACGCGTCCTTCTTCGACACGCTGCGGATCGACGCCGGGTCGGCCGGCGCGCGCGACGCGATCAGGCAGGCGGCGGAGGCCGAGGGGCTCAACTTCCGCTACGCGGGCGAGCGCGATGTCGGGATAGCGCTCGACGAGACCGCCGGGCGGCAGGACGTGGACCGCATCCTGCGGGTGTTCGCCGCCGCGCGCGGCGTCTCGGGGTCACCGCCGGCGGGCGGCGAGGCGCCGCGCGCGGACTGGCCTGCCGACATCCGCCGCACCAGCGCCTTTCTCGCGCACCCGGTCTTCCGGCGCCACCAGTCGGAGCTGCAGATGATGCGCTATCTGAAGCGGCTGGAGCGCAAGGACATCGGCCTGGACCAGTCGATGATCCCGCTCGGCTCGTGCACGATGAAGCTGAACGCGGCGACCGAGATGCGGCCCGTCACGTGGCCCGGGTTCAGCGGACTCCACCCGTTCGCGCCGCCGGCGCAGGCCGCCGGCTACCACGCGGTCTTCGCGGAGCTGGAGGCGGCCCTGCGCGCCATCACCGGTCTGGCGGCGGTGTCGCTGCAGCCGAACTCGGGCGCCCAGGGCGAGTTCGCCGGGCTGCTGGTGATTCGGGCCTACCATCGCGCCCGCGGCGAGGGCCATCGCGACATCGTGCTGATCCCCGCGTCGGCCCACGGCACGAACCCCGCCAGCGCGGCGATGGCGGGCATGCGGGTCGTCATCGTCCAGTGCGACGGTCAGGGCAACGTCGACCTCGACGACCTGCGGGCGAAGGCGTCGGCCCATGCCGGCCGCCTGAACGCCCTGATGATCACGTACCCCTCGACGCACGGCGTGTTCGAGGAGCACGTGCAGGAGATCTGCCGCGTCGTGCACGAGTCCGGCGGGCAGGTCTACATGGACGGGGCGAACATGAACGCGCAGGTCGGGCTGACCAGTCCGGCCGCCATCGGGGCGGACGTCTGCCATCTCAACCTGCACAAGACGTTCGCCATCCCGCACGGCGGCGGCGGCCCGGGCATGGGCCCCATCGCGGTCGCCGGCCACCTGGCGCCGTACCTGCCGGGACATCCCGTCGTTCCCGTCGGCGGCGGGCAGGCCATTCCGGCCGTCTCCGCCGCGCCGTGGGGCAGCGCGAGCATCGTGCTGATCTCGCATGCGTACATCCGCCTGCTGGGGCGCGGCGGCGTCACCGCGGCGAGCCGCGTCGCGATCCTGAACGCGAACTACGTCAAGTCGCTGCTCGAGCCCCACTTCGAGGTGCTCTACGCCAACGCGAACGGCCGCGTCGCGCACGAGCTCATCTTCGACCTCCGGCCGTTCCGCGCGGCCGCCGGCATCACGGAGCAGGACGTGGCCAAGCGGCTGATGGACTACGGCTTCCATGCGCCGACGGTCTCGTTCCCGGTCGCGGGAACGCTCATGGTCGAGCCGACCGAGAGCGAGCCCCGCGACGAGCTCGACCGTTTCTGTCAGGCGCTGATCAATATCCGCCGCGAGATTCAGGCGATCATCGACGGCACGGCCGATCGGTCCGACAACGTCCTGAAGAACGCGCCCCACACGGCCGAGGAGATTGCCCGGGGCGACTGGGAGCACCCGTACTCGCGCGAGGCGGCGGCCTATCCGTTGCCTTTCGTGCGCGCCGCCAAGTACTGGCCGCCCGTCGGCAGAATCGACGACGCCCACGGCGACAGGAACCTGATCTGCGCCTGTCCGCCGGTCGAGGCCTATGCCGCGGAAGAGTAGCCTCAGCGCTGCTCGCGCCGCGTCAGGACGATCTCGTACTCCTGACAGACCTTGAGGGCGCGGGCGCGCTGGGCGGTGCGCAGGTGGGCGATGTCCTGCTGATCGATGACGTGCTGCTGCCGCAGCATCCGAATGAATTCCTCGTAGGGCTCACGGATGGCGTCGACGACCACGGGGTCCATCGGAAACGTGAGAAACTTGTCCTCTGGCATGTGCGGTTCCCCGCCGGAACCCCGTGTGCCGCAACCCCTACTCGCCATCATGCTTCAAATCGCATGCTCGTGCAAATCATGCCTCACCCGGCGCTCAGCTCGCGGGCCTGTCGCCGGTACCCTTCCGCGAGCGTGCGCGTCACCGGGCCGGGCCGGCCCGCGCCGACCGGTCGGCCGTCGAGGCGCGTTACGGGCAGCACGCCCCGGGTGGTGCTGCTGATGAACATCTCGTCCGCGGTTTCGAGGTCGGCGTCCGTGAGGACGGCTTCCCGCACGGGCACGCCCACGGCGCGGCCGACCTCGAACAGGAAGTTTCTCGTCACGCCTTCGAGCAGGCCCGAGTCGAGTGAGGGGGTCAGCGCCTCGCCGCGCCGGACCAGGAAGAAGTTGGACTGCGCGCACTCGGCGATCTCTCCGCGGTGGTTGCGCATCAGCGCCTCGCGGGCGCCCTTGCGCAGCGCTTCCTGCATGGCCAGGGCGTTGTTCAGCAGGTTGTTGGACTTGATGCGCGGATCGAGGGCGCGCGGATGGTTGCGGATGATGGACGAGCGGACAATCGCGATGCCGTGGGCGAGGAGCTTGGCCGGCAGCTCGCTGTACGGCATCGCGATGATGACGATCGTGGGCTCCGGACAGCCGCCCGGGTCGTAGCTCAGCGGGCCGACGCCGCGGGTTACGAGCAGGCGGACGTACCATTCGGTCGCGCCGTTCGCCGCGGCCATCGTCTCGTCGATGCGGGCCGCGAACTGGGTATCGGTGAGCGGGACGTCCAGACCTATCGCCGCGGCCGACGCGCGCAGGCGCCGAAAGTGTCGATCGAGCAGGAAGGGGCGCCGATTGTAGGTGCGCAGCGTCTCGTAGATCCCTTCGCCGAAGAGAAAGCCGTGGTCGAAGACCGGCACGACCGCCGAGGCGCCGTCACTGATTCGTCCGTTCACGTTCACCGTGGCGTTCTGCATGGCTGCGTCCGGCGCCCCGGCGCCGGCTGACCCCTGTGCTAGTGTACCAACGAGCTGTCGATGCGGGTGCTCGACGCCGCGCAGATGCGCGAGGCCGACCGCCGCACGATCGAGGAGATCGGGATTCCGTCGATCGTGCTGATGGAGCATGCCGGGCAACGGGTCGTGGAGGCGATGGCGTCGGCCTTCGATGATCTCGGCCAGCGCCGGGTGGCGGTGCTGTGCGGCCGCGGCAACAACGGCGGCGACGGATTCGTCGTCGCGCGTCTGCTGCGCGGCCGCGGCGTCGACCCGACGGTCTTCGTGCTCGGTGCGCCGGACGCCGTGCGCGGCGACGCGCGGACGAACCTCGACATTCTGGGCCGTCTCGGCGTGCGGGTCCTCCCGGTGCCCGACGGCGCCGCGTGGGCGCGGCACGGCCCGGATCTCGCCAGGCATGACCTGATCGTCGACGCGATGTTCGGCACCGGGCTGGGCCGGCCGCTGGGCGGCATGCTGCGGGCCGTGGTCGACGACGTGAACGCCGCGCCCGCGCCGATCGTGTCCATCGACATGCCGAGCGGGCTGTCGGCCGACAGCCACCGGCCGCCCGGTCCGGCGGTGCAGGCGGCGGTCACGGTCACCCTGGGGGCGCCGAAGATCCCGCTCGTGCTGCCGCCCGGCGAAACACGGGCGGGGGAGCTGGTGGTCGCCGATATCGGCATTCCCGCCGACATCATCGATGCGGCCGAGGGGCCGCGGCTCGAACTGCTCACGCCGGCCGGCGTCCGGCGTCTCATTCCCCGGCGCCCCGAGGGGGCTCACAAGGGTGATTTCGGGCACGTGCTGATCGTGGCGGGGTCGCGCGGGAAGACCGGGGCCGCGCGGCTGGCCGGCATCGGCGCGCTGCGGTCGGGGGCGGGCCTCGTCACGGTGGCCACGCCCGCATCCTGCCTGCCGACCGTGGCCGCCGGGGCGCCGGAATACATGACGCTGCCGCTCGCCGAGACGGCCGGCGGGCTCGTCAGCGGGGAGGCGCTGGAGGCCGTCCTCGAGGCGCGCTGCGACGCCATCGCCGTCGGGCCCGGACTGGGAACCGGGGCCGGCACGACCCGGCTGGTGCACGGCCTGCTCGAGCGCGCACGGGTACCGCTGGTGCTCGACGCCGATGCGCTCAACGTCTGCGCCGACGCGCCCTCGCGGCTCGACCGTCAGGGGGGGGCGGATGTTATCCTCACACCGCATCCCGGCGAGATGGCCAGGTTGTGCGGGCGGTCGGCGGCCGACGTGCAGGCCGATCGGCTGGGCACGGCGCGGCGCTTCGCGACCGAGCGGCGGGCGCATGTCGTGCTCAAGGGCGCGCGCACGCTCGTGGCCGGACCGGACGGCGCCGTCCACGTCAACCGCACCGGGAATCCGGGCATGGCCACCGGCGGGACGGGCGATGTCCTGGCGGGCGTGGTGGCGGCGTGGCTGGGGCAGCTTGGCGACGCGTCCGCGGCCTGCCGCGCGGGCGTCCATCTGCACGGGCTGGCCGGCGATCTCGCGGCCGCGAGCGGCGGGGAGGCCGCACTGACGGCCTCCGACCTCGCCGCGGCGCTGGGGCGGGCCCTCGAGGAGACGATCGATTCGAAGTCACGGTGAGGCCGAGACGGCCCGCATTGCGCGCGAGCTGGCGGCCGGGCTCGCTCCCGGCAGCATCGTCCTGCTGTTCGGCGAGCTGGGCGCCGGCAAGACGGCGTTCGTACGGGGCCTGCTGGAAGGCGTGGGCGGTGCGCCGGAGGACGTGTCGAGCCCGACGTTCACCCTGATTCAGCACTACGCCGCGCGGCTGCCCGTGGCGCACGTCGACCTGTACCGCCTTGCGCCCGCGGAGGTCGACGATCTCGGCCTGGACGAGCTGGCGTCCGCGTCCGGCATCGTCGCCATCGAGTGGGCCGACCGCCTGCCGCGGCCGCCCGGCGGAGCAATCCGCGTCCACATCGAAGACGCGGGAGGCGATATGCGGGAGATCCGCGTAGAACACCCGGAAGCGGCGCCGGCCGGCCCGGGGCCGCAACGGTGAGCCGTGGCACGCCCATCGAGCGCCTCGGCGGTTTGCGCCGGGAGTCCGCGCCGAACAAACATGCAGACTCGCAGGCCGCGCACGGCGCGCTCCGGCGGCAGCGGCGCGGGACGAAGGGGTCCCCGCAAACGGACGCCGGGGATTCGCTGCGCAGCCCCTGTGATGGAAGCGCCGGCTCAGCCGGCGCAAGGCGCGCACAGCGCGCCTCGGCGGGAGTGGCGCGGGGCGAAGGGGTCCCCGCAAACGGACGCCGGGGGTTCGGGGCGCAGCCCCGTCTAAACTGGACGCCGGGGGCTTGGGGCGTAGCCCCATCTGGAGGAGCACCATGAAGACACTGCTGACAATCGGCGCACTGCTGGTCGCGTGGACGGCGGCCCCGGCCGCCCAGCCGTCCGACAGCAACGAGATTCCGCGCGATGTCTGGGGCCGGCCCTCGCTGGAGGGGGTCTGGAACTTCTCGTCCGACATTCCGCTGGAGCGGCCGGAACGCTTCGGCGAGCGGGAGTTCATGACGGCGGAGGAGGTCGCCGAGCTGCGCGCGCGCCTGGCGGCCGCCGACGCGGCCTCCGACGAGGCGATACCCGGGCTCGGCGGGCCGGGCGGCTACAACGACTTCTGGGTGGAGCGGGCCGGCATCACCGATCACATCCGCACGTCGCATATCGTGTACCCCGCCAACGGCCGGCTGCCCGCGCCGCTGGACGGCGTCGACACGGTCGCCGGGGGGCTTCTCGAGGACGTCCCCGGCGAGCGGCCGGTGCGTTTCGTGGTCGGCGGCATCGGTACGGACGGGCCCGAGGACCGCGGCCTGTCGGAGCGCTGCCTGGTGGGCTTCAACGCCGGCCCGCCGTTCATCCCGAGCCTCTACAACAACAACGTGCAGATTGTGCAGAACCGCGACCACGTGGCGATCGTCACCGAGATGGTTCACGACGCGCGCATCGCGCCCATCGGCGACAGGCCCCCGCTCGACGACCGCATCGGCCTCTGGTCCGGCAGCTCGCGCGCCCGCTGGGACGGCGACACGCTGGTGGTCGAGACCCGGAACTTCAACGGGCTGACCAAGAGCTTCGGCTCGTTCGGCACCTCGGCGCGCAAGGTGCTGACCGAGCGGTTCACCCGCATCGATCGGAACACGGTGGAGTACGAGTGGACGATCGACGATCCCGCCACCTTCACCGACAGGTTCACGGCAATCGTTCCGCTGACCCGGGTGGCCGGCGAGCTGCACGAGTACGCGTGCCACGAAGGCAACTACGGCATGGAGAACATCCTGCGCGGCGCACGGGCGGAGGAGCGGGCGGCGCAGGAGGGCCGGTAGCTACTCGCTGCGGTAGTTCGGCGCCTCCTTGGTGATCACCACGTCGTGGACGTGGCTCTCGCGGACCCCGGCGGGGGTGATGCGGATGAGCTGGGCGTCGCGTTGCAGAGCGGCGATTGACGGCGAGCCGCAATAGCCCATGCCGGCGCGAACGCCGCCCACCAGTTGGTGAATCATCGCGGCGACGTTGCCCTTGTGCGGCACGCGGCCTTCGATGCCTTCCGGGACGAGCTTCTGCGTCCCCTCGTCGGCCGGGGTCTCGGGCAGCTCGAACTCGTCCTGGAAGTACCGGTCGCGGCTGCCGCGGCGCATGGCCCCGATCGAGCCCATGCCGCGATACTCCTTGAAGCTGCGGCCCTGATACAGGATCAGCTCGCCCGGGCTCTCGTCGGTGCCGGCGAACAGGCTGCCGATCATGACGCTGCTCGCGCCCACGGCGATCGCCTTCGTGATATCGCCCGAGTAGCGCACGCCGCCGTCGGCGATGATCGGCACGCCGTTGCGGCCGGCGACCTCGGCGCAGTCGCCCACCGCGGTGACCATCGGCACGCCGATGCCGGCCACGACGCGCGTCGTGCATATCGAGCCCGATCCGATGCCGACCTTCACGGCGTCGACGCCCGCGTCGATCAGCGATTCGGCGCCCTCGGCGGTCGCGACGTTGCCGGCCACGAGATCGGTGGACGGAAAGGCGCGCCGGAGCCTGCGCGCCATCTCGATGACGTTCGCCGAGTGGCCGTGGGCGCTGTCGAGCACCAGCACGTCGACGTGCGCAGCGACGAGCGCTTCCGCGCGCTCGATCGTGTCGCGCGCGATCCCGACCGCCGCGCCGACGCGCAGCCGTCCCAGCCCGTCCTTGCTGGCGTCGGGGTACTTGATCATCTTCTGGATGTCCTTGACCGTGATCAGCCCGCGGAGGTTGAACTCCTCGTCGACGACCAGAAGCTTCTCGACGCGATGGTGGTGGAGTATGTCCTTGGCCTGCTCGAGCGTCGTGCCGACCGGCACCGTGATCAGATCGTCCCGCGTCATCACCTCGCCGATCGGCCGCTGGGTGTCGGCCTGGAAACGCAGGTCGCGGTTCGTCAGGATGCCCACGAGCCGTCCCTCGTTGCGGCCATCCTCGGTGATCGGAACGCCCGAGATCCGGTACTTCTTCATCAGCTCGAGCGCCTGATAGACGCTGCTCCGGGGCGAGAGCGTGATCGGGTTGACGATCATCCCGCTCTCGGAGCGCTTGACGCGATCGACCTCCGAGGCCTGCTCGGCGATGTCGAGGTTCTTGTGCACGATCCCGATGCCGCCGAGCTGCGCCATGGCGATGGCCATGCGCGACTCGGTCACGGTGTCCATGGCCGCGCTCACCAGCGGCACCTTGAGCGAGATGTTGCGCGTGAAGCGGCTGGAGACATCCACGTCGCTCGGCACCACGCCCGAGTGCCGCGGCACGAGCAGCACGTCGTCGAACGTGAGCGCGGTGGCGATCGTCGTGCCGGTCAGGCGGCTCTGTCGTGCTCGCGTCCGTGTCTCCATCGTCACGCCCCGTGGCATTTCTTGTACTTCTTGCCGCTCCCGCAGGGACACGGCGCGTTGCGGCCCACCTTGGGCATGTCGCGCCTGACCGTCTGCACCGCGGCGTCGTCGCCGCCCGTCCGCGCGGGGCGCGGTGCGCCGCCGCCCACCGCGGCCGCCGCGAAGGCCGGGGCCGGCTCGCCGGGCTGGCTGTACGAGACCGGCGCCGCACGGCGGAGCACCGGCTGGGCGGGCGCCGCACTGTCACGGTCCCGGGCGACGGGGCGCAGACGCCAGAGGTACTTCACCGTCTCCTCGTCGATGCGGTCCTTCATCCCCTGGAACATCGAGAAGCTCTCCCGCTTGTACTCCACGAGCGGGTTGCGCTGGCCGTACCCGCGCAGGCTGATGCCCTCCTTGAGGTGGTCCAGGCCGTAGAGGTGGTCCTTCCACTGCACGTCGACCACCTGCAGCATGATGTCGCGCTCGACGCGGCGCAGGAGCGCCGGGTCGATCTCGGCCTCCTTCGCCTCGTACTTCCCGGTCGCGGCCGACCACAGCGCCCGGCTGATGTCGTCGGTGCCCAGGTCCTGCAGATCGATCAGCGCCAGTTGCTCGGCGTCGAGGCCGAAGAGCTCGCCGGCGTACTGCCTGACCGCATCGAGGTCCCACTCCTCCGGGTCGACGTCCGGACCGCAGACGGTCTCCACCTGCTCGTAGACGAGCCCCTCGGCCAGCGTCATGAGGTAGGTGCGGGTATCGACCTCGCGGCTGTCCGTCTCGGAGTCCTCGTCGAGCCGTATGGTGCCTTCGAGCAGCTCCCGCCGCAGCGCGTAGACGTTCTCGCGCTGCTTGTTCATGACGTCGTCGTACTCGAGCAGGTGCTTGCGGACGGAGAAGTTCTGTGCCTCGACCTGCTTCTGGGCGCGCTCGATGGCGCGCGTCACCATCTTGTGCTCGATGGGCACGCCCTCCTCCATGCCCAGCCGCTCCATGAGCCCGGAGATCCGATCGGACCCGAAGATGCGCATCAGGTCGTCTTCCAGCGAGAGATAGAAGCGCGACGAGCCGGGGTCGCCCTGCCGGCCGGCGCGGCCGCGGAGCTGATTGTCGATGCGCCGCGCCTCGTGCCGCTCCGTGCCGATGATGTGCAGCCCGCCGCTGCTCACCACCTCGTCGTGCTCGGCGTCCGTCCGGGCCCTGAAGTGGTCGAAGACCCGTTCCCAGTCCGGGCGCGGCGTCCGGTAGTAGCGATCCTCGTGGGAGAAGTAGACGAACGACTCGTCGTCGACGAAGCGGAAGTCGGCCTTCGGAACCTCCCGGGCCACGTCCTCCTTGAGCGCCTGCTGGCGGGCCATGTACTCGGGGTTGCCGCCCAGCAGTATGTCAGTGCCGCGGCCCGCCATGTTGGTGGCGATGGTCACGTTGCCCTTGCGGCCCGCCTGCGCGACGATCTCGGCTTCCCGCTCGTGGTACTTCGCGTTGAGCACCACGTGGCGGACGCCGCGGCGCTTGAGCAGGCCCGAGAGCCGCTCGGACTTCGCGATCGAGACGGTGCCGCACAGCACGGGCCGTCCCTGCTCCTGCTGCTCCACGACGTCGTCGACGATCGCGCGGTACTTCTCGCCCTCGGTCTTGTAGATGGAGTCCGCCAGCTCAAGCCGCACGAGCTGCCGGTTGGTCGGCACCACGACGACGTCGAGCTCGTAGATCTTGGCGAACTCGGGGGCCTCGGTCTCGGCTGTCCCCGTCATGCCGGAGAGCTTGTCGTACTTGCGGAAGTAGTTCTGGAACGTGACGGTCGCCAGCGTCTGGTTCTCGCGCTCGATCTTGACCTTTTCCTTGGCTTCGACCGCCTGGTGCAGCCCGTCGCTCCAGCGCCGTCCGGGCATGAGCCGCCCCGTGAACTCGTCCACGATGACGACCTGGCCGTCCTTGACCATGTAGTCGACGTCGCGGCGGTACAGCGCGTGGGCGCGCAGCGCCTGGTTGATGTGGTGCAGCAGCGGCATGTTGGCCGGGTCGTAGAGCCCGCCCGGCTGCAGCCGGTGCCGAAGCAGCTCCTCCGCCTTGGCGATGCCGGTCTCGGTGAGCGAGACCGTCTTGTGCTTCTCGTCCTTCAGAAAATCGCCGGTCGTCTCCAGCTCCGCCCGCCGCTCCGCCGGGACGTTGCCCTGCGTGACGGCGCCCGGCTTGAGGCGGGGCACCACCCGGTCCACCTCGTAGTAGAGCTCGGTGGACTGCTCGGCCGGCCCGGAGATGATGAGCGGGGTCCGGGCCTCGTCGATGAGGATGCTGTCGACCTCGTCGACGATGGCGAAGTGGTGCCCGCGCTGCACGAACCGCGCGATCTCGAACTTCATGTTGTCGCGCAGGTAGTCGAATCCGAACTCGTTGTTGGTCCCGTAGGTGATGTCGCACGCGTACGCCGTCTGGCGTTCCGCGTCCTGCATGTCGTGCTGGATGACGCCCACCGTCATGCCCAGGAAGCGATAGATGCGCCCCATCCACTCCGAGTCGCGCCGGGCCAGGTAGTCGTTGACGGTGACCACATGCACGCCCTTGCCGCTCAACGCATTGAGATACGCGGCCAGGGTCGCGACCAGGGTCTTGCCCTCGCCGGTCTTCATCTCGGCGATGGTGCCGCGGTGCAGGACCATGCCCCCGATGAGCTGCACGTCGAAATGCCGCATCTGCAGCGTGCGCCAGCCTGCCTCCCGGACGACCGCGAACGCCTCGGGCAGCAGATCGTCGAGCGACTCCCCGCGCGCAGCGCGCTCCCGGAAGTCCACGGTCCTGGCCCGCAGCTCGTCGTCGGAGAGGGCCTGCACGTCGGGCTCGAGCGCATTGATCTGCGCCACGCGCGGTTGCAGGCGCTTGAGCAGGCGCTGATTCTCGGTGCCGAAGACTTTCTTGAGGATGGTCTGGAGCATCACGCTGGGACCGGTGGATGCGCCGGCGGCTGGCGCCGGCAGCCATGCGCGCCCTGACACGGTCGCCGCCGATGGACCCCGGCGACAGGCGGCATGAGATGGGACTGGGCTAGCGCAAGGATACGTCGATTCTAGGGAAGGGCCGGGAGATCCGTCAAGACGGCCGCCAGGGAGCCTGCTCCCTGCAACGGTGCAGACTCCCCTAGTCGGTGGCGACGGAAGGCGAACCGCCCAGGAGCTTGCGCGGGTTGAGCGCGCGCCCGTTGGTCCGGACCTCGTAGTGCACGTGGTGCCCGGTCGCTCTACCGGTCGCGCCGACCGATCCGATCACGTCCCCGCGGACCACCGTATCTCCCGTGGCGACGACGAACTCCGACAGGTGGCCGTAGCGGGTCGTCAGTCCGAATCCGTGATCGATCTCGACGAGGTTGCCGTAGGCGCCGTTCCGGGACGCCCGCGTGACGCGCCCCGTCGCGGTTGCGTAGACGGGCTGGCCCTTGCGGGTCGAGATGTCGACGGCCGGGTGGAAGTCCCGCTGGCCCGTGAACGGATCGTCCCGATAGCCGTAGCCGGCGGAGATCCATCCGTCGGCCGGCCAGATCGTCGGGGTGGCCTCGGCGAGCGCTTCGCGGTGCGCCACGCCCAGCGTCACCACCTGCAACGTGTCCTGCAGCGATTCGAGCAGGTCGCGCAGGCTGTCGAAGACCTTGCTCACGTCGTCCAGATCGTCGGAATCCAGTGGTCCGGGAACGGTCCCCACGGCGTCGTCGGGCAGGCTGTCGACGGAGGCGCGCGCCGCCTCGTCCATGGCGATGCGGTCCGCCAGCTCCTCGACCTGCCGGAGCAACATCGGCAACTGGCCGTTCACGCGCGCGGCAGCCTCGCGATGCGCCGAGCCCTCGAGCGCGAGCTGCTGGTTCTGCGCCCGGAGATCGTCGATGGTGGCCTGTGCCGTCAGCCCGACGTACACGCCGAGGGCAAACGGCGCCACCAGGAAGGCTCCCGCGAGCGCGAGGATCCGGTAGCTGCCGACAGGAAATCGACCGCGCGGATCTCCAGCGTCGGTCACGGCAGGGGAGTGGCGCGAACGGGGCATGGACGATGAGCGCGGCACGGAGATTCCGAAAAGACTACCACGCCGCGCCCGCGCATGTCAGCCCCGCTCGTCCCGATACCCCAACGCCTCCGCGAGATGGGCGGCGCCGACGACCGCGGAGCCCTCCAGATCGGCAATCGTGCGCGCAACGCGCCGCACCCGGTCATAGGCGCGTGCCGAGAGCCCCAGGCGCGTCACCGCGCGTTCGAGCAACCGCCGCTCGTCGGGGCCGAGCGCACAGAACGCCGCCAGTCGCCGGCCGCGCAGACCGGCGTTCGTCCGACACGACAGGCCCTGGTAGCGCTGTGCCTGTCGCTGACGCGCCTCCAGCACGCGCGCGCGGACGGCGCGCGACGACTCGCCGTTGCGGGGTCCGGTCAGCGTTCCGGCCGGCACCGGCGCGACCGGCACCGTGATGTCCAGCCGGTCGCGCAAGGGCCCGGACAGCCGGCCGTGGTAGCGGCTGATCTGCAGCGGCGTGCAGCGGCACGCACGCACCGGATCTCCCCGATAGCCGCAGACGCAGGGGTTCATGGCGGCAACCAGCATGAACCGGGCCGGGAAGGTTGCGATGCCCGCGGCCCTGGCGATGCGGACGGAGCCTTCCTCGAGCGGTTGGCGGAGCACCTCGAGGGCCCGCCGTTCGAATTCCGCGATCTCGTCGAGGAACAGCACGCCGTTGTGGGCCAGGCTCACCTCGCCCGGGTGCGGCTCGGACCCGCCCCCGATCAGCGCCGCCTCGGAGACCGTGTGGTGGGGCGCCCGGAACGGCCGGCTGCGCACGAGTCCGCCCGCGGCCGGAACCAGTCCGAGGACCGAGTGGATTGCGCTCGTCTCCATGATCTCGTCGAAGCTGGGCGGTGGCAGAATGCCCGGCAGGCTCCACGCCAGCAGTGTCTTGCCGGCGCCCGGCGGACCGACGAGCAGCAGGTTGTGATGACCGGCCGCGGCGATCTCCAGTGCGCGCTTGGCGGTGCGCTGGCCCCGTATGTCGGCCAGATCGCGGTCGGTCTCAGCAGGCGGCGGCTGGCAGGCGGCGGGCCCGGGCGCCTCGGCGGTGCGCTCTTCGTTGAGCACCGCCGCGGCTTCCGCCAGCGAGGAGACCATGCCGATGTCGAGATCCGGCACGACGGCCGCCTCGGGGCCGCTGGGCGCCGGCAGGAGCAGCGACAGCCGGTTGCGGCGGGCCGCCAGCGCCACGGGCAGGACGCCGCGCGTGGGCTGGATGCGGCCGTCGAGGGACAGTTCGCCGAGGATGAGGAGCTCGGTGAACTCGCGCTGCTTGATGGCCCCGCTGGCCGCCAGGACGCCCACGGCAATCGGCAGGTCGAACGAGGTGCCGCGCTTGCGCACGTCGGCCGGCGCGAGGTTGATGGTGACGCGATGGGCCGGAAACTCGAAGCCGGAATTGCGGATGGCGCTGCGGACCCGGTCGCGGCTCTCGCGGACGCTCGAATCCGGCAGGCCCACCATGCTGAATGTCGGCAGCCCGAAGGAGACGTCCACCTCGACGCGGACCAGGGAGGCTTCCACACCGAGGAGGGCCGCGGACCACAGGCGGGCGAGCACGCCGGGACGCGTCGCAAGTTTCGCTCCAGCCGCCCGCAGTGCGGCAGGCGGCGGGCTGCCGCCGCGGGCCGGCGGGGCTGCCGCGCGCCGGCAGCCGCCGCGCGGCGCCGCGGCGGGGGCAGGAAGTGCCAGCAGGCTGCGCGCGGGACCGGGAGGGAACTGCGTACCGGCAGGCGTGCGATATTCTAGACGGCGAACACGACGGCGAACCCGACTTGACCTTGAGCGCGGCGAGACGAACTGGACGGCGGCCCGACGGCGATCGACGGACACGCGTTGCCGGCGCCGTGCTCCTGGCCGCGGCAATCCTGTCGGGGACCGCCGAGGCCGGCCAGACGGCCCTGCCCGGCGCGGGTGCGGAGCGGGTCGCGGTGGCCCCGTTCACCAACGTCGGCGGGGCCGCCGGCGACCGGTGGATCGGCGCCGGGATCGTCGAGACGCTGCGGTCGGCGCTGCCGCGGCTCATGCAGCTCGACGTCGCCCCGGACGGCCGGGACGATCCCGGCGCCGGCGGCCCCGCTGCCGCGGAGGATCTCGCCGCGCGCCTGGCTGCCCGCGAGCTCGGCGCGCGGTGGCTCATCGCCGGCAGCTATCAGCGGACCGGGGACCGGCTGCGCATCGTCGCGCGTCTGGTCGACACGCGGACGGGCGACGCGGTCGACGCCGCGACGGTCGACGGCACGCTCGACGGGCTCTTCCTCCTGCAGGACCGCGTGGTGGACGCGATCACCGCCGCGCTGCGCGGCGCATCCGGCGGACCGCCGGCTCCGCCGCGCGGGGCGATCGCCCGCGCCGTCGACCCGACCCCACCGGCCGACGCGCCGCGGGCGGCGCCCGCCGCGCAGGCGCTCGCCGCGCGGGAGCCGATCCACGGACCGCCGCCGCCCGCGCCGCCGGCGCTCATCGCGCGCGACGAGTCGAACCAGGCGACGGTCCGGGCCGTGCGCCTGACCGAGCCGCTCGATCTCGACGGCGTGCTCGACGAGCGCATCTACCGGGACCTGCCGCCGGCCTCCGGTTTCGTCCAGGTGATGCCGAACGAGGGCGAGATCGCCACGGAGCAGACCGAGATCTGGGTCACGTTCGATGACACCGACCTCTACGTGTCCGCGCGCTGTCTGAGCGCGGTGCCGCCGTCGGAGTGGGTCGCCAGCGACATGCGCCGCGACGGCAGCGGTCTCGGCCAGTACGTGGGCATCGTGCTCGACACGTTCTACGACCGCCGCAACGCCGTCGAGTTCGTCGTCAACCCGCTCGGCGGGCGGATGGACGGCCAGATCACCAACGAGCGCGGCTGGAACGGCGACTGGAACCCCGTCTGGAGCGTGCGGGTCGGCCACTTCGACGGCGGCTGGACGTTCGAGGCCGCCATCCCGTTCAAGTCGCTGCGCTAC
>CAZMWA010000029.1:0-11320 GCA_964569405.1 uncultured Vicinamibacteraceae bacterium | reverse complement strand
GTTCGGGGCGCAGCCCCGTCCAAGCTACAGATCGCCCCACACGTACTGCAGGATCGCCAGCGCGGCGGCGGGCGCCGCATCGGCCCGCAGCGTCCGCGAGCCCAGCGTGAGCAGCCTGAAGCCCGCGCCGGCGGCCGCTTCGACCTCGGCGTCGGTCCAGCCCCCCTCGGGCCCGACGGCGATCGTGGCGAGCGCCGGCGGCGGCTGGTCGGCCACGGTCCGGATGCTGGCGTGCGGGGCGGCGATGGCCGGTTCGACGAGCATGATGCCCAGGCCGCGCGGTCCGCGCGCGACGAGCTCCGCGAAGGGGAGCGGCGGTCCGACCGCGGGCACCACGGCGCGGCGGCACTGCTTGGCGGACGCGATGGCGATGGCCTGCCAGCGGCCGACCTGCCTGTCGAGACCGGCCGCCGCCGCGCCGGCGGGGCTGCGGGCGGTGGTGATCGGCTGGATGGTCCGCGCGCCCAGCATCGTGGCGTCGCGAATCACCGCGCCGGTCGTCCGGCCCTTGAGGACCGCCAGCGCCAGCACGAGGTCCACTGCCGGCTCACGCGCGGGCTCGACGGCCTCCACGGTGCGAATCGAGACGCCGCCGCGATCGATCGCCTGAACGCGTGCGACGAACTCGCGGCCGCGGCCGTCGAAGGCCCGCACCGTGGCGTCGCGGCCGAGCCGCAGCACGTGCCGGAGCTGGTGGGCCTCGCCGGGCGGCAGCACCACCGTCTGGCCGATCCGGGACGCCTGCGGCGCGTAGAAGCGGTGTGCGGCCATCAGCTCCCGGCGCGCCGCGGGGCGCCGCGGCCGACGGCCAGGGTGAGGGCGACCCATTCCTGCTCGGCGTGCCGCGCGACGAGCGTCGCCGAGCGTCCGAGCGCTGCGCGAACCGTGGCTTCCTCCGGCGCCGTGATCCCGCCCAGCACGAGGGAGCCGTCGGTCACGAGCTCCGCCAGCGCCGCGCCGTGGCGGGCCGCCAGCGCCGCGTTGAGGTTGGACAGCACGATCTCGGCCGGCTCCAGACCGGCCTGGCGGAAGTCGCGGCGCCGCACCCGCACACGGCCGGACACCCCGTTCAGCGCGACGTTGTCCAGCGCGGTCGCCACCGCGTCGCGGTCGGTGTCGATGGCGACGACGGACGTTGCGCCGCGCCTGGCCGCCGCAATCGCCAGCACGCCGGACCCGGTCCCGACGTCCAGGACGCTGCGGTTCGCCAGGGGCAGCGCCTGCAACGCGCGCAGGCACAGGCGCGTCGAGGCGTGGTGTCCGGTGCCGAAGCCCATCGAGGGCCGGATGACGACCAGCGTGCCGCCGCCCGGCTCGGCGGAGACGTCCCACGGCGGGGCGACCACGATGTCGCCGATCCGCACGGCGGTCAGGTCCGCCTGGCTGCGGGCCGCCCAGTCGTCGTCGGGCACCTCGACGGCGGCCGCCGTCACCCCGGCCGCGCCGAAATGCCGCTGGAGCGCCCGGGACGCGTCGTCCCGATCGACAGCCGAAAAGAAGTGGATGCGCCGCCTCACCGCGTCGAGCGGCTCGACGGCGAATGGATGGAAGTCGTCGAGCAGCGCGTCGAGGAGCGGGATCAGGTCCGGTCGCCGGGCGGGGGTCCGCACGTCGAGCGCCGGTCGCGCATCACCCAAACATGTCCCTCACGCGGTCGAAGAAGGGACGCTCGTCGCGGTCCTCCCTGCCCGGCCGCGTGCTCGGCTCCCCGGACCGCCGAGGCATCGTCACGTGCAGCCGCTCGACCAGCTCCCGCTGCTCCGTGGAGAGATCCGTCGGCACCTCGACCTTCACGTTGACGTAGAGGTCCCCCCGGCCGCGTCCCGAGACGTGCGGCATGCCCTTCCCGCGCAGACGGAAGCGGCTGTCCGGCTGGGTGCCCTCCGGGATCACGAGGGTATCTTCGCCGCCGAGCGTCGGCACGGTGATCTTGCCGCCCAGCACCAGCGTCGGATAGGTGACCGGCACTTCGCACAATAGATCGTCGTCCTCGCGGTGATAGAACGCGTGCTCCGCGACGTGCACGACGACGAACAGATCGCCGGGCGGGGCGCCGGGTTCGCCGTGCTCGCCTTCACCGTGCAGGCGCAGGCGCTGCCCGGTGGCAATGCCGGCCGGGATCTTGACCGTCAGCTTCCGTTCGCGCTCGACCCGTCCCTGGCCGCGGCACTCCGGGCACGGATCCGTGATGACCTGTCCCTGGCCGCGGCAGTGCCCGCAGGTGCGGGCGACCGTCAGGAATCCCTGCTGGAAGCGCACCTGGCCCCGGCCCTGGCACTGGGGACAGACCTGGGGGGCGCCGCCCCTGGAGCCCGAGCCGTCGCACCGCGCGCAGGCTTCGAGGCGCGGTATCTTGAGCACCGTCTCGGTGCCGGCGGCGGCGTCGGCGAACTCGATCTGCAGGTCGTAGCGCAGGTCGGCGCCGCGGGCCGGGCCGGACCGGCGGCCCTGGCCGAAGCCGCCGAATCCGAAGATGTCGCCCACGATGTCGCGGAAGTCGGCGAAGATCGTGGGGTCGAAGCCCTGCGCCCCGCTCCCGCGGTCGACGCCGGCGTGGCCGAACTGGTCGTAGCGGCTGCGCTTCCCGGCGTCGGCCAGCACCGCGTAGGCCTCGGCCGCCTCCTTGAAGCGTTCCTCGGCCCGGGCGTCGCCCGGGTTCCGGTCGGGATGATACTTGAGCGCCAGCTTCCGGTAGGCACTCTTGATCTGCTGCTCGTCCGCGGAGCGCGGGACGCCCAGAACCTCGTAGTAGTCTCGCTTGCTCACGCCTTCGCCACCCTCACCATGGCCGGCCGCAGCAGGCGTCCGGCCAGCAGGTAGCCGCGCCGGAGCTCGTCGATGATCTGTCCCTCGGTGTGCTCGCCGCTCGCTTCATGGGCCACGGCCTGATGGAAGTGCGGGTCGAAGTCCCGGCCCGCCGTGTCGATCGGCACCACCCGCCGCTTGGCCAGCAGGTCGAGCAACTGCTTGTGAATCAACTCCACCCCCGTGCGATAGGCGGCTGCCGCGGCGGTGTCCGCGTCGGTCTCGAGTGCGCGCTCCAGGTTGTCGAGAATGGGCAGGAGCTCGCCGATGAGATCCGCGGCCGCCGCCTCGTCGGCCGCCGCGCGCTCCCGATCGACCCGCTTGCGGTAGTTGTCGAGCTCGGCGGTCTTGCGCAGCAGCAGGTCGCGGTACTCGTCGCGCTCGCGGGCCGCGTCGTCGACCGCCGCGACCGGCGGCGCCGGTTCGTCGGCGGCGTGCGGCGGCGGGTCGACTTCCGATGGCGCGGCTGCTGAATCAGGCGTTTCCGGTCTCGTGTCGTCTGTCATTGGCGGGCGGCGGCGTCCCCTGCGTGAAGAGCACCCGGCTGACGGCGCGGGACACGCTGTCGACGGCCGAGATCGCCCGCGAGTAACGCATCCGGCGCGGACCGATCACGCCGACGCTGCCCGTCCGCTGGCCGTCGGAGTAGGGCGACAGCACCATGCTGAAGCCCCTCATCTCCGGCGAGACGTGCTCGGTCCCGATCACCACCGTCAGGCCGGAGCCGTCGAGGTACTCGTTCAGCAGCCGGACGAGCTGGTCCTTCTTCTCGATCATCGAGAGCAGGGCCTGCAGCATCGCGAAGGGTACGCGGGCCTCGTCCTCGGAATCGGAAACCTGCTCCACCAGGAAGCCGGCACCCTCGAGGAACAGCGTGTTCTGCGGGACCACGTCCTCGAGCGTCGAGCTGGCGAGACGCAGCGCCCGCGACAGGAGCTGGTCGTACAGCATGCGCTCCTGGCGCAAGTGCTCCGCCACGGTGGCACGGACATCCCAGAGGCTCATGCCGGCAAACTCGCGGTTCAGATAGGTCGCGCCCTGGCGCAGCTCGCCGGCGGGTATGCGCTCTCCCAGATCGACGACCTTGTGCACCACCTCGTTCCCGTCGGCGCTCACCACGACGAGAATGCGCGAACCGTCGAGGGGGACGAACTCGATGTGCCGGAAGGCGCCGCCCGACGTGGGCAGCAGCGCGAAGCCGAGCTGGTGGGAGGCGAGCGACAGCTCGTGCGACACGTTCGACAGCACGTCGCTCACCGTACCCGCCTGCCGCAGACGGGCCTCGACGTCCGGCCTGGGTTTCGGAGCCGGCCGCGACTCGAGCAGCAGGTCCACGTAGGCGCGGTATCCGCGGTCCGTGGGCACGCGCCCGGACGACGCGTGCGGCTGATGCACGTAGCCCAGCG
This sequence comes from uncultured Vicinamibacteraceae bacterium, assembly GCA_964569405.1. Taxonomy (GTDB): domain Bacteria; phylum Acidobacteriota; class Vicinamibacteria; order Vicinamibacterales; family UBA8438; genus JAAXGX01. The sequence goes on along the minus strand of CAZMWA010000029.1, from coordinate 7,109 downwards.
CCTCCAGGGTCGCGAGCACGCTGCGGACGGTTGCCGACGACCAACCGAAACCGCCGTGCCGCGTCAGCCAGAGCGAGGAGACCGGGTCGCCCCGGTCGATGTACTGCCTGACCAGGCCCGCGAGAATGCTCCGTGACCGACCGGACAACTCGCCGCCGCACGGAGTTTCGCGAACTGGATGAGGAGCCATGGCCCGGATGGAGCTGCCCACATTATAGCAGCCCGACCCGGATGCCAAGCGGGCGGCGCGCGCCGTCACTCCCCGGCCAGGACCGTCTCCGGCCGGCGCCCGGGCGGGCTCCAGCGCAGCGCCTCGACGTTGTCGGGGCCGTTCGTCCCGGCGGCGAGCTTGCCGTACTTGACGGCGATCAGCTCGGCCAGAATGCTGACGGCGATCTCCTGTGGCGTCACCGCGCCGATGGCCAGTCCGACCGGCGCGTGCACATGCGCCAGGCGCTCTGGGGCGACGCCCTCCGCGTGCAGCGCGTCATAGAGCCGCGCGACCTTCGCCCGGCTGCCGATCAGGCCCAGGTAGCGGAGCTGGTGGGGGACCAGCGCGCGCAGGGCGTCGAGGTCGTAGCGGTGGCCGCGCGTGAGGATGACGACGTAGGCGTTCGCCGTGAAGCTCGCCCGCGCGAGCCAGTCCGGAATGGCGTCCACCGCAATCTCGACCGCATCGGGGAAGCGCTCGCGGTTGGCGAACTTCTCCCGGTCGTCGAGCACGTGCACGTGGAAGCCGACGTCGCCGGCGGCCCGCGCCAGATGGTACGCGACGTGTCCGGCGCCCACGAGATGCAGGTGCGGAGCGGCCTCGAGCGGCTCGATGTAGACCTCCATCTGGCCGCCGCAGATCAGCCCGGACTCCTCCGCGATGTCGTCCGACAGCTCGTAGCGCACGACCTCGGACTTGCGCGTCTGCAGGGCCTGGCGCGCCTTCCAGAACGCGTCGTTCTCGTAACACCCGCCGCCGATGGTGCCGACGGTCCGGCCGTCGGCGAACACCACCATCTTCGCCCCGACGCGCTGGGGCGTGGAGCCCTCGGTGCGGATGATGGTCACGAGCGACGCGGGCTCGCCCCGTCGCAGCGCCTCGCCAACGGCGTGAAAGACCTCTTCGTTCATTTCAACATTTCAAATCATACCGTGAGCAGCCAGTGCTGGCCGACGCCGAGCGGCAGGTTGTCGAGCAGGCGGTCGACGACGTGCGGACCGAAGCGGTTGAGGAAGTAGACGAACGCGACCGCGCGTTCCTGGGGCGCCCCGCCCGGAAACGCCTGGGCGCGCGCCCGGTGGAACTGCCGGCGCAGCGTGGTGTCGCGCCGCTTCGCCGCCTGGACGATCTTGCCGCGCAGGTTGCCCAGGTCGCGCTCCATGCGCTGCCGGGTGGTGCGCACGGCGCCGACCAGCGTCGGGTCGATGGCCGGCACGCCTTCCGCGATCGCCGCCAGCTCGGCGCCGATGCTGCGCTCGGCGGCGGCGACGGCCGCCTCGACGGCGGGCGGGAGCTGCGCGCCGACCAGCCGGTTCAGCGCGCCGTCGTCTCGGGCCTGCAGGGTGTCGAGGTCGATGTCGTAGCGGGTGAGAAAGCGCACGGCGCCACGGTCCAGTATCGTCGCGCTGAGGCGCGGATACACCAGCGGCATCGATATCTCGAACAGCCGGTACACCTCCCGGAGCTGCCCGAGGTAGGCCAGCTCGTGCGGTCCGGTCACATAGGCGATCGTGGGAAACAGGGTGTCCTGCACGATCGGCCGCAGCAGGACGTTGGGGCTGAACGTGGCGGGCTGCTCGCGAACGAGAGCGCGGAGCGCGTCCAGGGCCAGCAGGGCGTCGCCCAGGGCGAAGGCGCCGTCGCGCAGGCGAATGGGCCGGCGCCCCCCGTCCAGGTGGAACAGCGCGACCGCGTCGTCGGCCGGTTGCACCTGCGCGTGGTAGCCGCGCGCCGACAGTTGCGCCCCGGCCGCCGCCGCCAGCCGCGACGCTTCGCCGCGCAGTCGCAGCTCCCGGTCGAAGACCGGCCGGGCGAGCGGCTTGGCCGCGGGATCGGACGCATCGAACACGACCAGGCCGCGGTCGCCGAGCACGCTGTCGAGCCACCGGCTGAACGCCTCGACCAGCCCGGTCCCGGGTGCGTACGACGCGGCGAGGCGCTCGAGAACCGCCGCGGAGAACTCCGTGGACGGCAGGGTTTCCCGGAGCTGATCGAGCAGCGCGCCGACGGTCTCCGGCAGGCGTACGGCCGAGCTCGGCCGCCCGGCCTCCGAGGCGAGGTCGAGCGCGATCCGGTGCAGCTCGAGGTCGTCGTCGAGGACCTGGCAGGCGCGGACCTCGTCGAGGTCGTGGTCCTCGGCGTCCACCCAGAAGACCGGCACCGCGACCACCCCGTGCTCGGACTCCACGCGCCGTGCGAGGGCGATGGCGGTGAGCGCCTTGAGCAGCGTGTAGAGCGGCCCGCCGAACAGTCCGGCCTGCTGGCCGGTGAGGATCGCGACCGTGCCGGCCGCCCCAAGACGCTCCGCGGCGGCCAGTGCCGCCGAGGGCGCCCGGCGTCCCTGCAACTGCCTGGTCAGGACGTCGGCGATAGCCGTCGCGCGGCCGCCTGCCGCCTGCCGCGCCTCGATGGCCTCGCGCCAGCTTCCGGGCGCGCCGGGCGGGCCCGGATAGAATTGCTCGAGGCGATCGAAGGCGTGGCAGTAGTCGCGCGCGAACGGTGTGGCCCACGACAGTTGCCGAAGATCGATGGCGGAATCGAACGGTGTCGCCGAGGCAGGCGGCGGTTCGGCAGGCACGTCCCGCGTACTCTTTCAGACGGGTTGGGGGCTGTCAAGACGCGGGGGCGGGCGCTTTGAGCGCCCGCGGTTCCGTGGTAGCATCCTTTGACTTGTAGTGCGTGCCGAGACGCGCGCTGCAGTCGATCGGTGATGCATCCCGCACGATCACAGACCGCTAGCCCGCCAATCGTCGCCTCGCGGCTCCGCTTGGCGCCCAAGCAACCCTGCACGGGTCCGCGCCGTTCAGCGGCGCAGACGCCTGGCCCGTAGGAGCTCCGCCGCTGACGACCGACGACGCGGATGCACGAAGCACTCCCGGTGCATTCGGCCCCTTCCGTGTGATGCACCAGATCGGGGCCGGCGTCCTGGGACCGGTGTTTCGGGCCTACAATCCGCCTCACGATCGCCCGTTCGCCGTCAAGGCGTTCCACATCGACATTACGCCCGAGCAGGCCGAGACGCTGACCGAACGCTTCGGTGCGCTGGTCGCCGCGGGCTCGTTCCACCCGGCGGCGGTGCCCGCGACTGCCGTCGGCGTCGACGACGGCGTGCTGTATCTCGCGCAGGAGTACGTCGCCGGCGAGTCGCTCGATGCGGTCATGCGCGACTACGCGGCGGCCGCGGTGGAGAGGGCGCTGCTCCTGATCGACCGGCTCGCCGGCGCGATCGACGCCGCGCACGCGCGCGGCGTGCGGCACGGCGGGTTGCATCTTCGCGACATCTTCGTCACGCCCAGCGGCGCCCGCGTGACCGGCTTCGGCGTCCTGGCGGCGCTCGAGGAGGTCGGCGTCAGCGGGCCTGTCCGTCGGCCCTATGCCGCACCCGAGGTGATCGCGCGCGGCCCCTGGGGCCCGGCTGCCGATCGGTTCGCGCTCGCCGCCGTCGCCTACGAGCTGCTGACGGGCAAGCGGGCTGCCGGCACGGGGGCGCGTCTAGCCGCGCGGCTCGCCGCGCTCGACGAGATCGAGGACGTCGAGTCGCTGCAGGCCGTGTTCGAGACGGCGCTGGCCGACGGGCCGGACAGCCGCTACGCGAGCGCGGCGCGCTTCGCCGGGGATCTGCACGCCGCCGTGGGCGTGCCCTTCGACGAGGAGGCCCTCGAGCTCCCGCCGCCCGGGACGGAGGCGGCCGCGGAGCCCGCCGTTGCGGTCGAGCGGACGGAGGACGAGGAAGCGGCCGAAGAGGTCGCCGCACCGGCGGCGGCGATCCGCGTCGACCCGTTGCCCGGTCCGCCGGAGCCGCCCGCCGGAGACGACGAGCGGGCGCTCGAGCCGGGCGCTCGGACGCTTGGGGACGAGCCTGCCACGGACTTCCCGGGCGGCGAGCGCGATGCGGCGGAGTGGGTGCCCGCACCGGATGCGGAGCCCGAGCCGGAACCCGACGCGGCGCTCGAGTTCGAGCCGGCGCCGGAGTTCGACCCGGCGCCGGAACCCGAGTCGGCGCTGGAGTTCGACCCGGCGCCCTCACCCGAGCCCGTGGCGGAAACCCCGACCCCGGCGCCCTCCCTGCTCGCCGAGCCCGCGCTCGACAGGGAGATCGCATTCGAACCCGATGGTGTGGAGGCCCGCGAAGAGGTCGCGCTGCCGGACCTGCTCGACCGCGCGGGCGATCCCGAGGCGGCGGACGATGGGGCGTGGGCCGCGGGTGAGGTGGAGCCCGCCGCGGGCGACGATGTGCCGTACCGGCCCTGGGCCTCCAGCTCGGTGCTGGCCATCGCCGCGGTGCTGACCGTCGGCGCGATTGCCGCGTACCTGGTCGGTCTGCAGCTCGCCGGCGACCAGGGGTTGGATGACCGTCGCGCCGCCCGCCTTGCGCCGGCGACGCCGGAGGCCGGCGGCGCCGCCGGCGCGGAACGCGCCGCGGCAAGCGTCGCGCCGCCGCGGCGCGCGGTCGGCGCGACCGGCGCCGTGCCGGTGGAGCCGGCGCCCGCGCCCGAGCCGGTCCGCATCCCGTCGCCGCCAGCGGCGCCCGCGCCCCTGGCCGAGATGCCGGCGCCGTCCCTGGCCGCGACGTCGGCGTTTCCGTCCCTGGCCGAGGCGCCCGACCCGCCGCCGCTCGAAGCGTCCGGTCCGCCGCCCGCCGCGCCCGCGACCGGGTGGCTGCTGGTCCGCAGCGAGCCGCCTGGCGCGACGGTGACCGTCGACGGCGTCGATCGCGGCCGTACGCCGCTGGCGCTCAGCGACGTGTCGTTCGATACCTACCGCGTCGAGGTGAGTCGCGAGGGGTTCCGGTCCGAGGCGACGCAGGTCGCGCTGACGCCGGCCGCAGCCGTCGCGTCGATCCAGATCGAGCTGCAGCGCGGGGTCGATCCGCCACCCGCTCCGGTGCTGGGCGCCCTCCTGGTCGAGTCGCGCCCGCCCGGCGCCAGGGTCGTCATCGACGGGCGCGAGGTTGGAACCACCCCGACCGTCGTCGCCGACGTGGTCGCCGGCACCCGCAGCGTGCGCATCGAGCTGAACGGCTATCAACCGTGGGAGGCGTCCGTCGACGTCCCGGCGTCGGACCAGGTCCGGGTCGGCGCATCCCTGGATCTCCTTTCCCGACGATGAACGCGATTCTGGCGCTCGAGAACGGTACCTGGTACCGCGGCGCGGCGGCCGGGGCCGAAGGCTCCAGCCGCGGCGAGGTGGTGTTCAACACCAACATGACCGGGTATCAGGAGGTGCTGACCGACCCGTCGTACTCGGGCCAGATCGTGACGATGACCTGCCCGCAGATCGGCAACTACGGTGTGGCCGCGGCCGACACGGAGTCCGATCGGCCGCAGGTCGCCGGATTCGTCGTGCGCGAGGCGTCGCCCGTTGCGAGCAACTGGCGCGCCGAGACGACCCTGCAGAGCTACCTCGCCGAGCACGGCATCGTCGCGATCACCGGCATCGATACGCGCGCGCTGACGCGGCTGCTGCGCACCGCCGGCGTCATGCGCGGCGTCATCGCCACCGGCGCGGTCGACCCGGAGGCGCTGGTTGCCGAGGCGCGCAGCGCGCCCACGATCGAGGGCACCGATCTCGTCCGCCGCGTGACGTGCGCCGAGCCGGTCGAGTGGGCGCCGCCGCCGGACGAGTCGCCCGCGGAGTTCCGCCTGGCGCCGGCCCGCAGCGGCGGCCGCCCGTTCCGGATCGCGGCCTACGACCTGGGGATGAAGCGGAACATCCTGCGGCGCTTCGCGGCCTACGGCTGCCGCGTGACGGTGTTTCCGGCGCACGCCCCGGCCGAGACGCTGCTGGCGTCCGACCCCGACGGGGTCTTCCTCAGCAACGGGCCGGGCGATCCCGCTCCGCTCGACTACGCCATCGCGAATGCGCGGAAGCTGATCGACGCCGACCTCCCGGTGTTCGGGATCTGCCTGGGGCATCAGGTGCTCGGCCTGGCGCTCGGCGCCCGGACCTACAAGCTGAAGTTCGGCCACCGGGGCGGCAACCACCCGGTCAAGAACCTGGCCACGAGCCGGGTCGAGATCACCTCGCAGAACCATGGCTTCGCGGTGGACGCCGAGTCGGTGCCCGACGACGTGGAGGTGACCCACGTCAACCTCTACGACCGGACGATCGAGGGGTTGCGCCACAGGCGCCGTCCGGTCTTCTGCGTGCAGTACCACCCGGAGGCTTCGCCGGGACCGCACGACGCCGACTATCTCTTCTCGGAGTTCATGGAGGCCATGGAACGCCGGAGCGCCCGCTGACCCATCATGCCTCGAACCGACATCAAGCGGGTGCTCGTCATCGGGTCCGGCCCGATCGTGATCGGGCAGGCCTGCGAATTCGACTACTCGGGCTCGCAGGCCTGCAAGGCGCTGCGCAGCGAGGGGCTCGAGGTGGTCCTGATCAACAGCAACCCCGCGACGATCATGACCGACCCCGAGGTGGCGGACAGGACGTACGTCGAGCCGCTGACCCGGGAGATGGCGCGCTCCGTCATCGAGCGCGAGCGCCCCGACGCCCTGCTGCCGACGGTGGGGGGGCAGACCGCGCTCAACCTCGCCGTCGAGCTCGCGGAACGCGGCACGCTCGACGAGTTCGGCGTGCAGCTCATCGGGGCGTCGATCGACGCCATCAAGGTCGCCGAGGATCGGCTGCAGTTCCGACAGGCGATGACGTCGATCGGCATCGAGGTCCCCGCCAGCGAGTACGCGCGCTCGCTCGACGAGGCGCTGGCCTGCGGTGAGCGGTTCGGCTTTCCGGTGATCATTCGGCCCTCGTTCACGCTGGGCGGCGTCGGGGGCGGTATCGCCTACAACATCGAGGAGTTCCGCGAGCTGGCGGGCCGCGGCATCGAGCTGAGTCCGGTCCACGAGATTCTCGTCGAGGAGTCGGTGATCGGCTGGAAGGAGTTCGAGCT
>CAZMWA010000028.1:0-2539 GCA_964569405.1 uncultured Vicinamibacteraceae bacterium | reverse complement strand
CCGTTCGAGGTCGCTGTGCAGTTCCCCAATCTCAGGCGTTTTCCGGTCGACGCTCGTCACGCCATCGTTATGTCACAATTCGTAAATTTGTACAAGTCAAAAAATTGACACCTCCGCCCAGACCCGGTAACCAAAGACGATGTACTTTCATCACCGGTTCATCAATTGTCATGAGATTGATGAACCGGACGGCGCCGGGCGCCCGGCTGGCCTTCCCCGCATGCGTTGTGCACACTACGTTGCATGTCCAGCAAGACGATATCGCTCCGGGAGGAAGCATACGAACGGCTGCGCGCCGCGCGCCGCTACCCCGGCGAGTCGTTCAGCGCCGTCGTCCTCCGCGCCACCTGGCCCGAGTCGACCACGACGGGCAGGGCCTTCCTGGCGCTGTGTCGGGAGCGGGGAGCTGTCTTCGACGCCGCTGAGCTCGACCGGGTGGAGGCGCTGAAGCGCGGCGACTGCGCGGCACTCGACACCCGCCAGCCGTGATGTGCTAGCATCCGATGCGTGCGCACCACACTGAACGTCGACGACGACATCCTGCTGACCGTGAAGGAGCTCGCCCGCCGGGACGGCCGAAGCGCCGGGGCGGTGCTCTCCGAGCTGGCGCGCAAGGGGCTCTCCGCGGGAGCGCCCGACACCACTGCCGCAGGCCCGGGATTCTACGGTTTCCACCCGCTCCCCGCGCGCGGCCGGCCGGTCACGAACGAGCTGATCAACCGGTTGCGGGACGAGGAACCCGCCTGACTGCCGGAGCGGACGTGCGCGCCCTGCTGGACGTCAACGTCGTGCTGGCCCTGCTCGATCGCGATCACGTCCAGCATGACCGCGCCGCGAGTTGGCTGCAGGCCGAGATCCGACACGGCTGGGCCTCGTGCGCGATTACCCAGAACGGCTGCGTGCGAATCCTGAGCCAGCCCGGGTACCCCAGCCCGGTGCCCCCGAGGCGAGGCGCGGAGCTGCTGGCCCGGGCGACGGCGACCGACCATCACCGCTACTGGCCCTGCGACCTGTCGCTGCTCGATCCGACCGCGTTCGACCACTCGCGCGTCCACGGCGCCAGACAGGTCACGGACGTCTATCTGCTGGGCTTGGCCGTCCGGCACGGCGGGCGCCTCGTCACCTTCGACCGCACGATCGCGCCGGCCGCCGTCCGAGCGGCAAGCCCCGACCGGCTCGTCGTGCTGCCATGACCGCGCCGGGCGCGCTGCCGCGCCCGCCGGCGCCCGGACCCCATGCCCCGCACCTGATCGGCATCGCCGGCCACTCCGGCGCCGGCAAGACGGCGCTGGCCCGCGAGCTGGCTGCCGCGCTGCGCGGCGCGCCCGGCGACGTGCTCTCGCTCGACGCCTACTACGTCGACCGTAGCGGCGTCGACCCGGCCGCGCGGGCCCGCCTCGACTACGACGGGCCCGAGGCGCTCGACTGGGACCTGCTGCGCGGCCACCTCCGCCGCCTGGCCGCCGGACGCCCCATAGAGCGGCCCGTCTACGACTTTCGCCGCCACGTCCGCAGCCCCCGCACCGAGCGCCTGGTCCCCGGCCGCGCCGTGGTCGTGGAGGGCCGGCTGGCGCTGTACGACGCGGCGGTGCGGGCGCTGCTGGGGACGCGCGTCTACATCGCCACCGACACGGAGACGTGCCTGCGCCGCCGCGTGGCGCGCGACACCCGCGAGCGCGGACGTACCGCCGCAGCCGTGCGGGCGCAGTGGGCGGCCACCGTGCAGCCGGCGTTCGCGCGCCATGTCGAGCCGACGCGGCGCCACGCCGACCTGGTCGTCGACGGCGCCGAGCCGCTCGCGCTGCTGACCGCCGCCGTGCTGCGGCGTATCGGCAGGTGCCGGATAGAATAGCGGCGTCGAGGGAGGCAGCCATGCCGAAGAAGATGCTGGCAACCATGCTGTTCGTGGCGGCGTTCGCGGCGCACCTGTCTGCGCAGACGCTCTTCGTGGCCCCGATTACGGACTCCGTTCTGGGCGACGACGGCCCGACGCGCTACGAGTACATCATGAACCTGGGTGATCGCAGCGAGTGCGACACGGTGATTCCGGTGGCGCGCGAGGAGCTGGCGGACTACACCGTGTGGTTCGAGTTCGAGGAGCGGCACTACGCCCTGGTATGGGACGGCAACGGCCTCCTCGTGGGCGACCGCGACAACGTCCGCAGCTCGGGGAACATCGTCAAGGACGTGTGCGAGATCATCCTGCGGCACGAGGAAGCTGCACGCGGGGACGGGGACTAGCCGAGGACTAGCCCCCGGTTGGCGACTCGGCACCAAGGATGGGGCCGCATTATGGGCTACACTGGTCCCCCATGATGATCGCCGTGTCATCGAGGCGAAACACGGCCGAGGAGGAAGTATGGTGGACCCGATCAGACGCAAGCTGCTGAAGACCGGCGCCGCGGCGGCGGCAATGGCCGCTACGCCGGGGGCGCTGTTCGCGCGGCAGGGCGGCAATGACGATGGCGGACGCTTCTACGAAAGGGGGAATGTCCGCATCCGCTATGAGGAGACAGGGTCGGGCTTCCCGCTGTTGCTC
>CAZMWA010000027.1:0-7475 GCA_964569405.1 uncultured Vicinamibacteraceae bacterium | reverse complement strand
GGCTGCCGGCGCGAAAAAAAAGGCGGGGGTTGCCCCCCGCCCAGCGGATTCCCCGGTGCGGACTCGGTCCGCGCCCGCCTAGAAGTCCATGGTCATGCCGAACTTGATCAGGCGGCCGTTCATGATGGCCGTCGGCCGCGGGTACGTGCCCCCGGTCGAGTAGTCGTCCAGGATGCGGGTGATGGCGTTCTCGTTGAAGACGTTGAAGATGTCGAAGTCGAACCGCACGCGCCCGCCGCCGATGGGCAACGACTTCGTCAGCCGCAGGTCGAGCTGGTAGAGCTGGGGCTCGAACTGCGTGGAGTTGTCGAGGAACGTGAAGCCGAGGTAGGGCAGCGACGAGGACGGCTGGTCCTCGTAGAAGCCGATGCCGGAGGGGAACAACGGGATTTCCTCGAAGCCGGTGACCATCGGGTGCCCGATCTGCTCCTCGATCATCGCCCGCTCGACAGGGTCGGCGCCGGCCCGATAGTTCGAGCGCCGCTGGACGCCCGGCAGCGACTGGAACACGAACGAGAAATCGACGTCGTACGGCAGCGGCACCAGCCCGTTGAACTTGACCTGGGTCCCGTCGCCCCAGCTCGGCGCGTAGTTGCAGTAGCCGGCCCGCGCCTGGGTCGGGTCGTCGACCACGTAGCACTCGTTGATCTCCACGGCCCCCGTGGCCATGCCGCCGCCGAGGGTGATGCCGTTGCCCAGGCGGCCCTGGAACGAGACGTCGACGCCGTTGAAGATCTCGGACGTGTCGCCGTACTCGCTGGCCGGGATGATCAGGTTGTTGGTGCCGAGCGCCTGTCCTTCGGGCGTGATGGTGTACAGCCCGGTGAGCGTCTGCCCGCTGATCGGACCCAGGTTCGGGTCGACCGGCGCCGTGATGCTGTACTCGGAGAAGTGCTCCGGCCCGATGTTCAGGTTGTCAATCAACTGGAAGTTGATGTTCGACCGGCGGAACCACGCCACCTCGACCGAGAAGCCGTCCACCACTTCGTGCTGGACCGCCACCGAGTTCTGCCAGTTGGCCCGGCGGTTGTTCCAGCCGGTGATCACGTCCTCGCGCGCCCTCGTGGTCGGGATGGGCTTGCCGAACTCCGGGTTGATGATCGCGCCGCACTCGCCGTTCGCCGCGAAGTTGTCCAGGTTGCAGTCCGGTTGCAGATCGCCGTTCGCGTCGTTCCACAGCCGGCTGGACGACAGAATGATCGACTCCATCGGGTTGTTGACCTGCGCGAGGTTCGTGCCGACGGCGTTCACGTAGCGCCCCATGTTCCACTTGAGCGCCGTCCGGCCGTCGCCGAAGAGGTCGTAGGCCGCACCCAGCCGGGCGTTGAGGTCGTGGTAGTCGGGCAGGTTGTCGATGCGGTTGATCGAGAAGCTGGGCACGAACCGGCTCGCCGGATGGGTCTGCGCCGGGACGTAGCCGTTCAGATGGTCGTAGCGCACGCCGAGATTGAGCGTCAGGCGCTGGATCGTCCACTGGTCCTGGGCGAAGAGCCCCAGGATGTTGGCCCGCTGGAACGAGTTGCGCGGCGTGCCGAACTGGTTGATCTGCAGCGGCACGTTGGCCGAGACGAAGTCGTAGCTGAGGGCGTTGTTGATGAACGAGCGCGGGTGGTTCTCCTGCAGGTGGCGCGTGTTCAGGCCCACCTTGAGGTTGTGCGACCCCGTCACGTAGGACATCGACGCCTTCGTGCTGAAGTTGGGGAAGTTGTTGTTCGTGCCGTAGAGCGCCGGCGTGCTCGGGGAGAACGCCTGGGCGTTCAGGTTGATGAACGACGGCCTGAAGATGCGGACGCCGATGTCGGTGGGCAGGCCCTCGGGCTGCTGGGCCGGGCTGCCCGACGGGCGGGTGTACGAGGCCCCCGCCTCGAACAGCAGCCGGTTGCTGGCCGGAAAGGTCCACGTGGCCTGCGAGTTGTGGATGTTGTCGTAGTTGTAGTCCATCGACGCGAGGTAGTCGACCACGCCGAAGACCGCCCAGAACTGGCACAGGCAGTGGTCCTGGTTGTCGTGCGACACGGTGAACTTGTGGCGCTCGCTCGCCTGCCAGGTCAGGCGCAGGTTGTTGGCCCGCGTGTGGTTGTCCTGCACGTTCGGGTTGTCGAAGTCGGGCTGGTAGTCGGTCGCGCCGTACGACTGGCGCGGCGCCAGGTTCGGGAAGCTGAGGCTGGTATAGGGCTGCGTCCCCCACCAGCGGTGGGCCGTGTAGAACCACAGGCGGTCCTGCACGAGCGCGCCGCCGATGCCGCCGCCGAAGTCCCAGGTCTTCTTCAGGCCGCGCACCTGCTGCTCGTTGAGCCCGCGCGCCTCGATATCGGGCCCGAAGTTGCTCCACTGCAGGTTCTCGTTGGTGCCGTTGATGGCCGAGTAGTAGCTGAAGGCGTTGCCGCCCTCCTTGGGGATGTAGTTCATGGCGATGGCGCCGAAGCCCGTCTCGGCGTCCATGCCGCCGGTCGACATCACGACCTCCTGGACCGCCGCCTGGTTCGCGAAGAAGAGCTTCCCGGTGCCGCCGCCGGCCGTGACCGAGGCCGTCACCGACATGCCGTCCCAGTTGATCTCGCCGTCGTAGGTCGAGCTGCCGTGGATGATGACCGTGCCCCAGGTGTCGCCGACGCTGCCGCCGACGTCCTGCCCGCCGCCCAGCACGTCCGTCTGGGCGCCGACGGTCAGCGCGGCGTAGCCCGAGTAGGTCCGGCCGGTCGGCAGGGTGTCCAGCGTGTCGCGCGAGATGTTCTCCTGGTGCTGGACGTTCTGCACGTCGATGATCGGGCTGGCGCCGGAGACGGTGACCGTCTCCTCGACCGCGCCGACGCCCATCGTGGCGTCGATGTTCGCCGTGAACCCGGTGGTCAGCTCGATCCCCTCGCGAACCAGCGTGTTGAAGCCGGGCAGCGTGAACGTCACCGTGTAGGTGCCGACGCGCAGCGCCTCGACCGCGTACAGACCCGCGCCGTCGGTGAACGTCGTCCGTACTCCCTCTATCAGCGCCGGGCTGGTCACCTCCACCGTCACGCCGGGGAGGACGCCGCCCGTTTCGTCCGCCACCTGTCCCGCGATGCTGCCGGTCTGGGCGGCCGCGCCCGCCGGAAGCAGCAGGAATACCGATAGAACCAATGAACCCGCCGCCAGAACGACTCTCCGGTGCACACTCACCTCCTGCGTTGGGGCTGGCACTGCCGCCCGGTCCGTTCGCTGTCGGGCACCATGCCGCAACAGCGAATTCCGTGGTATCGACTCGGCATCGATACGGGTCCGAATGGTCCATCGATGCACGAGCACAGCCGCCGCGGTAGTGCAAAGTGTGTGCCGGTCGTTTGGCGTGCGCCAAGCCCCAAAAAGACGGCGCTCGCCGGGACGCGATCGGCGGCGCTCGCGTTCAATCGGTTGGATTCGTCCAGTCCGTTGGATCGTGCGGCCGGCCACGCGCGGGCGCTCGCCCGCTACGGCGCGGCCGTGCCGCTCGCCGTCAGGTCGAAGCTCCACTCCGAGTAGATGGCGTGCCGCGGCCGCCAGCCCGCGCCTTCCCTGATCGACTCGTACTGATAGGCGCCCCTGACCGAGTGACCGGCGGTGAAGCGCCAGCGCACGCCCATCCTCGACCGGGAGCGCACGAAGCCGCGGCGTTTGAAGGCCACCGACTGGTAGAGCCACGGCGAGAGCCGGGCGCGGGGGCGCTCCATCTCGATCTGCTGGCGGTAGCGGTTGAAGTCGGCGACGTCGGGCCGGCCGACGTGGCGCTCGTAGAGCGTCCTGCCTTCCAGCCGGACATCCCCCTGCAGGAGCGGATAGGTCAGCCCCGCGTGCAGGCGGTGGTTCCAGTCGAAGCCGGAACCGGCCGCCACGTCGTGCCGCAGGATGTAGCCGACGGTGGCGGTCACGAGATCGCTCAGCGCGACGTCGACGTCGGTCTGGGCGCGCCGGTCGTACGCGCTGCCCAGCGAGTCCCGAACGCGGGCAACGCCCCCGATGGTCCAGGCGAGCCGGCCCGCTTCGAGGACGCGGAGCTCGACGTCCGTCCACGACTGGATGTCGTCGGCCACAAGTGGATGCTGCACTAGCGGAAGCAGCACCAGCACCAGGATGGGGGACGCCGCAATCCCGCGCATCGAACGTCGTTCCCCCGAGCCGCGGCGCGCTCGTTGCCCGAGCCTCTGGCGTTCAGGCGGCGTCCCGGTCGCGGCGGCCGGCGAGGAAGCCTTCGAGGGAGCCTTCGAGCTTGGCCATGCGCTCGCGCTGGTCCGCGAGCTCGCGGTTGACTTCGTCGAACCGCTTGTTCATGTCTCTGGTGAGGCCGTCGAACCGTCTGTCGATGTTTTCGACGCTCCTGACGATTTCGGCCCTGAGGTTGTCGACGCGTTGGTCGGCGTCCTGGAAGCGCTGGTTGACGTCCTGCTTGAAGTCGTCGAAGCGCTGGTTGATGTCCTGCTTGAGGCCGTCGAAGCGCTGCTTGACGTCCTGGCGCAGGTTACGGAAGTCGGCCCGCAGCCAACCGAAGAGTCCGATTATCAGGGCTGGCGTCAGCCAGGGGACGAGGTCTTCCATCGACTCTACCGTATCACGGCGCCCGCATGCCGCCTGCCGTTGAAGGACCGGGAGTACACTTGGGATGTGTGAGCGGTCGGCGCGGGTCGCCGGGGCACCCCTGGCGGCCTGTTGCGGGGGAACGAGCAGGAGATGCGAGCAACGGTTTGCGGAGCCTGGATGGTGCTGGCGCTGGGCGTCGCGCCGGCGGCGGCGGAGGACTGGCCCGAGTGGCGCGGCAAGGGCCGCCTCGGCGTGTGGCAGGAGACGGGCATTCTCGACGTGTTCCCCGCGGACGGCCTCGACGTGCGCTGGCGCACGCCGATCCGCGCCGGCTACGCCGGCCCGGCCGTGGCGGGCGGGCGCGTCTTCGTCGTCGACGCAGACCGGTCAGCGCAGAGCATGGCGGTGGTCGAGCGCGCCCTGGCGCTCGACGAGGCGACCGGCGAGATCCTCTGGACGCGGGAGTGGGACGCCGACTACACGGGCCTCATCTTCACGTGGGCGGTCGGCCCGCGCGCCACGCCGACGGTGGACGGCGACCGCGTGTACGTCCTGGGCGCCAGCGGCATCCTGTACTGCCTGGACGTCGAGACGGGAGACGTCCTGTGGCGCCGCGACTACGTGGCCGACTACGACGCGGAGCTGCCCGCGTGGGGCATGAGCGGGGCGCCGCTGGTGGACGGCGATCTGCTCATCGGCCTGGTGGGCGGGCGGCCGGGCGCCAAGGTCGTCGCGTTCGACAAGCGGACGGGCGAGGAGGTGTGGCGCGCGCTGGCGTCGGACACCGAGCCCGGCTACTCGCAGCCGCTCGTCATCGAGGCCGGCGGCGTCCGCCAGCTCATCGTCTGGCACCCGACCGCTGTGGCGTCGCTCGATCCGGCGTCCGGCGCGGTCTACTGGGAGCAGCCCGTCCGCGCCGACTACGGGATGAGCGTCGCCACGCCGGTGCCGAGCGGCCAGCGTTTGCTCGTCTCGTCGTTCTACAACGGCGCCCTGATGCTGGGGCTCAACCGCGACCGTCCGGCCTCGACCGTGCTCTGGAAGAGCACCAGCGACAGCGAGCTGCTGACCGAGGCGCTGCACGCGGTCATCAACACGCCGGTGATCGAGGGCGACACCATCTACGGCATCTGCAGCTACGGGCAGTTGCGCGCGCTCGACGCGGCGACGGGCGAGCGCCTGTGGGAGACGCAGGCCGTGACGGTCGAGCGCGCGCGGTGGGCGTCAGCCTTCATCGTGCGCAACGGCGACCGCTACTTCATCAACAACGACCGCGGCGAGCTGATCATGGCGCGCTTCACGCGCGAGGGGTATCGGGAGCTCGGCCGCACCCCACTGATCGCGCCGACCAGCGATCCGGGCAACCGGCGGCAGCTCGGGACGGTGAACTTCTCCCATCCCGCGTATGCCAACCGCCACGTCTGCGCCCGCAACGACGAGGAGATTCTCTGTGCGTCGCTGGCCGCGGAGTAGCGGAGCTGGGAGCGGCGCCACGCGGGCTCCCGCCCGGTTCGCGGCCTGCGGGCTGCTGGCGGCGGCGGTGCTGTCCGCGGCGGCGCCGGGGCGCGCGCAGGACGACGGCGCCAGGTCCGTCCGGCTGGAGACGCTGGACGTCAGCGACAACCTGTACCTGCTGCGCGGCGGCGGGAAGAACATCCTGGCGCTCGTGGGCTTCGAGGGCGTGGTGCTGATCGACACGCTCGGTCCGGGTTGGGGACCCGCGACGCGGGCCGCGCTCGACAACCTGACCGCGCTGCCGGTGACGACGATCATCAACACGCACGCCCACGACGGCGAGGTGCCGGCCAACCACGAGTTCCCGGCCGCCGCCGACATCCTGGCGCACGAGAACACGCGGGCGCGCATGGCGCGGATGGCGGCGTTCGGCGGCGCGAACGCCCGCTTCCTGCCGAACCGGACGTTCAGCGACACGCTGGCGATCCTCGACGGCATCGACCGCATCGAGCTGCACCACTTCGGTCCCGCGCACACCGACGGCGACGCGGTCGTCGTGTTCCCCGAGAAGGGGATCGCGTATCTGGGGGATCTCTTCGCCGCGACCGACGCGCCGCGCGTCGACCCCGGCGCGGGGGGCAGCGCCCGCGGGTATCCCGACGTCCTGGCCGCCGCGCTCGACCGCATCAGCTACTTCCCGGAGTTCGTCCGCGGCCCGGAGGTGCGCACGTTCGACCGGGTGGTGCCGGGCCGCCAGGAGCCGCCCGACCAGACGCCGCTGCTGGACTGGCTCACGTGGGCCGATCTGGAGCGCTACGCGGCGTTCGTGCGCGACCTCGTCGCCGCGGCCGAGGCCGCCCACGCCGCCGGGAACGGCGTGGACGAGGCGTCGGCGGCGGTGGCCGCGCTGGCCGGCGCCTATCCGGGCTACACGCTGGACGCTGCCCGTGCGACGGTCGAGATGCTCTTCGAGGAGCTCGACGGCGCCGCGGGCAGCTGACGGACGGCCGGCGGCGCCCTACTCGTAGTCCGCGGCGGCCAGCGAGAGGCGCACGACCTCGGCGTCGTTGCGCGCGATCACGTGGCGGTTCGCGTACGCCGGGTGGGCCCAGAGGACCGGGCGGTCGACGTGTCTCCAGCGCCCCGAGCCGCCGCCGCGGGTGCGGGTGGTGGGCGTCAGCAGGAGCGTCCGGTCGACCTCCTCGTAGCCGGCCGGCGTGAAGCGTGCGATGACCAGGTCGCCGGTCTCGACGGAGATGAACGAGCGGTCGCCGTGCTGCACGAGGTGCGAGCTCGCCCAGCGGGTCTGGGGGACGAGCCGGTCGCTCGACCACAGCCGCTCGCCGGTCGTGGCGTCCACGCCGCGCAGCTCGCCGTAGCTGTTGAGGCCGTAGATTGCGTCGCCCACCACGATGGGCGTCGATGTCATGGATCGCTGCACCGGGCGGTCGGTGCGGTTGGGGTTGGCGCCGGTCCAGACCACCCGCGCCGCCGGA
>CAZMWA010000026.1:0-9545 GCA_964569405.1 uncultured Vicinamibacteraceae bacterium | reverse complement strand
CGGGGGCTTGGGGCGCAGCCCCATCTAATTGATAATAAACGGCGGCCGCCCCGTGCGCGCGCGGATCCAGTCGGCGGTCGCCCGCACGGGCCGCCGGCGGACGATCTGCAGCTCGAGGCGGCGCTTGCCGGGGAAATTGAGGAGCGTCAGCGCGACCAGGACGGTGATGATGCCCTGGCCCGGGAGGACCAGCATCGCCAGCCCCGCCGGCAGCAGGACGAGGCCGAGCAGGTTCTTGAGCGCGAGCAGCACCCAGCGGAGGACGGGGTAGCGCCCGCCGGTATCCGGCGCGTCGGGCCGCACGAAGTAGTCCGCGCGCATGCGCGCGATCACCACCGGCATCGCCCCGAGCGTCCCGGCGAACAGCAGCAGCGAGATCCCGAACAGCCAGCCCAGCGCGCCCGGCGGCGACACCCCGTCGGGAATCAGCGTCAGGATCCGCTCGGCAAGACCGTTCACGACTATCCTCCATGATACTGTGCGCCGGCCTGCCATGCACGCTACCGCCCGCCGCTGCGGCCCGCTCCTGCTGGGGGCGGCGCTCTGCTGCGCGGCGCTCCGGCCGCCGGCGCCGGCGGCGGCCCAGACGCTGGGCGGCCCGCTCCCGCGCATGGACGTCCCGCCCGCCCGCGGGGTGCTGACGGCCCTCGGCACCACCCTCGACATCACGCGCCTGGCCGGGCCCCGCGCCGACGCCCGCTACAACTGGGACGCCGACCTCGGCATCGATGTCGATCTGTTCGACCTCGGCGTGGTGCGCGGCAACCTGCTGGCCAGCCTCGAGACCATCATCGGCAGCGAGCTGCGCGACGTCGACCCCAACCAGAACAGCTACACCACCGATTTCGCCGTCTTCGTCCGGCTCCCGCGCGGGGAGCTCGGCGCCACCTTCCACCACGTGTCGCGCCATCTCGCCGACCGGGCCGACCTCGGCAGCGTGTCCTGGAACATGGTCGGCGTCTCCTACGGCGACCGCTTCGCCGTCGGACCGCTGCGGGTGGACGCCGCCGCGCGGGCCATGGGCACGGTCGAGCGCGCCAACGTCGACTATGCCGCGCAGCTCGAGATGCACGCGGCCGCCGAGCTGCCGCTCAACCCGCGCATCTCGCTCGTCGCCGCCGCCACGGGCGTCGTCGTCCCGGTCGAGCGCGCGCAGCTCGGCCGCTCCACGCGCCGCGGCGGCCGGCTGCTGGCCGGCGTCCGGCTGCCGGCCGGCGTCGGGGCCGTCGACCTGCTCGCCGGCTGGGAGCGGCGCATCGACGCCGGCCAGTTCACGCGCGACACCCCCCGCTGGTTCCGGCTCGGCGTGCGCCTGACGGCGCGGGCGTGGTGAGATGTGCCCGGCTCTGCGGCACGGGCGTCTCTCGGCGCGACAACAGCAAGCTGGGTCGCCGGCAAGAGCGGCTATTCGTTGTCGGACGCCTCGCTGTCGGCGATCGTCGGCGCCGTCCGTTCCACGGGAAGGGTCACGCTGCGTTCCGTCATGAAGGCGCGTTCGCCGTGTATCAGCGTGTCCAGTCGCCTCCTCAAGAGGCTCGCCCGGTCGCCGTTGCGGAGCAGGCCGATGCAGTCGAGCGGGAAGCCGTGCGTTGGCAGAACTCTCCTCAACGAGTCCTCATCCAGGTCCGCCAATGCTCCCACAGCCTGCCCGACGTGGCGCGCGTCCACGAACATCCGGTTCGCCGGACTGGATACCAGTTCGCGCGGGTCGGGATTGGATACTACGTAACCCACCGCGTCGGTTCCCAGTTGGGTCAGGAGCCCACCCGGATCCAGGCCGCCGTTTCGTCCGAGCGATCCAGGACGAAGCGACGCCAGGTACAGCAGGAACGCGCGCACGCGGGCGCTTCGCGCGTCGAACCGGTCGGGAAACGGCTCCGCCGGCGCGTCCGGATCGACCACGTTGAACGCCTCGCTTTTTCCCCTTGCAAGGTTCCGGATTTCCTCGAGGGCACGCTTCGCCTGCGCGGTGTTGACGCCGCCGAACCAGCCGGTGAACGACGTCACCCAGAACCAGCGCCTCAGCAACTCGGCCGTTTCTGCCGACGGCCGCGGGCAGATGCGATGGAACTCGCCGAGTAGCACGAGCTGTAGTCCGTAGGGCAGCAGGCGGTCGGAAGTGACGCCGAGACTCTGGAGCATCTGCAGGGCGAGTCCGATGCCTTGCTTGGCGGCTTCGAACCCTTCCGGGAGCCTCTTGCGGACTTCCGGCTTGACCATGAGGTCCGCCCAGTCCTTGGCGTAGATGTCCAGCTCGAGCGCCGCGAGCACGGATCTGAGAAGGAATACTCGGTCGAGACCTCCAAAGCCCTTCTTCTTCAGCTCGGCCTTGAACTCGTCGAGCATGCTGGCGAGATGGAACTGTCCTTCCTGGTAGGTGAGCGCCGACACCAGCTCGTCCTCGGCCATCCTGCGTCCCGTACGGTTCAGGCGGGCGAAGACCGTGACGGCGCTCTCGAGGTCCGCCTCGCGGATGCTGACGAGCGGGAGCTGGTAGTCCCGAAAGGCGCTCGCGAGCCGGTCGGCCGCGTCGAGTCGGCGCCGGCTGTGCTCGTCGTCGACCTGCGCTTCCTGTATACGGCGGCAGGCTTCGAAGAACCCCGCCGTGTTGAGCAGGCTGCGCACAGGGAAGTACCTCGGGTCCGGGTCCCTCGCGGATTCATGACCGCCGACTGAATCCTTCACGGCCTTGCGGTGGTCGACGAATGCTTGCTCGTCGAGGTCGTAGTACACGCGCCACTCGATCTGGTCCACGATCGAGGCCGTGCCGCCCATCAGCCGCAACGTGCCCGCGAGGGTCGAGACGCGCTGCTGGCCGTCGAGTATGTAGCCGACCACGCCGTCCGGGCGAGAACCGATTTCAATCGGGCCGATGCAGGGGGGCGACTCGATGTCCCTGTCCGTCTCCCAGACGAGAATCGAGCCGATGGGAAAGCCGCGCAGAACGCTGTCGAGCAGCGCGCTCAGGTCGGGCTGCTTCCACACGAAGGCGCGCTGGAACCTCGGCACGCGGATCTTGCCAGCGGCGACGCGTTCCACGAGCTTGCCGAGAAAGACGATCTCCGAAACGACCTCGGTCCGTTTCTGCCTGCCATCGGGCATGACTACAGCTCCCGGCGGATCAGCGCGATGCCGTGCTCGAGGTCGTCTTGCCCGCGAGCCAGCAGTTCGTCCCCGACCCCCCGCACGTGCCACACGTTCCAGCATTCATGCACGTTGAGTCCGAATCCTGTGGCAAGAATCTCCCGGTCGGCTTCCGGCAAGCCGCCGAACAGATTCTGCTCGATCCCCGAGGGTGTCTCCGGCAGGCCGTGCTTCATGTCGAAGAAGTCCTTCTGATCTTCGTTGAGCCTATCCCAAGCGTCGACCCGCCTGGCGTAGTCGGCGCCGGTATCGGGCCTCTCTTCGAGGAGGACTCGCGGCAGATAGTTCTCCGCCTCCCGTTTGGCAAGCACCCAGCACGGGAGCCCGTGCCGATCGCAAGTCGCACGCAGTCGCCGGGCGTCTTCGCTCTCCGCGTCTCCAGGACCCTTCCGGTCGCTGTCGATGACGGCTACCAGCCGCGGGCGACACGGCGCGAGTGCCCGTCTCGCGACTTCCTGCGGCATCTGGCCGGCGCCGCCGACGCTGTCGAATCGGATGGGTTCCCCGTCGCGCCGCCAGACGCCGTGCAGAGACTTGTCAAGCTCTGTCACCATGCGCCGGACGAACGCCCCGTCGCTGTCCCTGTTCTCGACGAGGATCACCAGAGGCTCGGCAGCCAGCCGGGATGCCCGCTCCGGCAGGAGATCGTCCGCCGCGGCCGGATGCGCGGTCACGCGCACGCGCCGGGTGTGCGGAGCGAGTGACCAGGCGCTGCGCTGCGTCGCTGCGACGAGCAGCGCGCGCAGTCGATTGCCCTGCCTCCCGGGGTCGCTGGCCCACGTCGTGGCCTCGATGGCTTCGGCATCCGGCGTATCGGTCAGGTCCCAGACATGCCAGCCGTCTTCGATCCTGTGCAGAATGCGGTCGAGCCACTGGTGCGCGTCCGGATCATTGGCCGCGCTGACGTCGATGACGATGCGCACCCTCGGCTATCCCTCGGCCTTGCCCCGGGCGGCGCGCCGGATGGCGAGGATCTCCTCGTAGTCCTCGATGAAGACGCCGTCCGGCCAGGTCTCCATCTCGCCAGTCTCCCGTATACCGATCTTCTCCACCAGGGATCCGCGCCCCGGTTCCGTGTGGACCCAATAGACCAGCACGTGCTCCGCGGGCAACCTTCCTTCGGCTACCCAGCGCCGGGCGCGGAGCAGAATCATCTCCGAATGGGTCTCGACGATCAGGGGCCGCGCGGGCCCGGCGAGGTTCTCGAACAGGAGTTCGGCGATGTCCGCGTGCGCTGCGGGGTGGAGCTCGGCCTCGGGATGTTCGATGACGTCGACGCCGGGACCGGCCCTGCGCGCGGTCAGCGCCGTGACCGCGACCGGCAGCACGTGGGAGAGTCCGCGGCCGGCCTGCCCGATGCGTACGTCGTCGTCCGCGAGCGGCGTGCCGGTCACCAGCTCGAAGTAGCGCCCTTGCGCAACCAGTTCGATGCGCACGCCGAAGGTCTTGCGGTACCAGTCGCGAACCGATTCGCGCAACGCATCGTCCGCCGCGAGGGCCAGCGGTGTGTCGCGTCCGTCGGATCCGATGCTCGCGGGCGCGCGCTCCGCCTTGCGAAAGGGCGGCGGGAGCAGATGCCGTGGGCAACGCAGGTGGCGAACGCCGGTGGCCCAGAGCCGCAGGTCGTCGACCTGTGGGCCGATCCAGTCCCCGAGGGTGCCGGGTTGCCTGGGGAGTAGCCCTCGCCAAGCAATGGGTCGAAGCTTGGGCGATGTCCCAGGGACCGAAACCCGGTAGTCCGAGCTCTCATCGAACCCCTGCCTCTCCGCCACGATCTCCCGGCCGTTGCCTTGCAGACACCAGTCGGAAATCTGCCGCTCGGGCGCTCGTCCCGGCGTGACGACGTTCGTGACGGTCGCGGCGAGGGACGACTCGCCGTCCTCGCCCCTCAGGGTGACGGACAGCCGCAGCCGGCCGTGCACGGCGCGCCCCGTCACCAGATCCTCGAAGGTCTCCCCGTGCCGGATTCCGAACGATTCGAGCGGCAGCGGTTCCCGGGCGTCGCTGTCCGACGGCGCCAGACCGCCCGCCAGCAACGCGATGGCCTGCGCGAGCGCGGTCTTGCCCGAGTTGTTGGGCCCGACGAGGATGGTCAGGGGAGCGAGCTCCACCTCGGCGCGCCGGGCATAGCCCTTGTAGCGCTCGAGACTGAAGTGTCGGAGTTCCACGCCAACTATCATGATAGCGTTCGCCGGATCCGTGGCGAGGTACGATGAAGGCGAGGTCGAAGGAGGGGACCGTGCAGACGATGGAGATCGTGGCCGTGTTTACAGCAGTTGCATCGGCACTGGCGGCTGCCGGTGCCCTGTTCAACGGCTGGCAGATCGCGAAGCTGATCGGACGAGTCGATACGCTGGAACGTGAACTGCGCGCACGATGATATCCCGTAAAGAGGGATCGGGGACTGTGAGATAATCCCCGGCATGGCCGCCAAGATCCGCATTCCGGCCGGCGCCGGGGCGCTCGCCTTCGGCATCCTGCTGCTCGCCTTCTTCACTGCGCCGCTGTCCGGCCAGAACCGGCCGCCGAAGCTCGACTACCGGCTCTTCACGCTCGACAACGGGCTGAAGGTGGTGCTGTCCGAGGACCACTCCACGCCGATCGTCCACGTCGAGGTGTGGTACCACGTCGGGTCGAAGAACGAGCCGGCGGGGCGCACGGGCTTCGCGCACCTGTTCGAGCACCTGATGTTCAAGGGCTCGAAGAACGTCCGGCCCGACCAGCACCTGACGCACATCTCGCGCGTCGGCGGCGACGGCAACGCCTACACGACCGAGGACGCCACGGTGTTCCTGCAGACCGTGCCGTCGCAGTACCTGCCGCTGGTGCTGTGGCTGGAGGCCGACCGCATGGCGACGCTGCGCATCAACCGGCGCACGCTCGACGCCGAGCGCGAGGTCGTCAAGGAGGAGCGCCGCTGGCGCTACGAGAACGAGCCGTTCGGGCTGCTCTCGGAGATCGTCTACGACCACGCGTTCGACGTCCATCCCTACAAGCACACGGCCATCGGGTCGATGGAGGACCTCGAGGCGGCGTCCATCGCCGACGTGCGCGAGTTCTACGAGACCTACTACACGCCGGAGAACGCCACCATCGTCGTCGTGGGCGACATCGACCCCGACAACACGATGGAGATGATCGAGCACTACCTGGGCCGCGTCCCGAAGGCGGGCCGCCCGGTGCCGCGCGAGATCCCGCGCGAGCCGGCCTGGCAGGCCGAGCGGCGGTTGACCGTGGAGGCCGACAACTGGCCGCTGCCCGCCGTCGTGGTGGCGCACCACATCACCTACGACGGGCATCCCGACGCCTACCCGCTGCACATCGCGTCGAAGGTGCTCTCCGACGGGCTCAGCTCGCGCATCTACCGCAGCCTGGTCTACGACGGCGAGCTCGCCGTCTCCGCCTTCGGCCAGGGCAACCTCATCGAGGACCCCAACCTGTTCTACGCGGTCGCCATCGTGGCCCCCGGGCGCCGGCCGGACGAGGCCGCCGACGCGCTCATCGGCGAGCTCGAGCGGCTGAAGCAGGATCCGGTCAGCGATGAGGAGCTGCAACGCACGAAGAACCAGTTCGCGCGCGACTACATCATCGGCCGCATCACCAACTCGCAGAAGGCGGCGCACCTGGCCCACGCGGCGGTGATCCACGACGACATCACGACGGCCGACGGCGAGTTCGACATCTTCATGAACGTCAGCAAGGACGACGTGCAGCGCGTGGCGCGCACCTACTTTCGCGAGGACAACCGCCTGGTGCTGACCATCCTGCCGCGCGGCTCGCGCGGCTACCGGCGACCTACGCTGGGGGTGGCGTCGCGATGACCGCGCGGCGCCCGGGGGCGCGGCGTTGTCCGCTCGCGGCCGTGCTGCTCGCGTTGGCGCTGGCGCTCGCGCCGGCCGCCGCCGGGGAGCAGGTCCCCGACTGGCCGGCCGAGACCCCGCCGCCGCCGCTGCTCGCGCCCGAGGTGCACTTCCCGGCCTACGAGCTCAAGCGGCTCGACAACGGCCTGCAGGTGGTGGTGGTGGGCGCGCACGAGCAGCCCGTGGTCAACATCCGCCTGCTGGTCCGCGCCGGCGCGACGAACGACCCGGAGGAGCTGCCGGGCGTCGCCGCCATGGCCGCCGAGCTGCTCGACCAGGGCGCGGGCGGCCGCAATGCGCAGGAGCTGGCCGCGACGATCGACAATGTCGGCGGCAGCCTCGCCGTGGGCGCCGGCAGCGACCTGAGCTTCGTCAACATCCTGGTGCTGAAGGACGACTTCGACCTCGCCCTCGACCTGCTGTCCGACGTCGTGCGCCGGCCCACCTACCACCCGGCCGAGATCGAGCGCCACCGCCGCCAACTGCTGTCGAGCATGCAGGTCAGCCAGGACGATCCGGGCTACGTGGCCGGCATCGTCTTCGGCCAGCTCGTCTACGGCGGGCACCCGTACGGCCGGCCGGTGAACGGCACGCCCGCCTCGCTGCAGCGCATCCGCAGCGCCGACCTGGCGGCGTTCCACGCCGCGCACTACATCCCGAACAACGCGATTCTGGCCGTCGTCGGCGACGTGACCGCGGACGAGGCGCTGGCCGGCGTCCGCCGCGTCCTCGGCGACTGGGAGCGGGGCGACCTGCCGGTGCCGAGTTTCGTCGAGCCGCCGACGCCCGCGCGCCGGCTGCTCGTCGTGGACAAGCCGGACGCCGTGCAGACGGTGATGCGCGTGGGGCACCTGGCCCTGCCGCGCGCCCACCCCGACTTCCTGACGTTCGACGTGGCCATCAAGATCCTCGGCGGCGAGGGCGGCAACCGGCTCGGCAGCGTGCTGCGCACGGCCCGCTCGCTGACCTACGCGGCCTCGGCCGACCTGGCCGGCCGGCAGTTCACCGGCGACTTCATGGCGCAGACCGAGACCCGCTCGCCGGCCACCGGCGAGGCGCTGCGCCTGATGGTGGACGAGATAGCCCGGCTGCAGCGCGACCGCGTGCGCCACAGCGAGCTGCGCGGCGCGCAGGACTACCTGGCGGGCAACTTCCCGCTGTCGATCGAGACGCCGAACGCCATCGCCACGCAGGTGCTCGAGGCGGTGCTCTTCGGCCTCGACCTCGACGCGCTCGAGACCTTTCCCGAGCGCGTGCGGGCCGTGACGCCCAACGACATCCAGCGCGTGGCGCGCAACTTCCTGCGCCCGGACACCCTCGCCATCGTCCTGGTCGGCGACGCCGCGGCGTTCGTCGACGACCTGCCCGGCGTCGGCTTCGACGACTACGAGGTGGTGCCCATCGCCAGCGTCGACCTGTACGGCATCGACGCCGGCGGGCGGTGAAGGTCCTCGTCTCCTGCGGCGAGCCGTCGGGCGATCTGTACGCCGGCGCGCTCGCCGGCGCCATCCGCCGCCTCCACCCCGCGGCGCGCGTGTACGGGCTGGGCGGTCCGGGCCTGCGCGCCGGCGGCGGCGAGGCCGTCGAGGACTACCGCGGGCTGACGGTCACCGGGCTGTCCGAGGCGCTGGCCGTCCTGCCGCGCTCCATCGCCGTCTACCGCCGCCTGCTGCGGCTGGCGCGCGCCGAGCGCCCGGACGTCTTCGTCCCGCTCGACTTTCCCGACTTCAACTTCCGCCTGGCCGGCGCGCTCCGCCGCCTGGGCGTCCCGGTCGTCTACTACGTCTGCCCGCAGGTGTGGGCGTGGCGGCGGGGCCGGCTGCGCACCATCCGGCGCATCGCGCGGCGCGCGCTGGTCATCTTTCCCTTCGAGGCCGCCATCTACCGCGACGCCGGCATCCCGGTGGACTTCGTCGGCCATCCGCTGGTGGAGCTGGCCCGGCCGGCGCGGCCGCGCGCCGAGTTCCTGCGCGCTGGCGGCCTCGACCCGGCGGCACCGACCGTCGCCCTGCTGCCGGGCAGCCGGCCGAACGAGGTGCGCGCGCTCCTGCCGGAAATGGTCCGCGCGGCGGCGCTGGTCCGCCGCCGGGTGCCGGCGGCGCAGTTCGTCGTCGCGCGCGCCCCGCACCTCGACGACGGCCTGTTCGCCCCGCTGGCGGCGCTCGCGGCCGCCGGCGCGCCGCTGGCGACGGTCGAGTCGGGGGCCGACGCGGCGCTGGCCGCGGCCGACGCGGCCGTCACCGCCTCGGGCACCGCCACGGTGCAGGCCGCCCTGCACGGCTGCCCCATGGTCATCGTCTACCGGCTGTCCGCGCTCACCTACGGGGTCGTGCGCGCGTTCGCGCACGTCGACACGGTGGGCATGGTCAACCTCATCGCCGGCCGCCGGGTCGTCCCCGAGCTCGTGCAGGACGCCTTCACGGCCGCGGCGGTCAGCACCGAGGTGGTGCGCTACCTCACGGACGACGAGCGGGCCGCGGCCGTGAAGGCGTCCTGCACGAGCTCGGGGACGACCCGGCGGCCGGCGATGAGGTTGACCAT